>CAYLMG010000235.1:0-1501 GCA_964384565.1 uncultured Pirellulales bacterium | reverse complement strand
GACGCCCGAAAGACTTGCAACCTTACAATTCAAAGAGAAGCTGCTCGCCGAAAACAGCGCCGATTACCTGCTACTGCTAAAAAGTGATAAAAACCTTCTGAACCTGTCAGCCCGGGATTTTGTGGAAAAAATTCTTACCAAAGGCATCAGACCGGCCGTCGTTGTAGAAGGTGAGAACTTTCATTTCGGGGCAGGCCGAAACGGAAATATTCACACATTAACCTATCTCGCCTCCGAATTCGGATTTGAGGCAGTCTCCGTCGAGCAGCAATCCGTTAAATTGTCTATCGGGCCTTCTGTCAAAGTATCAAGCACATTGATTAGAAATCTCCTGCTGGAGGGCAAGGTTGCCGATGCAGCCGTCGCACTCACCAGACCTTACAGACTAATCGGTAAAGTTATTGCCGGCAGAGGTAAGGGAAAACGGCTCGGTTTTCCAACGGCAAACCTCGGACAGGTAAATCAGCTTGTCCCCGCTGAAGGAGTTTACGCGGGAACGGTTCAGGTAGGAGAAAATGAGCAGGCTGTTTGTCAAACCAAAGATACAATTCCCGCTGCTTTCAGTATTGGAAGGTCAGCTACTTACGGCCCTGACCATCCTTTATCGATAGAGGCGCATATTTTGAGCGAAGTTGAAGACCTGACCGACAAATGGACGGCTTTCGACTTTGTTGAGAAGATACGGAACCAGCAAGAGTTCGAATCTGAAAAAGCACTCGCAGACCAAATTGCAAAAGACTGCCAGAACGCAAAAAATATTTTAAATAATCGTGATTTATAAAGTGCTACAAAACACTTATAATTTTCGTTTTGAACCTGTTTGAATTTAAGAATGGATTTAGCCTTATGAATCCTGACATTTTACAAAAAGCTGTTGACCTTATTGAAAAGGCAGGCAAGGTCATTGTCACAACGCATACCCGGCCGGACGGCGACGCCTGCGGCTGTGTCGTGGCAGTAGCTGAAATGCTGAAATCCATTGGCAAAGATGCAAAAACCATACTTCCGTCTGAGTTGCCCGAATGGTACGAATTTTTATTTTCTGAAAAGCCGGCTGTCCTCGATAAGGATGTAAATATCGAGCAATTGAAAGACGGTTCATTTTTCCAGCCGGACCTCATTGTCATCGTCGATACCAACAGCCGCAAACAATTGGATGGTTTAGCCGATTTTATTGAAAACAGTAAAAAGCAGGTCCTTGTATTCGACCACCACATAACCAGTGACGGCCTCGGTAATGTCGAGCTTGCCGATACGAAGGCGGCGGCCACGGGACTTATCATATATGATTTATTTAAGTATGCCGGCTGGAAAATAAATAAAAAGAGCGCACTGGCCTTGTTCGTGGCCATAGCGACCGATACCGGCTGGTTCAGGTTCACAAGCACCGACAGCAGGGTGCATAAGGCGTCAGCCGAGCTTATCGAATACGGCGTAAATTCGGCGGAGCTTTTCCATAAAATGTACCAGAGCTTTTCTCTGCCGAGATTCAAACTTATGA
>CAYLMG010000234.1:0-1503 GCA_964384565.1 uncultured Pirellulales bacterium | reverse complement strand
TTGGCTTTATCTATCGCGTATCGCAGAGTAAGGTTCGACCCGGGGTCGCCCCCGCCGGCCTTCGCCGCTACGATAATAGCCCTCGCAAGTTTGCTCCAGATTTTGCCTCGCTTTGCGTCGAGTGCCGCCTTCTTGAATCTTATACCTGCCCAGTGAGAATGGCCTGACATAATTCCGCTCCTGTATATAAGCTGCCTGTTAATTTTTATCGAGATAGAAATTGGCATTATAACCTGTTTGTGTCTGTTGGACTACTGATTTTTTTTATGAAAGCCGGACTGTTTTGTGAGCTGTTTAAAACAAAAACGGACCGGATTTCGCAGAAGTTGAGTAGCTAAGTACCCGGTCCGTTAGTTGCGTTGATTGCTCTATATTTATTTACCTTACTAGCTGGCAAAAAGTTCGATGCTGTTTGACAGATGACAATAAGAAAACAGGGCCAGGCTGCGGAGGAGAGGAGAAAGAGATTTACCTGACCCTGTTGGAAGCTCTAAATTAGTATACTTTTGTCCTGATAATAATGTTCGCAAACCGCCCCTGCTGCATAAAAAAGCAGGACCGAGTTGAGGAGGAGAGGAGGAAGCGAAATTACTCGGTCCTGAAGACTTCTATTTATTTGTACTTGAGAGCTGGCTAAAATGTTCGCTTCTATTTGTTATAGACAAAAAATAAGACGGAATGTTCCTGAAAATTCATTCAAAAAAACAGAGATTTGAAAAACTTCTCTTTTTGTGGTAAAAACGGTTTAATTAACTGTAGTTTTTAGGTGTTTGTTATGGCGGTTCAATTTGTTCTCGGTAGAAGTGGTACAGGCAAAAGCAGCTACTGCATAAATTCCCTGATAAAGGCTCTGCTGGAGCCGAAAGACCGGCAGAAGCTGATTTTTCTGGTTCCTGAGCAGGCGACCTACCAGGCCGAGCGGGCTATACTTTCCAATAAGCAGCTCAGCGGCTTTTACAGCCCTTACCCTTCCATCGGCTTCGCCGATAGGCGAGAGCAGCCGCCCCTTTCGCAAAAGATTAGTGGATTGAATGTATTGTCGTTTGACAGGCTTCAGTATTTGCTACTGGGCAAAAATACCGCCCGACCGAGACTTTCAAAAATCGGACGGCAAATGGTTATTAGCAGGATTCTCGCCGAGCACAAAAGTAAATTGAAACTTTTCAGTCAGTCGGCTGGTTTTGCGGGTTTCAGCAGGCAGATGACGCAGACTATCGCCGAGCTTCAGATGTATGCCAAGCAGCCCGAAGATATTGAGCAGCTCATCGCCGGGTTGAAAGAAGACGAATATAGCAGGTTTTCCGCCCTGAAGTTTGCCGATATAGCCTTGATTTTAAGAGAATACCTGCAGTTTGTGCAGGGCAGATTCCTTGACCCTGAAATGCAGTTGAATCTCGCCCGCAGAGCAGTGGCTGGTTCGGATTTTTTTGATAGTGCTGAAATCTGGGTGGACGGCTTTGCAGGCTTTACCACAAGTGAGCTTGCGATACTGACAGAGCTTCT
>CAYLMG010000233.1:902-1520 GCA_964384565.1 uncultured Pirellulales bacterium | reverse complement strand
CCTTTTTTTTGCCATCGTCTGATTGTTTTCGTGCTGACGGAAAGCTCTTCAGCCAATTGCTCGACGGTATAGACCTTTTCTTTCGAAAGCCCGACCGGCTCCGCCATCCGACCGCTCAGCTTGGAGATAAAGATTCTAAGGTCCTCTGCGAGCTGCTCTCCTTTGATAACTTCCGATAATCTCGTCTCTTTTAGCTGAAATCCCGTGATTCGATAGCATACAAATGCGAACGGATATTCCTTGTCCGGCTTGACGGTTTCCAGCAGCTTTTCCGCCTCAGCAAGTTGTTTGCGACGTTTCTTTAGCGGCGTAAACCTAAGCTGATTAAGCAGTTGTGACAGATTTTCGCTTTGTATCTTACGCATATCTGAATCCGGTCTTTCCCATTTTCACTAAGTGTCCATTTTAATAAAAACCAGCCAATAAAGTATCTCAAAAAACATTTTTTTAACATGGGAAAAAAAGTTTATTTGTTTTGCAGAGAAGGGATTTTTGATTTGAAATTGCTTTGTAGAAAACACTTTTATTGTCATTCCTGCGCAAGCAGGAATCTATTTTTTCAAAGGTATGGATTCCGCATCAAGTGCGGAATGACAGCTTAACAAGTTTCTTTTCTAC
>CAYLMG010000233.1:0-892 GCA_964384565.1 uncultured Pirellulales bacterium | reverse complement strand
TTTAATCCCCCGTTTTAGTGGTCTCTTTGTACACTGATATACCGATGCTCTCGTCTGCGCTTTACGCTACCAGGCCTTTTGCCACTGTCACCGCCTCTGCGGCGTCAGCAGCGTATCCATCGGCACCGATTTTGTCCGCGTACTCCTGTGTCACCGGGGCTCCGCCTATTATAACCTTGGCCGATATCCCCGCCTGTTTAAGTGCCTTTATTGTCACTTCCATCGAGGGCATCGTTGTCGTCAAAAGTGTGCTCATTCCTATAAGCTGAGCTCCTGTTGTCTTGGCCTGCTCGATAAATTTCTCGACAGAGACGTCGACGCCGAGGTCAATAACATCGAAGCCGGCACCTTTCAGCATCATCGCTACAAGGTTCTTGCCGATATCGTGAAGGTCACCTGCTGCCGTCCCTATTATTAATTTTCCTACCGGCTCGACGCCTGCCTTGACGAGTTCCGGCTCTAATATCTCCATTGCGGATTTCATCGCTCGAGCTGCTATCAGCATCTCCGGTATATATATTTCGTTTTTACTGAAACCCTCTCCTATCCTGTCCATCGCCGAAATCAGGCCCTCGTTAAGGATTTTATCGGCCGCTACGCCTTCTTCCACGGCCGCTTTGGTAAGCTCAATACAGCTTTGCTGGTCGCCTTTAAAAACTGCCTCGCTTAATGCCTGCAAATCCGCCATAATTTCACTACCACATTAAAAATTTTGTCCGAAGTTTGTGCAAATTTTTTTCACAGAGAGAAATTTAATATATTATTTTTCAGTGAAAAGCAAGTCCAAATTCAAATTTTTTGCCCCCGAAGATAACCGTTCGCATTTCGAAAAGCCCGAACAAACATTTGCAAAAATCAGCTATTTTGTTTATGCTCTGTGATTCCGAAACAG
>CAYLMG010000232.1:0-1537 GCA_964384565.1 uncultured Pirellulales bacterium | reverse complement strand
GACTTTAAGCATTCACCCCGTTAGAAAAATTATTTCTAACGGGGCAAGCCGGAGCTATGTATTTTTTACCCTGCCCAAAGGACGGAGCTTTCTTTCTACGGGGTAAATAAATTTCAAAAAATTTAAGGAGACTGAAAATGAAGACCAAAAAATTTCTTTTCTATGTATTAGCCGGCATTTTAGGCGGCTGTGTTCCTGTTATGTCCCTCCATCCGCTTTACACAGATAAAGATTTGGTGTTTGAAGAAAAATTGCTCGGTATCTGGGTAGATGACCCCAACGGCCCCGAGACTACTTGGGAGTTTAAGGACCCTAACGAACAAGAAAAAACTTACAAACTTATTTTCTCCGATGATGAGGGCCAAAAAGGCTCGTTTGTCGCACGTTTGGTCAAGCTGAAAAACAAACTTTTCCTGGACGTTTACCCAAGCGAACCGCCATGGGACGAAGCAGACCCAAACAAGGTAAAATGGTCATACAACACTTTTTTTGTTGTCCCTGCCCATACATTTATAAAAATTGATTCCATCGAATCTCAGTTGACAATGAGATTAACAGACGATGATGAAATGAAAGAGCTTCTTAAGGAAAACCCCAATGCTGTAGAACATACATCAATCGAAGACAAACCTATTTTAACAGCCTCGACTAAGGAACTTCAGGCATTTGTCCTCAAATATGCCGATGATGATAGAGTATTCACCGATGAAGTAGCTTTGAACCGTCAAAAAACCAAAGAGCCAAACGAGATTCTTGTTTCTGAACCTAACAAAGCCCAAGAGAAAAGTAGATAAAAAGTAATAAGTTATGACTGGCAATCCGGAATTTAGACGTTATCTGGTAAATATCGACTCTATTTCCACGCACCAGCTTTTCACCGATTGTCTGGTTATTGGAGCCGGCGTTGCGGGCCTCCGCGCAGCTATCGAGGCGGCCGAGCAGCAAAATATCATCATTGTCTGCAAGGATACTTTGGAAAATAGTAACACCTGGAAGGCCCAGGGCGGAATCGCTTCAGTGCTTGAAAAAACAGACACATTTGAATCGCATATAGCCGATACGATGAAGACCGGCTGCGGTATAAGTGACGAAAGTGTAGTTGACTTTGTTGTTCGCCAGGGGCCGGAGCTTGTCGAGCAACTGTTTCGCTGGGGCACTGAGTTTGATCAAATCGACGGGCGTATTGCCACTACGCTCGAAGGCGGCCACTCGCATCCTCGCATCGCTCACGCCCACGGAGATGAAACAGGGCGGATAATTGCAGAGGTGCTCATAAGAAAAGTCAGGGAAAATCCAAATATAAAAATAATGGAAAACTTTTACACTGTAGATTTACTCACTAACGACCACAACGAGTGCGTTGGGATAGTCAGCTGCGACAGGCACAATCCGCCTGGGACCGACCAGATAATTTGGGCTGCAAACACAATCCTGGCAACCGGAGGGGCAGGCCAGCTCTATCGCGAGACCACCAACCCGGAGGTTGCAACCGGCGATGGCATTGCTATGGCTTACCGGGCCGGTGCCATATTGCAGG
>CAYLMG010000231.1:0-1600 GCA_964384565.1 uncultured Pirellulales bacterium | reverse complement strand
TCAAGAAGCTGCCGACACAACAGCCGAGTGCAAAAATAAAAACCAACCAAATCCAGAGCGGTACACCCACAGCACTTCCCTTGCCTGATATTTATTTCTTCTCCCTGTTCACAATTCCACTGACCTTCATTTGCAGGCCGAACAGCCGTATGAATCCAGTCGCATCCGTTGGGTCGTATTCAGCTCCCATCTTAAAGCTCGCAAGGTCCGGCCGATACAAACTCTTCGGACTCTTAATACCCGCCAGGCTGCACCTGCCTTTGTATAATTTCAAACGCACGCTGCCGGTGACATTCCGCTGAGTGACATCCACAAATGCATCAAGCGCCTCGCGAAGCTGTGTAAACCACTGGCCGTAATAGACAAGCTCGGCATATTTCAATGCAATCTGCTGCTTATAGTGCATAGTCTCCCTGTCGAGTGTCAGCATCTCAAGTGCACGATGAGCGGTAACAAGTATTGTCCCGCCCGGCGCCTCATATACACCGCGTGATTTTATTCCGACCAGCCGGTTCTCAACAATATCAGCCTGCCCGATTGAATGTACACCACCTATCGAGTTTAGCTGCTCGATTAGTTTAACTCCGTCAATCCTTTTGCCGTTAAGCTTTACTGGAATCCCTTCTTCAAAGCCAATCTCGACATAAGCCGCCTTTTCAGGGGCCTTTGAAACAGGATTCGATATTACGAAAAGGCTGTCTTTCGGCTCGTTCGCAGGGTCCTCGAGGTCTGCTCCCTCGTGACTTATATGCCACAGGTTGCGGTCTCTTGAATAAAGCTTTTTTTTGCTCTGCTCGATTGGGATATTATGCTTTTTGGCATAATCAACCGCAGCTTCTCTGCTGGTAAGCTTAAAGTTAGGATCCTTCCACGGCGCGATAATCTTCAGCATCGGGTCAAGCGCCATAAATGTTAACTCGAACCTGACCTGGTCGTTTCCCTTTCCCGTTGCCCCGTGTGCAACAGCCGTCGCACCTTCCCTGTGAGCGACATCGACCTGGTGCTTGGCGATTAAAGGCCTTGCTATACTTGTCCCCAGCAGGTAGTCATTTTCATAGACCGCACCGGACTTCAGCATCGGCCAGATATAATCCTCAACGAGCTCTTTACGCAAATCCTTAACGATGCACTTTACAGCTCCCGTCGCAAGAGCCTTCTTTTTAATCCCTGCCAGTTCATCGCCCTGGCCGAGCTCCGCCGCAAAGGCTATCACATCGTAGCCGTACGTCTCTTTAAGCCAGGGCAGGATTACGCTCGTATCGAGCCCGCCGCTATACGCCAGCACCACTTTTTCCTTCTTCGCCATCTTTTTACACCTTTTCGACATTCCCGCGCACTCTTGTCATTCCCGCGAAAGCGGGAATCCAGCACCTCAAAATATTACCTTGTTGATTATTTTAGAATCAAATGTAGGATTATAAAATAAATCCTTTTCGAATACAAGATTTACCCGAAAAAGAAAAAAACCGGCAGGCCGTCCGAATTTCCTTCGAGTCCTGCCGGTCTTGAATTCCGTTATATTACTGTCAGTTGCCGAATTTTATTTCCGGCATCTCTTTGCCTAAACGCTCGTATGTCTTTTTAAGAGCTTCAACAAATT
>CAYLMG010000230.1:0-1606 GCA_964384565.1 uncultured Pirellulales bacterium | reverse complement strand
AGAACTGGCAGATAAGCCAGGCTGCTGTAGAGCAGGGCGAAATTGACGGCCAGGCTATAAGCCCGGAACAGATTATAAAAGCTGCGGTCAATTACGGCTGTAAATCGATAGCTTATACCTATACCGAGCCGACAATTTTTATGGAGTTGTGCGCCGACTGCGGAAAGCTTGCAAAGGAAAACGGCCTTGCAAATGTTTTTGTTAGTAACGGCTACCAGACAGTCGAGGCTATTGATTTTTTGAAAGACTGGCTTGACGGGATAAATATTGACCTGAAGGCCTTTAATGAGGATTACTATAAGAAACTTTGCAAAGCGCATCTACAGCCGGTACTCGATACGATTGAGTATATTGCAAAGCAAACCGATATGTGGCTGGAAGTTACCACCCTGATTGTTCCGAATGAGAATGATTCAGAAGACGAGTTAAGACGGTTGGCCGAATTTCTGGTGGCAAAAGCCGGTGCAGACGTCCCCTGGCATATAAGCAGGTTCCACCCGCAGTATAAATACCTCGATTCGATTCCGACGCCGCTCGAGACTCTTCAGAGGGCGTATGAGATCGGAAAGGCTGCAGGCCTGCACTATGTTTATCTCGGCAATGTTCCCGGTTCGAGAACCGAGAGCACCTATTGTTACAATTGTGACAGGTTGCTTATCGAACGGCTCGGCTACGGAATCAGAACCAATGATATCAGGAATGGCTGCTGTCCCGACTGCGGTGTTAGAATCGCAGGATTCGAGATTTAACTTATTTGCCCGAGAGGTTTTTCTTTTTTTATTCTTTTATTATTTCTTCGACTTCCTCGGACCCTTCATCGTAGAACTTTTTCTCATCGGGCGCCAATTGATGCACAAGTCTTAAGAATTCTCCTGCGTGCACTCGTTCCTCGTCGGCTATATCAATGAGTACCTTTTTTGCCAGTTCATTGTCGGTTGATTCCGCCAGCTGCATATATAACTGTACGGCTTCGTACTCTGCCGCCACCATAAAACGAATCGCTCTGATTAACTCGGCCTCTGTAACCTTCCTGTCGTTTGCAAGACAGCCAAATGGATTTGAAAATTCCGGCATTGTCGTATACCTCCATAATTATATTTCAACTTTAATATCCTTTGCATTTTTGAGTATTATACTTTGGATACGGATTAAGTATCTGTAATAAATTCGCAGGTTTACTTAAAAATTCAAGATTATTTTTATGGAGCTTTTGCTGGTGTATAAGTGCTTATGTTCAAAGATAATATGCGTGCAATTGAAATAGAAAACAAATAAAATATCATAAGTCGCAGCTTTTATAAATAGCGAATTTATATGAAAATTATAGCGGATGAAAATATACCTTTTGTTAAGGAATGCTTTTCGTCGATTGGCGATGTCCGGACAATCGACGGCAGGGCAATTTCAGTATCGACTGTAAAAGATGCAGATATCCTTTTAGTTCGAAGCATTACCAAGGTTGATGAAGAATTGCTGGCCAGCAGCGAAGTTAAGTTTGTTGCAACTGCAACGATCGGTTTCGAGCATATTGATATGGATTTCCTGGCCAATAAAAATATCGGTTTTGCTTCTGCTCCCGGCTCGAATGCGAACAGCGTCGCTGAAT
>CAYLMG010000229.1:0-1631 GCA_964384565.1 uncultured Pirellulales bacterium | reverse complement strand
AAAGCGTCGCAGATAACGGCGGCGGTTGTTTACGGTGATGAGGTTTATTGCGGCACAGCGAACCCGGCGAAGCTGATAAAGTTAAGCAAAATTTTTGCCGCGGAGGGCACATACAGTTCTGATTTGATCGATGCAGGTCAGCCTGCACGGTGGGGTAAGCTTCAAATCGAGGCTGAGATACCTTCCGGCTGTAAAGTGCTGGCTGCGTGCAGGAGCGGAAACGTCAAAGACGTCAATGACCCGAGCTTTTCAGAATGGAGCAGCCCGGTTGAAGTTAAAGAGCCGATTGAGCTTGACTGTCCTGTCGGCAGGTTCTGTCAATATAAGCTTGTTCTGGAAAGCCCTGACGGCAGTGAAAGCCCGGTTGTAAGGGAAATTGCTGTTGCCAGCATGGTTCCTAATCTTGCTCCGAAGATTGAATCTGTCGAGGCCAGCCGTCTTGAGGCGGCCGGCAAAGAGGGTGTTTTTAAGATAGAATATAAAGCCGAGGACGAAAACAAAGATAAGCTGATTTATAAAATTGATTTCAGGAAAATCGGCAGAGCCAACTGGGTTGAAATTGAGGATGAGACTGGAGCGGCGAATTTTGAATGGGACAGTAAAACCGTCGAAGACGGCAGGTATGAAATAAGGGTTACAGCAAGTGACGAAAAGAGTAATACAAGCACAACGAAGCTTTCGGGCAGCAGAGTCAGCGACCCTGTCGTGGTGGATAATACGGCACCGGTGATATCAAAGGCTGATGTGAAGGTTGAAAAGGCTAAGGTGACATTAACTCTCGAAGTCACGGATGAATTTACCGTCATCGGACAGGTTCAATATACGATTGACAGCAATTCCGACTGGATTGGCACTATGCCGGAAGATTTGGTCTATGATACGATGAAAGAGGATTTTGTGATTGTGATTGAAGATTTGGAGGCCGGTGAGCACATCATTTCTGTTAAAGTTAGTGATGATGTCGGCAATACAGCCTATAAAACATACGAAGTTAAAATCGGAAGTTAAGAGTGTCTCGAATTATTGAGTTTGAGCAGGTTGTCCGGATAGTTGAGTCGCTTTGTGAAAGCCTCTGCTATGAATTGCCGCCGGACGTTCTGGAAGGACTCAAGCAGGCTGCGAAGAAAGAAAGCAGCCGGAGGGCGGTAAAGATATTAGAGCAGCTTATCGAAAATGCCCGTATTGCAGCAGAAGAAAAGATACCGCTCTGCCAGGATACGGGTCTTGCGGTGGTTTTCGTTGAGCTTGGCAGCGAGGTTGTAATTAAGGCTGATAAGAGCAAGACAATTATAGATGCGATTAATGCAGGAGTGGCCGGCGGTTATAAAAAAGGTTATTTGCGAAACAGTGTTGTTGCCGAGCCTCTCGAAGCAAGGAAGAGTACCGGCTCAAACACACCAGCTATCGTTCATCTGACAATCACAGCCGGTGACAGGCTTAAAATAACCGTTATGGCCAAGGGGGGCGGCTGTGAAAACAAGAGTCAGTTTAAGATGTTTCGGCCGACCGCACAAAGACAGGAGGTAATCGACTGGATTGTAGAAGTTGCGAAAGAGGCCGGTGCCGATGCGTGCCC
The DNA here is from genome assembly GCA_964384565.1 of uncultured Pirellulales bacterium. Classification (GTDB taxonomy): domain Bacteria; phylum Planctomycetota; class Phycisphaerae; order Sedimentisphaerales; family Anaerobacaceae; genus CAYLMG01. Next base: position 55 of record CAYLMG010000229.1, on the reverse strand, counting down.
GCCTTTTATTGTCGGCGTCGGTATCGGGGGCAACTTCGAATACAGCTGTCTTCTC
>CAYLMG010000228.1:0-1635 GCA_964384565.1 uncultured Pirellulales bacterium | reverse complement strand
GGTAAATTTTGCCCGTGATAATAAGTCGATAATACTTTTCGATGCTGCCAATGAATCGTTTATCACCGATTCATCTTTGCCGCATTCGATTTATGAAATAGACGGCGCAAAAGAAGTTGCGATTGAATTTCGCAGCTTTTCCAAAACAGCCGGCTTTACGGGTGTGCGATGTGCATTTACTGTCGTTCCAAAACAGTTAAAGGCATTTACTAAAGACGGCAGGGCGGTTGAGGTCAACACTTTATGGCACAGACGTCACTGCACAAAATTCAACGGCGCTTCCTACATCTCGCAGGCAGGTGCAGCCTCTATCTATACACCTGATGGGAGAAAACAGACAAAGAAAATTATCGATATTTATCTGTCCAATGCAAAAATGATTCGCGATTCGCTGACAAAGCTCGGCTATAAGGCCTACGGCGGACAAAATGCTCCATACATCTGGCTGAAAACTCCGGACGGCAATAGCTCCTGGCAATTCTTCGACATATTGCTGCAAAAAGCCAACGTTGTCAGCACGCCGGGCTCGGGCTTCGGGCCTTCCGGCGAAGGATATTTGCGGCTTTCCGCATTTGCAAAACCCGCAAACGTCAAAGAAGCTATGAAACGTATAGCATCGCTTTAATTGCGCAAGGCAGAAATGACAAGATAATTATGGAAACAGAAGGAAAAAATCTTAAAAAGGCGGTGCTCTGGGAACCGTCGGGTAAGGACAAGAAAGTCCAGTGCAAACTATGTAACCATCAGTGTCTGATTGACGATGGGAACTTAGGCAGGTGCTGCGTGCGCAAAAATATAAACGGAACATTATATTCACTCAACTATGACAAGGTATGCTCGGCTAATCCCGACCCAATTGAAAAGAAGCCCTTGTTTCATTTTCAGCCGGGGACGAGGAGCTTTTCCATTGCAACGATGGGTTGTAATTTCCGCTGTGAGTTCTGTCAGAACTGGCAGATAAGCCAGGCGGCTATCGAGAGCGGGCGAATCGATGGTGAACCGATAACGCCGGAGCAAATTGTCGAAGGTGCCATTAACAGCAGATGTAAAAGTATCGCTTATACTTATACTGAGCCGACTGTTTTTATGGAGCTGTGCAATGATTGCGGCCGGCTGGCGAAGGAACGGGGGCTGACGAATGCCTTTGTCAGCAACGGCTATATGACAATCGAGGCAGTTGATTTCATTTCCGACTGGCTTGATGGTATAAACGTTGATTTGAAGGCGTTCAGTGAGGATTATTACAAGCGGCTGTGTAAGGCAAGATTGCAGCCGGTGCTTGATACGATTAGCTATATCGCAAACCAGACAAATATCTGGCTTGAGGTTACGACACTATTAGTGCCGGGGGAAAATGATTCCGAAGATGAGCTAAAGCGGCTCGCTGATTTTATAGTTAAAAAGGCAAATCCTGATGTCCCCTGGCACATCAGCCGATTCCATCCACAGTACAAATATCTGGATTCTGTGCCGACGCCGATTGAGAGCTTGGAGCGTGCTTATGAGATAGGCAAGGCAGCAGGGCTGCACTACGTTTATATGGGTAATGTGCCCGGCGCAAAATCAGAGAACACGTTTTGCTATAAATGCGGCCGAATGCTGATTGAACGCATGGGCTATAGAATACTTGCGAAT
>CAYLMG010000227.1:0-1649 GCA_964384565.1 uncultured Pirellulales bacterium | reverse complement strand
GTTTAAATGACCTCGCTGGTAAAATTGACCTGCATTACGTTGACATAAAAAGTTTTGACGATGATATAAGAATAAAAGCTTTGTTGAACAAGGTTGATTAACCAGTCGGCAGCCCTTACCAAAGATTAGTGTTGCTGGTAAAAGTGAAACTACTGCTGAGTAAGTTATTTTTTCTTTCATTTTTCTCATATTTGTCTCTCCAAAGAAGTCTGCGGTAATTATTTGTCTTTGAGCATTTTTTTGTCTCTTAGGATATGGTGATAGTGCTGTGCGAAACGATGTGCCTCGTCCCGGACATATTGCAGAAGCTTCAGTGCAGCCGATGTCCTGGGTAATTTGACCGGTTTACTGCTTCCCAGAATATAAAGGTCTTCTTCTTTTTTGGCAAGGGCGGCAAGTTTGAGATGCGGTGCGTTCATCTTTTTAAGCGCTTTTTCTGCTGCATTTAGCTGTCCGAGGCCGCCGTCTATCAGAATCAAATCCGGCCATAACTCCTCGCCAGCCATTGCATATTTGTATCTTCGCCTTACAACCTCGGCAATCATCGCATAATCGTCAACACCCTCGACAGTTTTGATTTTGAATCTTCTATAGCCGCTCTTAAACGGCCTGCCGTCGATGAATTTCACCAGCGAGCCCACTGATTCGGCCCCTGATATATGTGCTATGTCGATACCCTCGATAAGCCGCATCGGCTGGCTCGTTTCGAGAAGCTTTTGTAGCTGGCTTAGTGCCTCTGCCGGTTCTGCTGCAAAGACTTCCGGCTGAACGTCCAGCTCCGGCTCACCGCGGCGGTCAAGCCGTTCGATTAGCCGTATGCGGTCGCGAAGCATTGCTGCCTTTTCATATTCAAAGCTTGCCGAGGCCTGCTCCATCTGTTTTTTTAATTGCCGAAGGATGGTTGAGCGCTTCGATTTTAGAAATTTGATAAGGTCTGCGATAATTTTTTTGTAATCGGCTTTGCCGATTCTTTCGGCGCAGGGCGCTGTGCATTGTTTGATGCTATATAAAAGACAAGGCCGAAAAAATCGCCTCTTCGAATCGGCTGCTGTGATATCAAGTTTGCACGTTCTGAACCTGAAGATTTTCTGCAGAACAACAAGCACCGCCCGCAAATCCTTTGCGCCTGCGAACGGGCCGAAGAGCCTGCTGCCTTTTGTTCGCGGTTTTCGTGTTATATAAATTGCAGGGAAATCGTCCGACGTCGTGATTTCGAGATATGGAAATGTTTTATCATCTACGAGGTCGGTATTGTAAGGCGGGTGGATATCTTTTATCAGGCGGGCCTCTTTGAGAACCGCATCGACCTCGTTTGCCGTCTCGATATAATCTACAGCAGAGACTTTATTGAGCATTTCAGCGATTTTTGGCCCTCGTGAGCCCGCCGGTTCGGCAGCCGGCTGAAAGTAGCTGGCGACTCTGCTGCGAAGGTTCTTCGCCTTGCCGATATAAAGGACCTTATCGTTGTCATCCTTCATAAAGTATAGCCCCGGCCCCGCGGGAAAGCCCTTTATTTTGTCCCGGATACCGCTGAATTTGTCCTTACCTTTCGAATCCATACCGCTATTATACAATGCTGTCAGCCGTTTTACGGCAATTTTCGGTGAAAAACAAAGCCAATATTTAGAAAACGAACCCAATTTTAGGCC
>CAYLMG010000226.1:0-1656 GCA_964384565.1 uncultured Pirellulales bacterium | reverse complement strand
TTTATCTCCTGCATCTGCTTGCGGACGCGGGTGCCCGCAGCCTTATTTCCACCCTCAGCCTTGTTGATGTCGGCTTCAATTTCCACAACCAATGTCTTGAGATTTTCGTACTCTTGCATCTAATATTACCTCCATAAATCGAGTTAAAAGTTGATTAAAACTTAACTGCCGACATATATTTTGTCAAAGAAAATCGCGTTTTTTTGCAAAAAAAGCAATTTTTTTGCATTCTAAAACTAATTCATTTACAGTCCTGCAAAAGGTTTAAAAAAACAGTCCCCCTGCTTTTTTGCCCCTTTTTAGGCTAAAAATAGCATTTTCAGCTAAGATTTGAGCTTTTTCGTCAACTCCGCGACCCTTTTGCCCCTTCGGCTGCACTGGCCTTTAACCCTGCTGTCGGGCTTTCCAACCGATACCGGCCCATAGTGGTCACCCTGCGGGTCGCCCTGGACAATCATACCGCTAATCAGCATCGCCCCAATTATACCCATAACTGTTGTCTCGTTACCGCCGCCGATATTTGCAGCGCTGGAAAATGCTCCCCCGACTCTGCCGTCAAGCTTACCGTGAAAGCTGACTGTCTTATCGAACAAGTCCTTTAAAGGGCCGGCCATTTGGCCGTAATAAGTCGGTGAACCCGCTACTATCGCATCGTAGCCGGGCAAATCATCGGCTTTGACCTTCTCGACAGATTTGCAATCGGTTGGCAAACCCGCTTCATTCATTGCCCCAGCTATAATCTCCGCCATTTCCTTCGTATTTCCGCTTCTCGAATAATAAATCACTATCCCTTTTGCCATTCTTCTTTTCTCCTTACCAAGATTCTCTGCTTCATCACATTGATTATTACTGACCGCCCGGCGGCTTCTGATTTTGAACGGGTGGCTGATTTATCTGCGACTGCTGTTCTTTCAGGTCAATAGCAAACTTGCCGCGAACCTTCTCCAGCAATTGTGATTTTTTCTGAATATTCCATACAAGCAGCTCCATCGGCGGCCTCTTCATATCCTTAAAGATTATCACGATTCTGCCAAAGCCCATAAGCCTTTCAAGAAAATCCGTCGTATCCACGAGGGTATTGTAATCTTCTCTGCCGATATGCTCGCCGGTCTCGGTAGGCCCCTGCTGCAGATTCATATAGTTAGGTGTAATGGTTACATAATAGAAAAGGCCTTTCACCCAGCAGATAAAAATCACAAACAGAGCTATTAACGCAACCAAAAAATATCCAGTCGCACTAATTGACAGGCCAAGATGCCTGAACAACTTAAGAAACGGAACCACCCAGCCCAGAAGGTGAAGCCACAAAAACAAAAACCCGATACCAATTACAGCGATAATCAGCACCTTAACGCTTATCTCGTATTCCTCGACAAGCAGGTTCAAAAACACAATCGCCAGAAATATCCCGCCAACTACAGATGAATTGATAAAATCAAATGTCCCGATATTTTCCTTCAATAACATAAGCAGACCTGCGACAACCGCAGCCGCTATGGAAGGCACGTATAGTATCTTCGGCGTCCAGTTGAAGATAATCAGCCAGTCGTTGATATCGGGGTCGTCTCTGATGGTCTTTTCCATTCGCAGCCTTGTCCTGACGGTTTTTTTAAGCACAAGCCAGGCAATCATCGCGGCCGCCGCCACGCCGACGGC
>CAYLMG010000225.1:0-1690 GCA_964384565.1 uncultured Pirellulales bacterium | reverse complement strand
GCCGTTATGATAGAGTGTATTGAAGGTGTGGAAGAATTCCGCCTGGCTCTGCTCGCGCTCACTGAGGAACTGGATGTCGTCGATGACGAGCATATCTACGGAGCGGAACTGTCTTTGAAAGCCTGCGAGGTCGCCCTGCTCGATTGCGAGGATGAAGCGGTTGACGAAATCCTCACAGCTCAAAAGCTGAATTACCATTTTGCCGTTCTTGTCACTGCTTTCTTTGCAGACGGCGTGCAGCAGGTGTGTTTTGCCGAGGCCTGAATTACCGTAAAGAAAGAGCGGATTGTAGGTATTGCCGGGCGACTGGCTGACAGCGACGCAGGATGCGTGGGCGAGGCGATTGCTGGGGCCGACAACGAAATTAGAAAATGTATAATCGGGATGCAGCTTGAGCCGGCTGTCAGTAAGCTGAGCCTTTTTAGCAAAAGTTGCGGCAGGCAAATAATCGAAATCGACAGTAACGAGATGGCCTGTAACCTGCTGAGCGGCACGAGTGAAACTGCTGCTGCAGTTGTCGCGCAGAAACTCGACGGTGGCAGTGTCGGGACAGGCAATTAGCAGCAGGCCGCCGTCAAAACGGGCAGGTGCGAGCTCGTCGAACCACTTGCGTGCGTTGGCAGGGTCGAGCGCTTTTGTGCGTTCGACTATCTCAGCAAAAATTTCCTCAACTCCCTTCGCCGCCAAGGAACTATCCCTTCTGAATCAAAGACGCCTTCAGGCATTTCTGCCGATAAGCATCCCTGCGAAATTAAAAAAACTATGAATAAAAAAACGCTTCACAACACCGGATTGAAAACAACAGAGAAATCTAACCTTGCTGTCATACTTTGTCAAAGGAAAAAAAGAAAGGCTGAAAAATCGATGCCTTCACTTTAATTTGGGTAAAGGCAGCGAATGTGCTTGAAATGTGTGCTAATACCAATATCATTAAGGCTTTATGGTTAAGAGTCTTACAAAGGTGTTCAGAAATGGGAATCTTCGCTAAAACGACACAATATATAAAGGAGCGGTTAGGCAAGACTCGGGATAAGATAAGTGCTTCGCTTACGAGCATAATAAGTCTCGGCAGGAATATAGACGATGAACTTCTTGACGAGCTCGAGGAAACCTTGATAAGCGATGATATCGGCGTTGAGACAACGGACAAACTGATAACCGACCTTCGAGACGGCTATAAGAAAAGACAAATCGAGAAGACCGACGACATTGTGCCGTTTTTGAAAGAGCATATCAAAAGCTACTGGCCCCAAAGAGACAGAGAGCTTCGGCTGTCGCAAAGGCCGCCAACGGTGATTCTGGTTGCGGGCGTGAACGGCTCGGGCAAAACAACCAGTATCGCCAAATTAGGATATATTTTAAGCAGGAACGATAAAAAAGTAATCGTCGCGGCGTGCGATACATTCCGGGCAGCGGCGGTTGAGCAATTGAGTATCTGGGCGGAAAGAATCGGGGTTCAAATAGTAAAACAAAAAAGCGGTTCGGACCCGGCTGCTGTTGCGTTCGATGCGTGCGAGGCGGCTGTCGCAAGAGATGCGGATTTTTTGATACTCGATACGGCGGGCAGGCTGCATACGCAAAAAGACCTAATGCGGGAGCTGACAAAAATCAGGGACGTTGTAGCCAAGAAGATTGAAGGGACGCCGAATGAAGTTCTGTTAGTGCTCGATGCGACGACGGGTCAGAATGC
>CAYLMG010000224.1:0-1704 GCA_964384565.1 uncultured Pirellulales bacterium | reverse complement strand
CAAACTGTTTTACATCGTCGATTTTCAATACTTTCAGCAGTGTCTTATATCCTGTAGAGTCGTCTTTGCTTTGCGATTTGAATTCGTGATAGAATTTGCGAAGCAGATTTTTCTCCTGAAGATAATAGCACAGGTATCTTGCCTGCGCATAATTATCGCCGCCGGCACAGCCGCGATAAAATTCGAATGTTGTTGTATGCGTCAAATCCTTAAAATCCGGTAGAGTCCCATCTTTTATCTTTGCTTTTAAGCCTCTCAGCCGCCAGTTTGTCAGTCCCCAAATTTTTCCATTCTTTTCGCTGCTCTGCTCGTATAGTGAGGCCAGGCCCTCATTAAAACAGGCGGGACAATCGGGAAAATTCGCTGCTACGAACGGGTGGACGATTTCGTGAACGAGCGTTCCGCCGCCGGTGGCGATATTCATAATAAGAGAATTGTGCTCATCAGAAAAGTAACCGAAAGGTGTTGAGGGTGCATCGTTGAAAATTTGCCTTGTGTATCTGCGATAGCTCTTTTCTCCATCAAAAAGCCAGATATCGATAATCGAGCAGGGGTCGTTTTCGAAGTAGTCGGCTTTGAGTTTATCGACAGCCCACTTTACAGTTTTTTCTGCACGGTATTTCACCATAGAAGCTGATTCATCGCCGATAACAACAAACGGTCTTGTCAGCACGACTGAAAAGCTGCTGTCGGGGATTTTTGTTTTCAATTCTTTTATATGCTGTGCATAGTCGGCATCGGTGTGGCCATAAGAAAGCGATGTGAAATTTATCTTTTCAGCAAGTAAGCTAAAAACGAGCACCACGAACAGCCTTATAATTATTTTCATTCTCATTTTTTCACCATTGTTTTCTGTCGATTTAACCGGACAGAGGCCTGTAAAATTTTACAGACCCCTGTCCGCAGAGGAATATTTTTAATCTTAATTATTTATTGTTGAATAGATGTAAGATTCATATTCCTGTCGTATTCGGTTGTAAATGAATAAGTTACGATTGTCGCACTTTCGTCTATAGTATTCGGCTCGAGCTCGAGTTCCCAGCGGAGCAGGCCTTTTTTCTTTAAGGTGCGGACATACTCAGTATCTTCACTCAGCGGCATTGATGTTTCTGTCAGGTCAATCTTGATTGAAGAGTTCTGCGAGTAAGGCAGCCTGTCGAGCAGACGTATTTTGGCGGGCGTATCCTTGAAATTATTGAGCGCTATACGGTAGTTATAGGTATCGATGCGATTGCCGCCCTGTATTCTGGTCTTTTTGCTCTCAAGCTCGTGCTTTACCTGGATTTGCGAATCGATTCCGAAGCCGGCGGTAAATTTTTCGCCGATGGTTACAAGCGGGATATTCGCCTGGCCGACGAACCGGCCCTCACAGAACATAGATGCAGGGCCGGGAAGCAGGATGGTGTCACTATCATTAAGGAGCTCGGCCTGCAGATAGACATAGTCGGTAATAAGCGGCGATGCGAGAAGAGTGAAATCGGCCTTTGCTGATACCGATGCAATGCTTACGAGCTGACGGTCGTTTCTGCTCGGCAGGGTCATCTGGCCGGGCAGACTATAAGTAACAGAGACACCTTCAATCCTGGCAATCTGCTCCAGCCGCTGCTGATAATCCTCGATTTGACTTACAGGGGCATTCATTAACATAATCTGTGTCTGGGTCGCATAGGTATTAAGCTCATCATTAGCTTTGATCCCAGCTAT
>CAYLMG010000223.1:0-1752 GCA_964384565.1 uncultured Pirellulales bacterium | reverse complement strand
TGAAATAGCTGAAATAAAAGATAAAGAAGGTGAAGAAAAATATAAACACACCTGCTTTTATTGTGGAGAAGGCTATAATGAACCAAGCAAAAATAGTGAAGGTAAAGAACTTTGTCCAAATTGTTTGAAACGTATCAATTAAGTTAGTTCACCGGATCGGGCCGGATACAATTGCCAAATATGAGAGGGTATTCTGTAATCAGTCGGCGGCGAAAACTTTTAAAGTGCCCGCATCCCCGCTGCTTCGTTATGCGAAGCAAAACGGCGGGGGTAAGCGCGGGTACAGGTGACTAAGGTGAGTTATGAATATTGAAAAAATATGGCTTGCAGCAATTAAAGCAAACGATGGTAAGGTATTTACCGGCAAGAATCATTCTGATTGTATATTGACTGCAATAAAAATAAATTGTTTAGCGGAACATTTCTCGCAAGATAAGCAGGGTTTTGTCACCACTGCAAATCGTTATGTGAATAGAAAGGAGGCTGCACAAATAGCATATGAAGCAGGTCAAATTAAAAGCCCACAAGATATATTAATTTCAGAAGATTTAGCCGAGCTTGAGCAGCCGGAGCCGGACAAGTTCATAAAAGAAATCTACGAAGCTTTGACAAATGGAGTAGGGGAGAAACCATATTATCGCAAGGAAGATAATCAATTCAATATATATGTGGCCGATGACCAGTTATTTTGCATAGTGCCTTTTGTGGAAGGCTTGGAAGGTGACTATGCAGAATATATTGCGAAAGCAATTTGTGAAGCCGGATGGATTATCGACCGGCTGAACGCTGAACGCCGAACGCTGAACGCTGAACTAAAACGTCAGGCCGAGCGGATTGAGGAGTTGGAAAACTTATTACGAGAAAAAATCGCCATAGCAAAAGTATCTGCTGATAACGAGAATTATATGATACCAATTACAATTAAAGAAGCGGAGCAGGCCCTGAAGGGATAAAAATGACATATCATGCAAATATAGAAAAGGGCAAATGGTGGGACTTCGGTTGGAAACTTGTTTCAGGTTGCAATCCCATAAGTGAAGGCTGTAAGAATTGTTGGGCTTTGAGTATGGACAAAAGATTCGGCTCAACAGAAGTAAAGTTCCACCCGGAAAGACTTGATAGACCACTCAGGAGAAAAAAGCCTGCGTTCTATTCTATTTGGAATGACTTATTTCATCCGAGCGTGCCGTTCGAGTGGATTATGAGAGTATTCAGTAAAGTAATATTTACCGACGAACGTCATACGTATCAAGTTTTGACGAAAAGACCTGAGAGAGCAAAAGAGTTTCTCGACAATTTAATGTATTGGAACGGCGTTAAAGTAATGCCGAACGTATGGCTCGGCGTGACATGCGAAAATCAAAGATGTGCAGACCAGCGAATCCCTACATTGTTGCAGATACCAGCGGCGGTCAGGTTTATTAGCCTTGAGCCTTTGTTGGAAGAAATTACACTGACAGAAATGTGTAAAAGAATACTGGGAAGTGGTTATTTAATTGGAAATTGTCTCCAAGATAATCCAGCAATGAACATTAATAAAATTGACTGGGTTATCGTCGGTTGTGAGTCCGGCCCGAAGCGAAGGCCGTGCAAGCTGGAATGGGTGCGAAATATAGTTGCCCAGTGCCGGGCGGCCGGGGTAGCTGTCTTTGTAAAGCAACTATCTATAAGTAATAAAGTAATTCACGATATAGAGCAATTCCCGGAAGATTTGAGAATACAGGAGTATCCGGAAGTGCAGAGTGACTAAAG
>CAYLMG010000222.1:0-1817 GCA_964384565.1 uncultured Pirellulales bacterium | reverse complement strand
ATCTTTGCGACATTATTTGTCGCGGTGTGGCTGCCGTGTTGTATCAGTGATATTGTTTTTCCGCTGCTGTTCGTCAAATCGGATATCAAGCTGACCGATGTGTGCGTTTGCCCGGAGCACGCGATTCACAGTCACCCGCACGAACATGAGCATTCCGAGGAGTGTCCTGCCGGAAAGGACGAACAATAATGAAATCCGACCTAAGACTAAAAGCGCAGACCTTGCTGAACTCAGCCGGTCTGCGGCTGACCCGGCCAAGGGCGGTTGTTTTAGGCGTTCTGCTTGAGGCGGGCAAACCTGTTACGCATGAACAGATAACGGCCAAACTGGCTGAGGCCGCACCGGACAAGGTAACGATATATCGCGTTCTTGAAAGTTTTATCGAGGCAGGTTTTGTTCACAAGGCCTTTTTGACTGAAAGGGCACAGCATTTTGAATTAGCCAACCGATGCACGTCCAGCCAGTGCCATCCCCACTTTACCTGCACGAGTTGTGACCAGACCCATTGCCTTACCGACACTGATATGCCAATGGCAAAGCCCCCGGCAGGATTTACCATCCACCATCAGCGTGTCCAACTCGAAGGCCTGTGCCCCAATTGTAGTGAAAAAACAGGTTAGAAGGCGTTTTTACTAAAGAAAATTATTGTTATAGGACGAATTGAAAAGTAGAGTCGAAGATAATTGCTCTGTAGAAAACCTTATAGATGTCATTCTGAGCCCTTCGTTTCACTCGAGGACAGGCTCCGCGAAGAATCTTAATCCTTCGTGCGCTGGAGATTCTTCAGAATGACAATTTTCAGACCTTTTCTACAAAGCAAAGATAATCTATCAGAACCGGCTGTAGTTTGAGAAATGAAGTTTTCGTGCCGTAATATCATGCTTGTTGTTGGGGTGATAGCGTTTTGTGGGTTCTCCACAGGCGCTGTGTTCGCCCTGCATATCGACTACTGCCACAGCTATAATTCGAAAGCAAGCCATGATGGTCCTGCCCCCCAAGAGCACGACAGTTCAAAATGCCCAATTTGCCTGGTTCTGCAGGGCCATGCAGGGAAATTTTTTGTGAGTCCGGTGCTTGAGCATATCTGCGCAGTCGAGTTTAACCCGGGCATCAGTTTTGAGCAGAATATATCACCGTCAGGTACTCAAAGAGAACCTTTCATACCGCGCGGTCCTCCTTTACTCGCGCACCGGTAGCACAACGACCTTATTTTAGGCATGGTTACTTTTGCCTGACTTTAAGAAGGCGAACATACCACACACAGTATTTGTTCTGACTTTACAGCTATAGCGCTAAGAGCGGGTCCTTTAGCCGAATAATCGCTTCTGGTCTGAAAAACACTTTAGAGGAGTTTTAGCAATGCTGAAGATTAGTCTTACCTTAATAGTCTCGGTTTCGGCGGTATTTGTAAGTGCCGCTTTGGCGCAAGAAAGAAAAGTGGACGCCGGCGCCATCGAGCAATTGAACGAACGTATCATAGACCTCCAGCGACAGATTCTCGAAATTCAAAAAAGGCATGACGCTGAGATAGCAGAGCTTAAAGAACAGATAAACGAGCTTGCTGCCGGAGCCGGCAAGGAGAAGGAAAAAGCCGACATTGCATCTCTGCGGGAATTGGCGAAGGCAGCGGCAAGTGAGGCGGCCGGGCCCCAAGAGCCTGCGGAAGAGGTGACTTACGAATCCGGCGGCTTAGGCTTGCAGGCCCTGAATCCGGAAATCAGTGTTACGGGAGATTTTCTCTTCTCTTCTCGGCAGGACAGCACGAGCGATGAGAGCAGCGACTTTAATTTTCGCACTCTGGGTATTCACATCGAGTC
>CAYLMG010000221.1:0-1834 GCA_964384565.1 uncultured Pirellulales bacterium | reverse complement strand
AAGGCACAGAAAAGGCTCGGCCTGAACATAAAACAAAACCAGATTGACCAGATGGGCAAACATATCGAAGACATAGACTTCAGAAAAGCCGCCCAACTGGAAAAAAAGCTTCGCCACGATGTTGTTGCTCACATCCAGACCTTCGCTCAGGCCGCCCCAAAGGCAGCTCCAATCATTCACCTCGGCGCGACAAGCTGCTTTGTCACTGACAATACAGACCTTATCATTATGAAAAACGCTCTGCAGATAATCGCCCGCAAACTCGCAGCTCTCATAAATCAACTTGGAAAGTTTGCGAAAAAATACCGCTCACTGCCAACGCTCGGCTTCACTCATTTCCAGCCGGCTCAACTTACTACCGTCGGAAAACGAGCAGCACTCTGGTGTAACGATTTTGTGACCGACCTTAACGAAATCGAATACAGACTGCAACGCCTGTCCTTCAGAGGCGCAAAAGGCACTACCGGCACCCAGGCATCCTTTCTTGCACTGTTTGACGGCAATCACAACAAAGTCAAACAGCTCGACAGGATGGTCGCTGATGCCTTCGGCTTCAAAAAACTCTGTCCCGTTACCGGCCAGACTTATCCAAGAAAAATCGATACTATGATTGTAAACACCTTAGCTCTCGTCGCTCAGTCGGCGCATAAAATGTGCAACGACATTCGCCTGCTCGCCAACCTAAAAGAAATAGAAGAGCCTTTCCAGAAATCCCAGGTCGGCTCTTCCGCAATGCCCTATAAAAGAAATCCGATGAGATGCGAAAGAGCAACAGCTCTGAGCCGGTTCGTTATAAGCCTGTCAACCAGCCCACAAATGACCGCCGCCGAGCAGTGGCTCGAAAGGACACTCGATGACTCTGCCAACAGAAGAATTGTCATCCCTGAAGCCTTTCTGGCTGTCGATGGTATCCTCGAAATACTTATCAACGTCACCGCTGGACTTGTAGTTTATCCGAAGGTAATAACTTCCCATATCGATGCGGAGCTTGCCTTTATGGCCACCGAGAACATCCTTGTGGCAGCAGTAATGGCCGGCGGGAATCGACAGCTGCTCCACGAAAAAATCAGGAGGCACTCACAAGCTGCCACCACACAGGTAAAACAGTTCGGAAAAACAAACGACCTTATAAAAAGACTAAAAGCCGACCCGGCCTTTAGCAAAATCGATTTCAAAAAGATACTAAATCCGAAAGATTACATCGGCAGAGCTCCCCAGCAGGTTGACGAATTCATAGCTCAATACGTCGCGCCCGTCAGAAGAAGATACAAAAACCAGCTCAATAAAACTGTGGAATTAAAGGTCTGAACCTTTAACAAAAAGGACAACAAGATGACAAGAGAAGAACTTATAAAACGCATTAAAGAAACTGCTTATCTCGAAGGCGACTTTACACTGCGAAGCGGCAAAAAAAGCAAATACTATCTCGACAAATATCTGTTCGAGACCTGCCCGGACATCCTAAAACAACTGGGTAAGGAATTTGCAAAGTATGTCACTGACGATGTCACACTGATAGCGGGTGCAGAGCTCGGCGGCGTGGTGCTCGCAGCCGCCACCGCTATGGAAACCGGCAAAAACTGGATAATTGTCCGCAACAGCAAAAAAAACTACGGTACAGGAAAAATGGTTGAAGGAACCATAAAAGCCGGTGACGTCGTTCTGCTCGTCGAAGATATCGCCACCACAGGTGGCCAGGTCCTTGAAGCTGCGAAAGCCATAACCGAAGCCGGAGCAACGGTAAAAAAAATCGTCTGCACAATCGACCGCAGACAGGGGGCAGAGGAAAACATTACAAAAGCAGGCTACAAATTCGAATCAATTATCACAAAAA
>CAYLMG010000220.1:0-1845 GCA_964384565.1 uncultured Pirellulales bacterium | reverse complement strand
GAAAAATTTTACCGGCTCTGCGATAAGCTCGGCATTATGGTCTGGCAGGACTTTATGTTCGCCTGCGGCTATTATCCCGACAGAGGATGGTTCACCAAAGATGTCGAAGCCGAAGCCGCATCAATAATAAAGAGGCTCAGAAACCATCCCTGTGTAACCCTCTGGTGCGGAAACAACGAAATCGACCGGAAGCATTATAAAGGCGAGATGGGAAAGGGAAAAAAATTTTACGGCAAGGCAATTTTCCACCAGCTTCTGCCTCGTCTTGTCGGCGAGCTTGACCCCACAATTGCCTACATCCCGACAACACCACTCGGTGACAAAGACAGCTTCAAAGACGACAGAACACTGACGACACACCTGTGGGACATCTGGTCCGGCCACAAACCTGTTCGCGAATATAGATGCCGGCCTGAAGATACACCCGCATTCGTCACTGAGTTCGGCCTGCAATCAATGCCTTCGTTCGAAACAATTGAAAAACTCTGCCAGCCCCAGAACTTGCGCCTCGGCAGCTTCCAAATCGAAAAACACAATTATCAAATCGATGGCAACAGCCGCCTCTACCGCTACGTCGCCGACCTTTTCGGCCCGGTCGAAAAAAGCGAAAAATTTACATATTATTCTCAAATAGCACAGGCAAGAGCAGCAAAAATCTATGTAGAGCATCTCAGGGCCAACAGAAGAAATGCCGGCGTCTTATTCTGGCAATTTAACGACTGCTGGCCGGCAATAACCTGGTCTGCAATAGACTTTTACCAACAGCCCAAAGCCCTTTACTATTATGCAAAACGCTTCTTCGCAAAAGTTCTTGTTACAGCACTATTGGAATCCGAGGCAACAAAGCTCAATCAATATCAGCCCCTGAATCCATCCAACGCTATGGTTATAAACGACACTGACCAGCCGATAACCGCCATTCTTAAATGCGCCCTGACCGACCTGCATGGAAAAACAATAGACGATATCACTTTCCCTTTAACTGCCGCACCTTTCAGTAATTCGATAACAATGAAATTGCCAAGAATATTCACCTTCCCCAAAAATCCGGAAAAAACCGCACTGCACCTGCTTATAGAAAAAGAGGGTATGAAAATCGCTGAAAATCTTCTGCTCTATCTGCCGGACAAATTCATTGACTGGCCGGACGTCACAATAGAAAAACATCTCACCAAGATAACTGACAGCCTCTGGAAAATAAAATTAAAATCAAACGCCATCGCTAAAGATGTGCAAATAAAAACTGCACCAGACGTTCGGTGCAGTGACAACTTCATCGATTTATTGCCGGGCAGCGAATCTGAAATAAACCTAAACTGCCCTCTGAAAAATATTCAACCGCAATCTCTACTACAACTTCGAGCAGTCAACACAATCTGGCCATAAAAACCTTCGTTGGAACGGCGGCAATCATTTCCCCTGCGTCTGCTGCCTCATCTGCTGCTGCAGCGGCGTCAAATTGTAAAACGACTCAGAATCAAGCCCGGGCTGCGGTTGCGTAATAACCCGTTGTCCGACTCTGCTCCTTACATCCATCCACGGCCTCAAAGGCTCCTTCGGTTCTTTTTTTGACTGTGTGATATCACTAAACGTTCTTCGCTCCTCTGCAGGCCAGTAATCCTGTTTAATCGGCATCCGGTAAATTTGGGCACCGTCATAACTGTAAAGCATCTCCGTATAATACCTCTCGTACAGATTTGCTCTGCCTGCCCAGTCGTTCACATCCACAACATCAATCAGAATTGCGTCGGTGGAATAATCAACTACCGCAGGCCTAACAACAGTTGCATCCAAATATGTGCCAGGCAATCCTACCATTGCCGGCGAGATTGTTTCAGTTTCTTC
>CAYLMG010000219.1:0-1875 GCA_964384565.1 uncultured Pirellulales bacterium | reverse complement strand
GATTCGAACCCGCGGTACTCGAAAAGAGCACACCGGTTTTCGAAACCGGCTCGATAAGCCACTCCGACACCTCTCCATAACAGCAAAGCCACAAACATCTTTTTTTGCGCTCGCTGAGCCTAATACCTATAACCTATACACCCGATTAGCCGAAATTGCAAGAACATTAAACTCAAAGCAAATTCAGCCACCCACAAAACAATTTCGCAGATAGCTGGCAAACAGAAAAAACCTTGTGTTTTTTCGAGTCCTTTCGTAAGCTCTGAAGAACTCATAATTAGTATGAAGAAAGGAGAATTGCTATGCCGGCGAACGTAACACATATGCTCATCGCCCATAAGGCACTTCAAAAAATGAAAATAAAAGGGATTGATGAATTTGCGGAATTTGCAGGGGTACTCGATGATACATCCAGGGGGAAAAACTACAAGGCATACGTGAATCTCGGGAGCCTGGGACCGGACCTTTATTATTATTCCAAAGTGTCAAGCTCCGTTAAAGACATGCTTAAAGAAGGTTTCGTTCAGGCCAAGGGGGTAACACCGTGGTCGTATCATTTACATTCATATAAGCCGAACGAGTTTCCCTTGAAGCTGGTCGAAATTATTTTCAGCGATGTAATAAGAGAAAAAGATAGTGTCAAACTTTATGATGATGATATTCGAAAGCTGGCTTATATTGCAGGGCACCTGACGCATATCGCCGCCGACCAGATTATCCATCCGATAGTAAACAGTATTGCCGGGCCTTATTACCGCGAGGGAAAAAATCGGAAAAAACACCGCGAGTGTGAGGTCTTTCAAGACTACTTTTTGTACGAGGAGGTGTACCGCCTGGAGGAAAAGAGCGGGGCAAAATACGACTTTTTCAAGCAGAATTTTCACAAATGGACCGATTGTGTGAGGGGTGTTACTACCAGAAACTCCGAGGAATGGTTCCGTTACTTTTTGCAACGTGGATTTGTAGAGACTTACAGCACGTGTCCTTTGGAAGAAGAGATTGAGGACTCGGTCGATAATCTGCTGCTGATATTGCGGGCGTGCAAGAAAGTAGGACCTTATAAAAAGGCGCACAAGGAGTATCATAGTGATAAAAAAGCCTCCGGAATGTATAAGGAGTACATACAGGATTTGAATTACATCAAATACTACCGGCTTGCGGTGGAATTGGCCGTGATTTATCTTATTGCGTTGTACGAGGTCTATTTTGTGCTCAAAGAAGGAAAAGACTTTACCGACAAGCACAAAAAACGGTTCCTGAGTATCGTCAGTGACGCAGATTTATCCTGTCCGCTCAAGCAGAAGATATTTGAGAAGGCACTTGCCGCACTGAAGAATAAAAGAAGTATGGAAGCGGCTATCATGATACATACCCCCGGCCTCCTGGCAAAGACGAAAATTCTCACTACGAACCGCATCTTCAAAACCGGAAGTGACAGAGATATCGTTCAAATTTAACAGGAACATTTATAGAGATGACTGGAAAGATGCGACGTTGTGAGATATAATTAATTGATGGAACTATCAATTGTCATACCGGCATACGAAGAGAGCAAAAAGATCTCGCAGGACATCGAAGCTGCGGCAGCGTTCCTGGAGAAAAGCCATTTCACCGGCCAAATTATCGTGGTGGACGACGGCAGCACGGACAATACGGCCGAAGTCGCAAAAAACGCTATCACCAGCTCGCCACCTGGAGTAGAGCTTAAGGTCGAGCGTTATAATCATCATCGGGGAAAAGGTTACGCTATCCGTAGAGGCATTGAGCAAACGAGCGGCGAATATGTGATGTTTGCCGACAGCGGCTGTTGTGTACCATACGAAGATACTCTGCGCGGGCTGGAGTTAATAAAAAGCGGTGTGTGTGATATAGCAC
>CAYLMG010000218.1:0-1875 GCA_964384565.1 uncultured Pirellulales bacterium | reverse complement strand
CGTTTTAAATTAAAGCACCTTACTTAACAAAAATTGGCAGAATAAGAGAAATGATAAAAGAGACAGATATCGAAGCTTTTGTTTCTTGGCGCTGTTTCTGCTGTTTCAACGCTCTATTAAACAATCATTTCAATTCAAATATTACACGACTATACTGTTGATATCGGCTGAATGCAACAAATATATTATTTTTTCAGCAAACACAGTCAGCAAACTCACACGCGATTTTAGTGCATACTTTTAGAAAGGTCGATAGATTCAGCTAAATCGAGTTTTGTAGTTGATTTCTTATACTTTTAGATTTCTACCTGTGATTTTCTGAAGTCTAAACCTCTTACTTTTTTCTCTCCTGTTCACCTGTTATACTGCTCGACTCTCTCAATCCTGGCGGCCGGCCTCTTTACAAAACTCACTTGACATTTGCGCCTGATATTCATAATCTAATTGGTTTTACAAATATAATGTTAAATATTTAAGAAACCTGAAAACAAAAATCAGCTCAAAAAAGCAAGTGCACTAATGTAAGGTTCTGAAAGGAGTTATCATAATGTCCGAAAAGAGGGTTTACTTCTTTGGCAGCGGCAAGGCCGAAGGAAATGCAAAAATGAAAAATCTTCTCGGCGGCAAGGGAGCAAATCTCGCAGAGATGACAAACATCAAAATTCCCGTTCCGCCCGGCTTCACCATTGCAACGAAAGTCTGCGATGAATATTACAAAAACAAGGGCAAATGGCCCAAAGGCCTGAAAGAAGAAATCGATAAAAATCTCGCAAAGCTCGAAAAAGCGATGAACGCAAAACTTGGCGACCCCGACCGCTCGCTTCTCGTCAGCGTTCGAAGCGGTGCCGCCATTTCAATGCCCGGTATGATGGACACCGTTCTCAATCTCGGCCTGAACGATAACGTTATAGAAGGCATTATCAAAAAAACCGGTAACCCGCGATTCGCATACGACATTTACCGCAGGTTCATCGATATGTTCGGCGATGTAGTGATGGGCTGTGACCACCAGCATTTCGAACACGAAATCGACAAAGCCAAGAAAAAAGCCGGTGTAAAACTCGATAATGAGCTGAACGCCGACCAGCTCAAAGGCGTTGTCGATGCCTACAAAAAAGTGTACAAAAAGCACATCGGCAAACTCTTCCCGCAGGACGGCCTAAAGCAGCTCCATCTCTCAATCAATGCTGTCCTTGGTTCCTGGATGACGCCGCGAGCGGTCAAGTACCGACAGCTCAACAAAATAACCGGCCTGCTCGGAACCGCAGTCAATGTTCAGGCTATGGTCTTCGGAAATATGGGCGATGACTGCGCAACCGGCGTCTGTTTTACACGCAATCCCAGCAGCGGCAAAAAGGAATTCTACGGCGAATTCCTGGTCAATGCCCAGGGCGAGGACGTCGTCGCAGGCATCCGAACCCCCCTGCCGATGAAAAACCTCAACAAAATAATGCCCAGGTGCTACAAACAGCTAACTAGCCTGATGACCAGACTCGAAAAACACTACAAAGATATTCAGGATATGGAATTTACGATTCAAAATAGTCGGCTGTATATACTCCAAACGCGGACGGGCAAGCGCACCGCGGAAGCGGCCGTCAAGATTGCGGTCGATATGGTCAGGGAGCGGCTGATAAACAGGCAAGAAGCCGTAACAAGAGTTACCCCGGAACAGCTCGACAGACTCCTGCATCCGCATTTCGACCCGAAAGCAAAGCGAGAGGTAATCGCCAAAGGGCTGCCTGCATCGCCCGGAGCGGCAGTCGGACAGGTCGTCTTCAACGCGGATACGGCAGAGGACTGGAAGAAAAAAGGCAAAAAGGTCGTCCTGGTTCGTATCGAGACCAGCCCGGAAGATATCGGCGGTATGGATGC
>CAYLMG010000217.1:0-1915 GCA_964384565.1 uncultured Pirellulales bacterium | reverse complement strand
ATTAGTTCCTGGTGGACTATCCCCTGCAGCGATTCTGCAAGCAGAAATCTTAACTGGCCTTCGGCTGTTGAGGGTGCATAGCTCAACAGTCTTTCTATGATTTTATCTATTGATATGGTGTGAAGTGTCGAGAGCACCAGAACGCCGGTTTCCGCAGCAGCCAGAGCTATCCTTATGGTCTCGTAGTCCCGCATCTCGCCTATTGCTATTGTATCGGGGTCCTGCCTTAGAGCGGCCCGCAGACCCGTATAAAATGACTTGGTATCCTTGCCGATTTCCCTCTGTCTTACAACGCCCTTCTTGTTCGTGTGAACGTACTCAATAGGGTCTTCAATAGTAATTATGTGTTTGTTGAAATTTGCGTTTATCTCATCTATCATAGCAGACATAGTCGTAGTCTTGCCCTGGCTGGTACTTCCTGTAATCAGAACAAGGCCTTTGGTTCGACGGGTTAAATCTTTTACGATATCGGGAAGATAAAGCTCTTTGATTGTCCGCGGTTTGGTGGGAAGTATTCTGATTGTAGCCCCGATGGTACCGTTGAAATAACCGACATTCACCCTGTATCTGCCGATTGTCTCTGTGAGCATAAAGTCGTAGTCCAGGCCCTCTTCGAATTCCTGCCTTTGCTCGGACGTCAGAAGCTGCAGCGAAAACTCTTTGCTCTGCTCGGCAGTAAGTATCTCCTTTGTGATAGGAACCAAATTGCCGCCGATTCTGAACAGAACCGGCGTATTCGCACATATATGTATGTCCGTAGCGTTCTGATTTTTTGCATGCTCAAGTAACTGTTGCCGGTCTATCATAATCGTTCCTCGTTTTTCAGCATTTTAAATAGTTATGTGTATTTTGGGAATCTGTTATTTTCAGCTGAAGGATTTTTTTAGTGCCGTCGGTAATCTTAGCCAGTTCAGTTATTCTAATCGGCCACAGCCATATTATCTTCTCGCTGTCGGTAACTACCAGCAGGTTTTTTCTTATATTTTGTGGTACTTTCGAGTCTGTAAGGAATTTGCCTATCTTTTTTTGTGAGAGCATACCCAAAGGCTGGAACTTGTCACCCGCCCTGCGACGGCGGATTCTAATTGGAGCCAGCAGCTTATCAAAGTCAAAGTGCTCTGTGAGATTGTCTTTATTAGTTTTAATATTCTCGATTGTTTTTTGCGAAGCAGCTAAAAATTTACTTTCTATAAAAAGGCTGCCGAGCTGCTGTGTGCCCGGAATTTTGAGCTCAGAGATTTCATCAGGAATCTTTCGGCTTTCGGCTGCTGCCGGATGCTCAAATATAAGTTCGTCGTATTCACGGCGGACAGTAAAGCCGCCGGGCAGGAGTATTTTTTTGTCGCTCACGTTCTTTCCTGCCAGTCGTAATATTTTTTCATAGTGCAGGCGGTTTAAGTCTTTCTGGCCACTACCAAGACAGGACAGGCTCCGTCGAACAAGCTCGATTTGTACTTCAGAATGTTGAGCTGAAAAAATTTTCAAATCAATCCTTAAGCTGTTTTTACCGACATCCGCCGCCTTAGACAGAAGTCCCTCAGCTATACTGCAGACAGAATTGTAAAGGCTGCGAGCCGATCGACAAAGCCCTGATAACTGTTCAACGAGCGAACCATTACAGTTTCGTTGAAGCTGCGGCAACAAAAGATGCCGAATATAATTTCTCCTGAACGTCAAATCCTCATTGGTTTTATCTGTTTGCCATTTCAAATTTCTCTGTTCAAGATAGTCAGTAATCTGTGCTCTGGTAAAGCAAAGCAGAGGCCTGACAAAACTGATTCCTTTTTCAAATTCTTTTTTGGGCCAGATACCCGCAAGACCTCGAAGGCCGGTACCGCGAATAATGTTATGAATAACGGTTTCAGCGTTGTCATCGGCCTGATGAGCGGTGGCTACCAGGCTGCATTTATTTTTC
>CAYLMG010000216.1:0-1919 GCA_964384565.1 uncultured Pirellulales bacterium | reverse complement strand
TTCTTGAGTTCAGAATACCGCTGGTCAACAGCAACCTGTAGTTGTTGCGCCATATTTTCTTTCAGGTCCTGTCGTACTAACGGCTCAAGAGAGGCTTTTACTGAAGCTTCTAAGGCCTGAAACTGCTCAGCATCAAGTTTAGCAGGACTCATCAGTTGCCCGAAGCCGTAACCTGCTGCAATCAAAATGACCGCGGCGGCTGCAATCTTAAAAATGCTTATGAATCTATGGGTTTTTGTCCTGGTTGCTTGATTTTCCTGCTCGCTGGAAAGCCTTATAAGTGTCTGCTCTACAAGCTTTTTCGACGGACCATCCGGTATGGCCGTGTTCTTAAGTTCTTCTATAGCCTTTTCTAAGTCCTTGTTATCATTCATATTACACCTCTCTTGTTTCTAAATCCGACCTTTTGAATATTTCCTGCAGCTTTTCTTTCGCACGGTACACAAGTACACCCGCTGCATTAGCTGTTATCCCGAGCTTCTCAGCGATTTGTTTCTGACTCATATCGCTTAAGTATCGCATGCAAAAGGCATTAGCCTGCTGCGACGGCAGCTCTGTCAGGGCCTGGCGAAGCCTGGTTATAACTTCAGATCTATGCACTTGTTGTAATGGACTGGGATTTGATGACTGCAGGCTCGATGTATCTATATTGCTTATATCAGCATGTAGTCGACTGCAGCGCTTGCGAAGCATATCTATCGCACGCCTTGTTGCAAGATGCACCAGAAGAGCGGAAATATTGCGAATACGCTGGCGATTCGCTGTTTTCAAAGCACTGATAAACGTCTCCTGGAAGCAGTCCTCAGCGTCAGCTTGGTCACCGAGCAGCCTGTATGACGTCTGCCACACTAAATTAGCGTGTTTTTTTACAATAACCTGCCAGTTAAGAGCTTGCAAATATTTCTCCTTCTGGTAAATATCGCAGTCCACTCATAACGTCGAAATACTTTTATTTTTATTACAAAAAAATAAAGATTTTCCTTGCAAAGATTTTAACATCTTGTAAGAATGAAAACACGATTTTTAATTTGCTCAGCTTAAGCATCGAGAGCAGCCGGGTTAAATGACAATTGTGAATTTGCGACGTTGGAGGCGCAGAATGGCGGGAAAGTCATTATTCTTTAATATCATTTTTATCGTTTGCCTTTCCATTCTTGTTGGATGCAGCAGTGGAAATAGAAAACCGAAAGAGATCGGACTCACTGCCGCAGAGCAGCAAAAAGCTGTGCTTCTCAGACAAATCGAACGAGAATACAAAGACCCCGAAACACATTATCAGCTCGGCAAACTTTACCAGGCCGATGCCCTCTGGACACAGGCCGAGCATGAGTTCACTGTAGCGCTCGGCTTCGACCCTGTTCACAGAAAATCGCAGGCGGCAAGGGTAAAAACTCTTGCACAATCAGGTGACATAAAAAATTCTGAATTCTCAGCCGACTTTTACATGAACCAGGCCTCGGCAACTGCTATGGGCTCCCTCGAACTGGCTATGGCCTTCCAGAAGGAAGAACTCAACGAATATGCCTTCACCTGCTATCAGCAGGCGATGAGTCTTGCACCTAACTCGGCAAAGGTTAACAGGCAGGTAGGCTATTATTATCTCGGCAAGGGCGAGCAGGACCGGGCTAAGGATTATCTTGTAAGAAGCTTCCAGCTTAACTCCAATCAGCCGGAGGTTGCCGGTACGCTCGGCCGGCTCGGTATTGCTGTCAAAATCGGACAAAAGACACGGGAAAGCACAAAAAGCCTCGACCGTATGATTGAAAAATCAGACGAGGAAATTTTGCAATAAATTGAAATTAATCTTGGTTTTATGGCCCTGTGGTGAATGGATGCACCGCGGGGTTTTTTAATTTGGTTCTGTCCTCATTTTATCCCCCTTTATTTATATCTATTTAACTGTCCCTCACTCGCCAGCC
>CAYLMG010000215.1:0-1926 GCA_964384565.1 uncultured Pirellulales bacterium | reverse complement strand
TTTTGCCCTTACCATCTCCGGTGTAAATCTGGACGAGCCCTTTTTCCAACATAGCTGTATATTAAGAAAATAACGGATAAATTAAAACCAAAAATTGGAAAACCGGTCGCCAGTGTTGGTATGAGCAGGTAGAAATCCTTGTCGCTGTGCTCAAATGCTGCCTTTGAAACGGCGCTCAGGCTAATTTCCCCACAGCTTGAACGACGAATTTGCCTATCGGTAAATGCTGCGGGCAGCGAGCTTCTGCCGGTGAATAATCGATGCTCAAGAGTCTTTTTCTTACCTTGCCCGGGATTTTAGCGAAAAGCCGCCTTGCTCTCTCCTGGTCACCATAGCTGTTATAATACATCAAATAGCGCATAATATCGCTGACATAAGGTGCGTTCGGCAGGGCCGATTCGCAGATGTGTGCGCAGCCGGCACAATAACTGCTGCAGGTCGCCTGTGCGTAAGTTTTGAAAACATTCAAATCCTTCCGGGTGAGCCTGGTTTTATCGAGCACTGCGGCGACGTTTTGGTCTAATATGATGACGTCCTGCATCCCTACGCAGGCTGAGCTGATTCTTTTGTCCTGCAAAACTGCCTTTATTTTCGCCTGGCCTTCCGCAAATCCTTTCTTGAGGAAGTGTCCAGCGAGTTTTTTATCTTTTTCGGTTTCGATTTTTTCCTGGGGACGTCCCTGAGTCTTCATAGCGATAATACCAATTCCAGCTTTATGGCACTCCTCGATGGCATCCGACAGTTCGGTGTCCTGCATTATTCGATAACTGTAAGTTGTCATTGCCACGTCGATCCAGCCAAGCCTGGCAGCGGCGGCGAGGCATTTGGGCATATTCTTGTGAGTGCTGAAGCCAAAAAAGCGTATGAGCTTTCGCTTCTTTGCACTTTTGACCCACTGCCTTAAATCATCGGTCAGCTTTGCGGGGTCAGATAATCCGTGGCCTACGTAGCCGGAACCTGCCATTCTGTCCATGATGTAGTAGATGTCGATGTATTTTGTGTTCATTCTTTTCAGCGACGCATGAAGGGCTTTTTCGACATCGTCGATGGTAACGGCATCCGATGCCTTGGTTACAAGGAGCAATTTCTTACGGGCCTCGGGATGCCTGGAGATAAATTTACCTATGCCGCGCTCACTGTTTTCGCCGGCGTAGTCAGGTGCGGTGTCCCAGAGATTAACGCCTGCCTGAAAGCACTTTTCCAATATGAGCTGGTTTTCTACAAGGTTGAAGAGTGCACCGAGAGCAAGGGACGGTACTTCTATGCCTGTTTTGCCGAGCTTTCGTTTCGGCACCTGCGGGTGTTCGGGCTTGTGTGCTTTTTCCGGAGTGTTAACGTCAATTGCATTTGGCTGCTTTTCTTCCTTGTCCTTGCATCCGGCAAAAACGGAGCTCAATCCTGCTGCTCCCATCGTTTTCAAAAAGAATCTTCTGTTGATATTATTTTGATTTTCCTTCATCGCTTTCAACTCCAAAACGATTAATGTTTTAACAATAACTTTCTGTCCATACTTCTTGTCTCGCCTTCGGCGGAGACCCTTATTGCTTTTTTGCCGCTTACGGGGCATTCGTGCTCGCACACCCCGCAGCCAATACATTTTTCAATATCAACATAAGGTCTTTGCAGGCGAACCTGAATCTCGATTTTGCTGCCGGCAGCCGGGATTTTTTCGAATTGCTCGTCAGGCGAAATTACAATGGTGTTTTCCGTGTTGGCAGCGATTTTCCTGTGTTCATCTTCTTTAACAGCGCAATAATAATCGCCGGTGGCGAATTTATCAGGAACGATGGCTGTTTCGAGCTCTATAGTATTATCAACAACTTTTGTTACCGTAACAATGCCGTCTCTTACTGTGATAAATTCTTCGCGGGTATAGATTGCCTTTGGGCTGAGGGGGCAGTTTTCCTCGCAGACTATGCAGGGCTT
>CAYLMG010000214.1:0-1926 GCA_964384565.1 uncultured Pirellulales bacterium | reverse complement strand
TTAGCGTAAGATTGCGTCTCTCACGAACAAGCGTCAGGTCCGCAGAATTGTAAATCGTAGTTTGAACGCTTTCTCTTCTCGGCAGTGTCACCAACTCAATCGCACTGGCCGGTGCAAATGGCGGTTTATCCTCTTCTTTTATTGATACTATTGATTCGCCGACCGTGAAACCGCGTGCTAATCTACTTGAATCCCCCCTGATTTCGCCCTCACGTTCAGCTGAGATTTCTCTGCCGCTATAAGCATCACCTTCTGTTTTTTGAGGCTTATCTATCCTCAGACCTTCTATAAGTTTGCTTTTTCTTTGTTCCTTAATTTCTGAAACCACCAGCAGCGATGCCACGAGCAGAACCGCAGCGGCTGCACCTATCCAGGCAGGTATCTTAAACGTCCTTAACTTTAGCTTCGCTTGGCGAGATGCCTTGATATTTTCAAGCACTCTGGAAACAAGCTCTTCGTTTAGCTGCGGTTCTTCACGCAGCAGTTCCAGCGAAGAAAACTTAGCCGCCAGCCGTTCATTGAGTCGCCGGCATTTTTCGCACTCTTTTAGATGCTCTTCAGCCTCTGCAATTTGCTTTTCCGAGGCGAGCTTAAATTGGTACTCAATAAGGTCTTTTTCTGTAAGATGATTTTTCTTCATAAAATTTTCCGCTGCTTTGGTAGTTTATCGGCTAGTGTCTTCAATGCTCTATACATTTGTTTTTTGACGGTTCCAATCGAACAGCCCAGTACCTTGGCAACCTGTGAATAACTCATCTGTTGATAATAGCTCAGCACAAGAGCCGCTCGCTGACCTGCTGGCAGCGAGGTTATAACATCTCGCAGCTGTTCAGCCAGCTCAGCCTCAGCTGCCTTTTCAAAAGGATTATTCGAGTTATCTGCTATAGCGACCGCTCCAAGTTCTTCGCTGTCGGAGTTTCCTGTTTCAATCATCTCGTTTAGCGATAAAGCCGGCTGTCTTTTTTGACGTCGAAAACCATCCATAACAACGTTTGTTGCTATGGTAAAAAGCCACGACTTGAAACTTCCTTGCCGAAACGTATTCGCCTTTTCATACACTTTCATAAAGGTCTGCTGAAAATAATCTTCTGCCTTTTCTCTGCTGCCGCTCATCTTAATAATATATCCTAACAGAGCCGGACCGTGACGGCGCACGATTTGCTCGAAAGCATCACTGTCTCCCAGATTGTGGGCTTCTATTAAGCTGTTGTCTGTAATCTCCATTAAGGTTGCCTGTTCCACTTAATTCTTTAGACGTTTATAGTAGCCTGATGGTTGACAGCGGGTAAGTAAATTTTTCGTAAAACATTTATTATTTTTGCCGAGTATAACAACATATGCCTCTTATATTTGAATGAAGGTGCTATCGCCGCCGTAAAAGAGGATTTTGGGGCTAAGGCAAAAAAAGTGTTGCTAAAAATGTTTTTTTTGTTAGAATAAAGGGTTCTAATCGAAAAGAAATTTTACTTGATTAAATAGGAGTTAACAGTATGAAACGCTTATGTTTTACTTTGTGCATTTTAATCGTTTTTTCCTTTGGCTTCTTCCTCACCGGCTGCGATGAGCAGGGTTCACTACAAAAAACGACTGCGAAAGAACCTGAAGCAGCAAAATTGTTGGAAAGCCAAAAGGTCCCCCCTGAAGGCAAAACATCTGTTGAAAAAGCACCGGTAAGTACCTCGGTAAAAGAGTCTGAGAAGATAGTTCAAGCCGCTTCCAAAAGCTTAGAGCCGGAAATCAAATTCGAATCTACCAAGAACGATTTCGGACAGGTTTTACCAAAGTCGGATAGTAAGTGCAAATTTAAATTTACGAATGTTGGCGGCGATGTTCTCGAAATAAAAAATATTAGGTCTACCTGTGGTTGTACCGTAGCTAAACTGCCCAAGAAAGAGTATGCTCCCGGCGAAAGCGGCGAAATTGAGG
>CAYLMG010000213.1:0-1997 GCA_964384565.1 uncultured Pirellulales bacterium | reverse complement strand
AGGGGATTTTAAGTCCCCAGCGTCTGCCATTCCGCCACTCGGCCAACGGCGATAAAAAAATAACCGAAGCTGAGCGAATTTGCAAGCCGTTTCTCAACGCATTATTGCTGCTTGACTTATAAGAGGAACTGATACTATACTATCGACATATTTTTCAACGGTATTGTTTTATGGAAAGAAAGGTTAACTCGAGCTGATACAAGGTAAAATGAAGGGTAAGCTTATGAAAACAATAACTAAAACAATCATTATACTGACCGCAGCAGCAGTTATGGCCGGTTGCGGCAAGAAGGCGTCAGACAAAGAGCTTGCGAAATTTATCGATGAGCACGTTCAAAAAGTAAAGCCACTGTTCAAGGAGATGAGTCTTGCCTACTGGCAGGCGGCGAACAGCGGAAAAGAAGAAGATTACGAAAAGGCAAGCGAGCTGGAGCTAAAAATTCGCCGGATATACAGTAACGCAAACGACTTTGCCTTTCTAAAGAAGATTAAAGAAGAGGGCAGGGTAAAAGATGCGATTCTTTCGCGGCAATTAGATGAGCTTTACAATGGTTATCTGGAAAACCAGATAGAAGCCGAGCTGATGGAAAAAATTGTCGAGCTGAGTACGAAAATCGAGAAGGATTTCAGCACTTTCCGCGGAAGCATCGACGGAGAAAAAGTCACCGACAACCGGATAAAGGAGATTTTGAAAACGGAAACGGACTCGTTAAAAAGAAAGGCCACCTGGGAAGCGAGCAAACAGGTCGGAGAGGCGGTTGCGAAAGATATTATCGAGCTGGTGAAACTTCGAAACCAGGCGGCAAGAAAGGTCGGGTTCGAGAATTATCATACGATGAGACTGAGTCTTGGTGAGCAGGATGTGAAAGAGATAGATAAGATTTTCGGCGAGCTTTATGAGCTAACAAACGCTCCGTTTCTATTACTCAAATTCGAACTGGATGATATCCTCGCAAAAAAATATGAAACGGATATGCGGCAGCTTATGCCGTGGCACTATCATGACCCGTTCTTCCAGGAGACGCCTCTTGTCTACGAGCTGGATTTGGACGGCTATTATAAGGATAAAGATGTCAAAGAACTGGCGACGAAGTTTTACTCGGGGATTGGGCTGCCGATAGAATCGATACTCGCCAGCAGCGACCTTTACGAGCGTGAGGGTAAAAATCCGCATGCATTCTGCACAGATATAGATAAGGAAGGTGACGTAAGGATTCTGTGCAATCTTAAAAACAATGAGCAGTGGATGGAGACAATACTTCACGAGTCAGGGCACGGAGTTTACGATTTATACCAGGACCCGAAAGTGCCTTACCTGCTGCGAGAGCCCGCTCATATATTCACGACGGAGGCTATTGCGATGCTCTTCGGCAGGCTGAGCAGAGACGCCGGCTGGATGGATGATATGATGGGGCTTACGGACGAACAAAAGGAGGAAATCGCAAAGGTAAGCGGCAAATATGCGCAGCTGAAACAATTGATTTTCGCACGATGGGCGATGGTGATGTACAATTTTGAGAAAGAGCTTTACGCAAATCCCGAGCAGGATTTGAATAAGCTGTGGTGGGATATGGTAGAAAAATACCAGTTTGTCAATCGCCCGCCCGACAGAGACCAGCCTGACTGGGCTGCCAAGATTCATTTTGCGATTGCTCCCTGCTATTATCACAACTATACATTAGGCGAGCTTCTAGCATCCCAGTTGCACAACAAGATTGTCGCCGACGTTCTCAAGGACGAGAAAGCAAGCTATGTGGGACATAAGGAGATTGGCGAATATCTGAAAGAAAATGTTTTCGAGGCTGGTGCTGTTTACAGATGGAACGAGATGATAAAACGAGCGACGGGAGAGCAATTGTCGGCGAAATATTTTGTAGCTCAATTCGTCGAATAAAACCCGACATTTTTTTTAAGCGGCATTGGAGGCAAGAAGAAGGATGGAGCCTGAAAAAAACTCGCTGGCTGAAATAACAGTCAAGGCAGTCATAATGGGGGCG
>CAYLMG010000212.1:0-1997 GCA_964384565.1 uncultured Pirellulales bacterium | reverse complement strand
AAGATGTTATTTTGACAGAAGCGTTGGATCAGCTGAAGAAGCGGCTGGCAGAGATACGGTAGATACCTCCTTCACTTTTTTTGACGACCTTCGGCTCTTGTGTCAGCTGGACGACAGGAATTCCTCCAAGTGCTTCTGAGTGCTTTCGATGGTGGTTCCCCACCGGAGCATCAGATAGCTTTGCCTCAAAAAGACACCAAGGCTGCTTATTTTTAACAATCAAAAAATCTGTTTCGCGCCTGTCTTTTGTCCGGACGTAATAAAGTTCAAGCAAACCAAGGCCGCTATCGTTCCACAGCTCGATCAACGTCCTGAGCTCGACGGCGATATAATTTTCAAAGCGAAAGGCGGGATCTGGACACCTTGCCCAGTCTAAAAAATAGCATTTCTTCTCTTTTTTGATAGCTCTTGAAATACTACGGCTGTAGGGAGGAATCAGAAAAACGACATAGGTCAGTTGAAGGGCTGAGATCGCATTTTTCACAGCCGTATAGCTAACTTGCATGTCTTCTCGAAGAGCATTCAGTGAGAGAGGAGATCCAACACGATCAGGCAGCCGTATGATCAAGGAAGCAACATTTTCTGTCTCGATTATTCGCGTCAGGTCTCTGATATCTTCCCGGATGATCTGATCGACTGTATCCATCTGCCAACGCCTGAAAAATCGATTACTTGCTTTATAAAAGGGCTCGGGAAAGCCGCTGTAATATAGAAGCTGGTTGAGCAGGTCCTGCTCATACCGGACTTTGGTGATTCGCATTTCGATAAAATCTGTTGCTGATTCCCCTTCCCTTAGTTGTGGCATTGTGTTTCCGGCTACTTCCGATAGGGAAAGAGGAAACAGGTTGAAAAGGAAATACCGCCCGGTGAGAGCATCTCCGGACATACGGAACCATTCCAGGCGCGCACTACCAGTAACGATGAATCGTGCTGTATCTTCGAATTTATCGAAATAGTCCTTCAGGATGTTTTTCCATTTCGGCATCTTGTGGATCTCATCCAAACATACCCAGACAGGCATATCCTCTCTTTGGGCATCGTAAATGTCCGTTTCAAAAAAATCAGGATCTTGAAGGTACTTATTGCGGACGGACCGCAGGTCCCAATTGCAATAAAGTTTATCGAGTTTCTGTTGATGTAGGAAATTTTTGGATAGGGTCGTTTTTCCAATCTGCCGAGGACCGGAAATGAAACGCATCTAACGGCCGAATTCTTCCTGGAAGCAGATATCCTCTAGGTGTCTTTTAATCACATGACTATTTATCTAAATAAGTAAATAAGTCAAGACTTTTTTATCTATAAGGTAAAAAAATTCCTGCCTGATTTTTGATTTTGTTGCATAAAGAGCTTTTAGCATAATGAACTCCAATTTGAATACAATTGTACTCAATTAAGAGTACAATATTAACTTTACTCTTTCCCAAAATAACGAACTATTATAGTTTAATTATTTTCTCATTTCCTGAGTTGGCAATGTTAATAAATCTTCTTGACAATTGTATCATATTTGGTTATTCTGCCAAATATGAAAATGAATAACAGGAAAAGAGCTCGTTGTGAAACGAGAGCAGCCATTTTAAAGGCCCTTGCTCATCCAGCTCGACTATTTATGATCGAGGAGCTTTCAAAGAAATCTTACTGTGTCTGCGAGCTTACTGAAATGGTCGGACTGGATGTCTCTACGGTATCAAAGCACCTGTCGATCCTTAAGAATGCCGGATTAGTCAATGTTGAGAAAAAGGGAAAACAGGTATTTTACAGCCTTCGCATGCGCTGTGCGTTGAATTTCCTTGATTGTGTAGAGGCCGTGCTTAGAGAGCAAGCACAAGACCGAATGGACGCAATCTAATAATTTTTTTAAACTTCATTTGGTCATTTGGCAAATAATGCAAGATTAGACTTTAAGAAAGAGAACCTATGAGTCAGACAAACTGGAAAAGCAAATGGAAGACAAAGCCTGTATTAATAAGCAACCGAAAGGTTTGAGCTTATTTGAA
>CAYLMG010000211.1:0-1999 GCA_964384565.1 uncultured Pirellulales bacterium | reverse complement strand
ACAGCCATTTTCGAGCCTGCATTTCTTCCTCTTTTTGTTACGAGTGTCCTTTTTTTTGTTATCATCCCGCCGATGATTATTTGCTGGCCGTCTTTGGTGTCCGAAAGCTGTGAGGTATTGAGCGTTGAGTAAATATTTATAATCTCGGCGCAGTGGCTCAATGGATTGCTTGTTACATAGAATCCGAGCACCTGCTTTTCGAAGGCGAGCATCTGCTGTTCAGGCCAGGGCGGAATTTGGGGAAGGCTATTATGGTCGCCCGAATAATCGCTTGTCCCTTCCATTTGGCCTAAAAAGTTCATCTGCCCGTTTTGCCTGTCAGCCTGGATACCGGCACCTGTCTGCATCGCCTTCTCAAGGCCGGCAAGCATCTGAGCGCGGTGGCCGCCGAGATGGTCGAACGCACCAGCTTTTATCAATGCCTCAATAACCTGCTTATTGGCGGCTCGTAAATCGACATTCTCGCAGAAATGAAACAGGCTCTCAAACCTGCCTGTTCTTTCGCGAGCAGCAATAATCTGCTCAACAGCTTTTCCACCAACGCCCTTGACCGCTGCAAGGCCGAATCTTATCACACCCTTTTTATCTTTATCGACGCCCTTGTAAAGAGGCGTAAAATCGACACCGCTTTCGTTAATATCAGGCGCCAGAACCTCGATGCCCATCCGTTCACATTCGGCTATGTATTCGACGACCTTGTCGGTATTGCCCATCTCGTAGGTCAGAAGTGCAGCCATAAATTCGAAAGGCCAGTGCGTTTTCATATATGCTGTCTGGTATGCGATAAATGCGTAGCGGGTTGAGTGACTTTTGTTAAAGCCGTAGCCGGCAAAGCGCTCGATGAGTTCGAAAATTTGCTCCGCCTGTCCCTTGTTTAGGCCCTTTTGAACGCAACCTGCTATGAAATTTTCTTTGGCTTTTGCTATCGTACGGCCCTTTTTCTTACTAATGGCCTTTATCATCGTATATGCCTCGCGCAGCGGAATGTCACCGAGCCGGTTCGCTATGCGCATAACCTGTTCCTGATAGACCATTATCCCGTATGTTTCGCTGAGCACCTCGTTCAGAATGGGGTGAGGCAGTGACCATTTTCCGCCGCGTTTGCGGTCGGTGTAGTCCTGTATTAGAATCATCGGTCCCGGCCGGTGCAATGCGTTGGCAGCAATCAGGTCCTCGATTCTGTCAGGCCTGATTTTCATCAGTAAATCCTGCATCCCCCCGGACTCGAATTGAAATACGCCTTTGGTTTTTCCGCTTGCGAAAAGCTTAAAAACCTTCTCGTCCGTGATATCTATCTTCTCAAAATCGATATCAATACCGTGGATTTCTTTGACCAGCTTTCTCGCTCGCTTGAGGACACTGAGGGTCTTTAAGCCCAGGAAATCCATTTTCAAAAGACCGACCCTTTCGACTATGGGGCCTTCGAACTGTGTTATGACATCATCGCTGCCCGGTGCCTTATAAAGAGGAATAAAATTTGTCAGTGGTTCATCGGCTATTACTACCCCTGCTGCGTGCACCGACGCATGACGTGCAAGGCCTTCCAGTTTCTTACAGATATTGATTACATCTCTTGTCTGCTCATCCTTTTCGTAGGCGTTTTTTAGCTGCGGTTCGGTCTTGAGCGCATTTTCAAGGGTAACACCCAGAGAGTCGGGGACGAGTTTTGCCAATCGGTCGGCCTCTGCAAGCGGAACTCCTTTAACTCTGCAGATGTCCCTGATAACTGCCCGTGCCTTCATTGTCCCGAACGTTATAATCTGTGCGACGTGGCCGTATTTACGGCGGACGTAATCGATGACCTTCGAACGCTGTTCCTGGCATATATCGATATCGATATCAGGCATCTCGTTGCGCTGCGGGTCCATAAAGCGCTCGAAAAGCAAATCGTACTTTATCGGGTCAACATCACATAGCCCTAAACAGTAGCCGACGAGGGTACCTACTCCGCTGCCGCGTGCGCCAACGGGGATATTGTTTTTATGTGCGAAGTCGCAGA
>CAYLMG010000210.1:0-2018 GCA_964384565.1 uncultured Pirellulales bacterium | reverse complement strand
GCGAAAATGAAAAAGATTATCGATGTCGAGGTCAGGACTAAAAGGGTCGAGCCGGCAAACTGTAAGGCGGATATGCTGTGCGTGGGTGTCTTCAAGGGTGAAAAGAGGCTCGATAAGACGTGCAGCTTATTAAATAAAAAGCTGGACGGCAGGATTGAAAAATTGTTAAAGTTAGGCGATTTCAAGGGTGAAGAGGAGAGCTGCGAGGTAATCTATACGGACGGTAAAATTGCGGCTGAGCGATTGATGCTGGCGGGCTTAGGTGAGAGGAAAAAGGCTACGTCGGATACACTTCGCAAGGCTTGTGCGGCGGCTGCCAACAAGGCAGTTGATATAAAAATCAAAAAACTGGCCTTAGCGATTCATAAGGCATTCGACGGTAAAATCGATTCGGAAACGGCTGGCCAGGTCTGCGCTGAGGGGGCGTACTTCGGAAGCTACCGGTACGACGAGTACATCACAAAGAGTGATGACGGCAGAAGTGAGTCACTGAGTGTCGAAATCGTCGAGCCGGATACAAGAAAAATGCAAAAAATAAATAAGGGCTGCAGTGTGGGTGCGGTTATCGGCGAGGCGCAAAGCTATGCGAGGACGCTCGCGAACCGGCCTGGAAATGTGATAAACCCGCCAGCACTTGCTGCGGAGGCGAAGAAGCTGGCCGGCAATTATGCAAATCTGAACTGTACGATTCTCGATGCGAAACAATTAAAGCAAAAAAAGATGGGTGGGATTTTGGCAGTCGGGGCAGGCTCAAAAAGTGAGCCGAGATTTATAATATTGAAATACAAAGGCGCCAAATCAAAGAAGGCAGGCGTGATTGGGCTTGTGGGCAAGGCGATTACGTTCGATTCGGGCGGGATAAGTATCAAGCCTGCAGCGCATATGGAGGCAATGAAATTAGATAAATCCGGCGGGATAGCGGTGCTTGCGACGATGAAGGCGACAGCACAATTGAGGCCGGCAGTTAATGTTTACGGTCTGATACCATCTGCGGAGAACCTGCCGAGCGGGACAAGCTACCGGCCTGGTGACATCGTAACAACCTACAGTACAAAGACTGTCGAGATTCACAGCACCGACGCTGAGGGCAGGATGATTCTGTGCGATGCGCTGCACTACGCAGGGCAATCAGGGTGCGATACGATAATCGATATAGCGACGCTGACGGGCTCGTGTATGGTGGCACTGGGCAAATATAAAGCAGGACTGTTCGGCAACGATGATAAACTTGTCAAGCAGCTACAGGCGGCGGCGGAAGAGAGCGGCGAGAAGGTCTGGTATATGCCGAGCGGGGACGAATACGCAAAGGAGATGAAAAGCAAGATTGCGGATTTGAAAAACGTCGGCAGCAAATGGGGCGGAGCGTGCACGGCGGCGGCGTTTCTCGGTGAGTTCATAGACAAGGCCAAGTGGGCACATCTGGATATTGCGGGTATGGACGTCTTCGAGAAAAGCAGCAGCTTTTCGGCTGAAGGGTCAAGCGGATATGGAGTGAGACTTTTGACAACATTTTTGATGAATCATTCAAAATGAGAAGGTTCGAAGATGAGCAAAAAAAAGAGGATAAAAGTTAACTGCGAAAGGATAGAGAAGGCGGTCAGAGAAATACTCCTGGCTGTCGGTGAAGATACACAGCGCGAAGGATTAAAATATACGCCAAGGCGGGTTGCAAAGATGTACGCTGAGCTTTTAGCAGGGATGCAGCAGGACCCGAAAGAGCATCTGAAAAGCGTTTTTCAGGAAAAGTACGACGAGATAGTGATACTGCGTGACATACCATTTTTTAGTATATGCGAGCATCACCTGATGCCGTTTATCGGCTCGGCTCACGTGGCGTACCTGCCGAAAGGCAATATTCTGGGCGTGAGCAAGATAGCCCGGATAGTGGACTGTTTCGCCAAGCGGCTGCAGGTCCAGGAAAGGCTGACCAACCAGATAGCGGACTTTCTGATGGATAATCTGAAACCGATGGCGGTGGCGGTAGTGCTGGAGGCGTCGCACAGCTGTATGACGATACG
>CAYLMG010000209.1:0-2040 GCA_964384565.1 uncultured Pirellulales bacterium | reverse complement strand
GGCAGGTCAGGCATATGGCGAATGTTTTTGCCATAACAGATGTGGCGGTTCTTGCAACATTCTATGACCCGTCAAGCAGGTTCACACTTGAGGCATTAGCGGCCCAAAAGCCGGTGATAACAACAAGGTTTAACGGAGCAAGTGAATTAATCACAAATAACAGGCACGGCAGGATTATAGAAAAGCCCGAAGATATTGAAGCCCTGGCAGATGCACTTTTATACTTTACGAATACAAAAACAATTAAAGAAGCGAGCATGGCAATAATTGAAGACAAACTGAAAGAGCAGCTCTCCATCAACCGAGCCGCCAAACAGTTGCGGAATCTATACGAAAAGATATTGGAAGATAAAGGCAAGAAATGAAATTTTTCATTCTAATAATCGTTTCCTATTTTGTCGGCGCAATTCCTTTTGCCCAGATATTCGCAAAAGCATACGGAAAAGACCTTCGCAATATCGGCTCCGGCAATATCGGTGCAACCAATTTATCGAGGGCATTGGGCAAAAGATGGGGATATTTCTGTTTTTTTCTTGATGTCTTGAAGGGGATGGTACCGATGCTCTTCGCCACAAGATTAGCCGGTCCCGATGCCGGTACTCCGCAGCTCATCGGCTGCCTCGCAGTCGGTGCTGCAGCGATTCTTGGGCATGTATTTCCTGTTTATATAGGTTTCAAGGGAGGAAAAGGAGTAGCGACAAGTTTCGGCGCAGCGATAGGCTTCTGGCCATATTATACGGTTTGTGCAGCAGCGGCTATCACTGTCTGGATAATCGTTGTTTTACTATCACGATACGTATCATTAGCATCGATTACGGCAGCGATATCTTTTCCGCTTTGCCTGGTAACGATAATAATTTTCAATAATAGCTGGCAGCTTAATAAACTCTGGCCTTTGCTGCTGGCGGCAACCGCGATAGCCGTGATGGTAATCTTTCGTCATCAGTCAAATATAAAAAGAATCCTCGCCGGTACCGAAAACAAAATCGGCAAAGAAAAATACATAACATAAAAACCAGAGCTTTAGAAATCATTTACGATTAGGTTTATCTATTACAGACAGAGATTAAATACTGCCCATACTTAAACCTTTAGCTCACAACCTTCTTATTGCTATGTGCTTACACATTGAAGATTTGAGCACCTTTAAATACTATCTCTAAAATCTCACCAACAAAATGTAAACGTTAATCCCGTTCTACGGCAGGCGGCGGAGCAAATACCAGTTAGCGGCTGGTTATAAGGCAATTTTTGGCAAAATCAGCTTTTTTTCTCGGCTTTTGAAGCAAACACAGGGCATAAAAATTTCCCCAAATTTCTTGAAAATTCCCATCGCAATTAAACATTATTTGCGTCCTATATTGTAGATGCGTAAAATAGAGACGTTAATAAGGAGTTTGAAGTGTTTAATCGCGGAACTAATGAGGTCAGCCTGTTACGGGCCTGCTTAGAAGGGCAAACCGAGACTTTTGCCGCTATAGTCCAGAAATATCAGTCCCTTATTTGTGCCATCACATATAGTGCTACAGGAAGTGTGGACAAGAGCGAGGAATTAGCCCAGCAGGCATTTATAAAAGCTTGGAACAATCTGTCTCAATTGAAAGACCTGACCAAATTCCGTGCATGGCTATGCAGTATAGCCCGTCATGTAATCAATGATTCCTTTCGAAGGCAAAAAAGTGACATTGCAAGTAAGGCGATTTCTATGGATTCAATACAAGAACATCCATCTGAAGATGCGGGGCCTGTCGAGGCTGCTATAAGTAAAGAGCGAGAGGCTATTGTTAATGAAGCTCTATCGAAGATACCCAATAAATTTCGAGAACCATTAGTTCTTTATTACCGTGAGGACAGGTCGTATCGTCAAGTGGCCGACCAACTCGGTTTCTCTGAACACACAGCCAGGAAACGGATATCACGTGCTAAGAGCCTGCTAAAAGAAAAGGTCGCCTCAGTTGTAGAGGAAACTATCGAAAGAACTAAGCCCAGCAAAGCATTTACCACCGCTGTAATTGCGTCTATTGCAGGGTTAGCGATAAA
>CAYLMG010000208.1:0-2101 GCA_964384565.1 uncultured Pirellulales bacterium | reverse complement strand
AAGGAGCTTTTTTATTATCCAGCCAGACGGCGAATGCAAGTGCGAGCAGGCACAATGCTAATATGGCCGCTATTTTACGGCGGC
Organism: uncultured Pirellulales bacterium; assembly: GCA_964384565.1. Lineage (GTDB taxonomy): Bacteria > Planctomycetota > Phycisphaerae > Sedimentisphaerales > Anaerobacaceae > CAYLMG01. The sequence continues at coordinate 2,017 of CAYLMG010000208.1, read as the reverse complement.
TCATTGCGAAGGCGGGTTTGTCGGCCTTTGACATCTCGAATCGTACTCGTATTCAGCGGTTTTTACTTTTCTGTAAACTATCGTTTTTTATACTTTTTTCTTTTCGCCGCGGATCTATCCAGCTCAAATGCAAGGCAGACTGCCTGGAGCGCCTTATGTCCCTGATGCTTATCGACAATACAGCTTATCCGGATTTCGCTGGTCGTTATCGAATCTATATTTACTTTTGCCTTGGCCAGCGCACCGAACATCTTATCGGCAATGCCGTAATGACTTCGCATTCCGACACCGATTACGGAAATTTCGGCTATATCGTCGCGAATAAAAATATCCTCGCAGTTAAGCTCACTTTTGACTGCCTCGACAGCTTTTTTAGCCGAGCGCAAATCCGAAATACCGATGGTGAAGGACAGGTTTGCTTTTTTCGGGCTTACCTCGGTCTGCACTATGTCATTGATGAGCACGTTCGACTTTGCAAGCTGGGAAAAGAGCTTCGCCGCGTTACCGGGCTTGTTGTCAACATTAGTGAGGCTGATTTTGGCCATATCCTTTTGTATTGTCGCTCCCGAAACCACTATATCTTCCATTTGAGACTCCTCTGTAGTAATTTTTGTCCCCTCGGTTTCTTTTCTGCTGTTTCTGACGTGGATTTTTACATTGTATTTTTTGCCGAACTCGATGGCCCGCGGATGCATAACTGCTGCACCCATACTTGCCATCTCGAGTATCTCATCATAGCTGATTTTTTCCATTTTCACTGCTTTTTTGAATATCCTCGGGTCGGTTGTGAAGATGCCGTCAACGTCTGTATAAATCTCGCACAGCTCAGCTCCGAGAGTTGCCGCCAGTGCAACCGCACTTGTATCCGAGCCGCCTCTGCCCAGAGTTGTGATGTTGCCGTAGTCGTCTATACCCTGAAAACCGGCTACAAGAACAATCCTGCCTTTTTTCAATTCCTCGTGGATTCGTTCGGCGTCGATGCTCTTTATTCTTGCCTTGGTATGAACACCGTCGGTTATCATTCTGATTTGTCCGCCTGTAAAACTGATTGCGTCATAGCCTGCTGCAGCCAGCGCCATAGCGAAGAGCGAGACGGTCTGAATCTCGCCTGTGCTGAGAAGCTGGTCCAGTTCTCTTTCGGGCGGCTCCGGGTTGAGCTCGAGAGCATCGGCGATCAGTCCATCGGTCTGCTTTCCGCGGGCCGATGCAACCACGACTACCGAGAAGCCTTTTTTGACCGTTTTGATTACAAGCCTGGCGGCACGCCTTATCTTGTCTGCGTTTGCTACCGATGTGCCTCCAAACTTTAGTACTATTATCGCCATATTATCTTTGCCTGTTACCGCTATATTTTCAGAAAATATTCCATAAGTTCAAAACCTTTATCTATTCTGAAACCGGATTTGGCAGCGTTCGCCTCGCTGAAGGTGGTGTGCAGAATGCCGCTGACAGCGGTTCCAGCCATAGCGAAGGGCACCACTTCCGGCGAATGAGCGCGTGTGCGGACCGGTGTCGGGTGGTCGGGGGCTACAAGTATTCGCCATTTGTCATATTGCTGCAGAGCTTCGTATGCGGGGCCGACAATGTATTTGTCGATTTGTTCGACAGTTTTTTTCTTGAGCTCTGCAGAGCCGCTGTGGCCGGCTTCGTCCGGCGCTTCAATATGAACAAGAACGATATCATACTTTTGGAGCGCTTCTACCGCTGCAGAGCCTTTTCCTTCATAATTGGTATCTACAAAACCGGTGGCGCCCGGCACTTCTATCAGGTCAAATCCTATCAGTTTCGACAGGCCGCGTGCGAGGTCAACGGCTGTGATGGTGGCTCCCTTCAGGCCGAAGCGTTTTTTAAAGCTTTCCATCCTTGCCTGTTTGCCCTGTCCCCACAGCCAGATAGAGCTGACCTGATTTTCTCCGAGGTCTATTTTCACCTTATTGATATCATGATTGATAAAAAGCTGCTGAGAGTGTGCTATCAAATCGGTCAGCATTTGAGCGTTTTTGCCTCGCGGCAGAAT
>CAYLMG010000207.1:0-2103 GCA_964384565.1 uncultured Pirellulales bacterium | reverse complement strand
GTTTCACCCAAAATTGGCTTCGTTTGATATGGAAATCTTCGCTTTTGCGAAAAAGTTTAACTTCTACGCTGACTTAAAAAGTAAGAATGCAAAGAGTTCTTGTGGACGAAGGATTTTTTGCTGGAACAGCTTGCTTTTCAAAGCAAAAAATCCTGAGAACACCAAAGTCAGCGAAATAAATCCGTGTCCGCCTATGGCGAGACCTCGCCTTTTGGCGGGTCAATCCGTGAAATCAGTGGCTAAGGAAATATCGAGACTTTCGCCTCGACAGAGTTTTTCGATGTCTCTTGCCACTATGTCTCTGATTGCCTGTTTTTCTTCGATTGTTTCTGAAATGGGACTGCTCGCAGTCTCTGTCTGTCCCTTCGGTTCGTCGGTAGTTCTTAAAGGCTCGATTTTTTGTTCAGGTGACTTTCTTTTTACCGATGCAATTTTTCGATGCTCGGCCATAATCTCCTCAGCAAGGTCGAATTGCGGAACTTTCGGTTGGCCGTCCTGTGAAGGTGAGTGCGATTGTTTGTCGTTGACATTTGAATGCGGGATTATATCCTCAGCCCGCAGAATTTCCGGCTTATCATTGTCAGAGCCGTTCTTTTTGTTTGTTTTAGCCATTCTTGCCTCATAAGCCTGTTTTTATCTATTATTATATCGTTTTGGATTGTAAAAATCAAGTGTCGATTATTGTTTGAGTGCTTTTTTGTTTTATTTCGTTTCTGCCGGCCCGATCGAAAACTGCGTGTATTCGCCGGGGCTAAGCTGTTCTACGAGTGAGCAGACCTGCCGGATGGTAACGGATTTTATGGCTTCGACATCGTCTGCCGTTGTTCGGTATTTGCCCAGATACATCCAGTTAAAACCTACATCGGCCAATCGGCCCATTGGCACCTCGTTTTTGATAACAAGAGCACTTAAAATTTTGTTTTTTGCCTTTTGCAGTTCATCTTCACTGACGCCTTTTTCGCCCAACTCACGAAATATCCTGTTAACTACATCCATTACTTTTTCTTTGTTGTCACTGCTGCATTGTATCTGGCTGAAAAGTACTCCCGTACCGTCCATAGCACCAAACTGCATAGTAGCTGACTCTGCCAGTGCCTTGTCGACCAGCTCCCAGAAAAATCTCGAACCTACACTGTCACCGATTATCGCCGCCAGAAGATAGGCTGCAAATCGTCTCTTGTCCTGCGCAGGTACTCCACGGCTCATAAGGCATATATGCTCGCGGTTTATATTTGATTTTTCAGTACGTTTTTTCTTTTTGCTACCCTCAAAATCTTCTGTAATTCTGCCTGCCCCTTTACTTTGCCAGCCGCCACAGCCATTTTGAACGAAGCTGCAAATCTTCTCCCATTCGAAGTTGCCCACGAAAACTACCGTCATATTATCAGGGGCGTACCTTCTGTTAAAGTATTCGCGCATTTGCTCGGCAGATAAATTGTTTATGCTTTCCACACTGCCAAGAACACTGTTTCCGCAGGGATGGCCGTCGAAATGAAGTGACCTGCACTTGTCCGCAGCATCGAATTCCGGCTGGTCCTTGTACATCGCTATCTCTTCTTTGATAACGTTCTTTTCAATATTAAAGTCTTCGTCTCGAAGCGCCGGTCTCATCAGCTCTATCAATAAATTCGTAATCTCTTCAAGGTATTCGGGCAGAACTGCAGCGTAGAAAACTGTCATCTCTTCGCTTGTGAATGCATTATACTGTGCTCCCGTCCTGTCAAAAGCCTTGCTGACCTCGATTGCGCTGAGCTTGTCCGTTCCCTTAAAGAGCATATGTTCGAGAAAGTGCGATACGCCGTTTATATCTTTGCTTTCATCGCGAGAGCCGGTCTTTACGAAGAAACCGACAGCCGACGATTTGGCAGTATCATTCAGCTCGCCGATGATACTTAAACTGTTCTCTAATATCTTTTTCCTGAATTCCATATTTATTATTTTACCTTTACTTGCTGCGGGCCGATTGTTACTACCGTGAAATCTTCAAACGCATTGTTCCTTAAAAATTCCAGAACCGAATCAACTGTTGTCTGTTCGATTTTTGACTTAATCTCATCCAGACTTCTGACTCTTCCGAGCATATAATAATCGCCGCCGATACTG
>CAYLMG010000206.1:0-2128 GCA_964384565.1 uncultured Pirellulales bacterium | reverse complement strand
CGGCGAGAAGGTCTATAAAATCGGCAGGATTACCAGCGGCGCCGGAAAAGTTATTATCAAAAATTGAGAAATTAAAATTCTCGATTCTCGATTCTCGATACTTGATACTCGATGCTCGATATTGAATTACGAGATGCGATAGTGAAAATAATAATTTATGGTTTTTTTAATGAAGGAGATTTGAAATGAGATGGAAATGCTTGAAGCTGATTATGATTGTAGTTTTGCTCGGGATTATGTTTTGTGCGGTGTCATACGCTGTAAAGAGTAATGAGGCAGTTGAAATGGGTGAGAGCGAGCGCCAGGTAACGAAGGCCGAGGTTCCTGCTATTGTGTTGGCGGCTCTTAAGAAGCAGGCAGGCGGAGCCCAAATCACTGAGTTTGCAGAAGAAATCGAGTACGGTCACACCTTCTACGAGGGTTCGTGGAAGAGTCCTGACGGAAGAAATATAGATTGTCTGGTGACGTCAAGCGGCGACCTGGTGGAAATCGAGGAAGAAGTGCAGACCGGAAAGGTACCCGCTGCAGTTCTGAAGGAGGTACGGAAGGCTGCCGGCGAGGACACAAAGCTGGCATTCGAGAAAAAGACGATGATACTCTACGAGGTCAAATTCCAGAAAGGCGAAGGCCGCTATGAATTACTTCTGACTCCGGATGGCCGCTGCGTCGAAGAAGAGACTGATAAAGGCAAAGCGGTTGACGATGATGATGACGACGATGACGACGACGAAGATGACGACGATGATTAAAGTTAGCCCCGAGATACGAGTAGATTAAAAATAGTCGCTCCGTCAGTACTGACGGATTCAATATGATTAAAGGAATAATCAGGTTTTCTCCTGCCTGTGTCGAAAGTGTTTGGCTTTCTGCGGAATAAAGGCCCGGTATTAAAGTCTTGGTATAAGGATGGATGAAGAAAGCTACAATATTTCTAAAGAACCTTGGCTTGCGGTAGTTCTATCACGGCTGTTTATAGGTGTAGGGCAGATATATTCTGGAAAAATAATCAGAGGATTTTTTTTAATACTTCTGGAAATATTACTTACATTCATCTCTTGCTGGTTTGTGTTTAGCGATAAAGGTAATATAATAATTGGAGCAAGCCTTTTTTTACTTCTGAGTGTTATTGCTATCTGGAATCTTTTTGACGCTCATAGATGTGCAAAGTCAAAAAACCCGACTGATTTCGAGATGTCAAGAAAAGAAAATAAGGATGCGTGGCTGGCTGTTTTTCTCACATCATTGATACCCGGTCTTGGCCAGATTTACATAAAAAAGTGGCTTTGGGGATTAGGTTTTGTCGTTGTTTTTGTTCTTGTAGTGGTTGGCAGGGAAACACAGCCCTTGATATTTTTTAGTATTGCTGCTGTTTTTTCGTCTTTGGCTTGTTATCACTGTTATGTTTGTTCGCCTGTTCGCAGAGAGCAGACAAAAAAGTTAATATTCATAATATGCATTTTTAACCTTGGCATCGGTTTATTAGATTATAACGCCTTTATCGTCAAAGGATTTTTCGTAGAAGCTTTCAGAATTACTTCAAGGTCGATGAGTCCGACTTTAGTACCGTCAGACCGTTTATTGTGCAAAAAGTATGATAAATACGACGTAAAAAGAGGTGACGTTGTTATTTTCAGGTCACCCGTTGAGCCGGACACTCCATTCGTCGGCCGGCTCATAGCGAATGAAGATGAGACTGTTGAAATAAAAAATAAAAAGGTTTATATCGACGGTTTGCAGGTAAAGATCGGCTCTATTGACAATATTGAGTATAAATCAGAGGGCAAGGGTTCCGAAGCGAATCCTTACACAGTTCCTGAAGAGCATTTTTATGTGCTTGGCGATAATAGTGAAGATAGTTTTGACAGCAGGTATTACGGAGCTGTTCCGAATACTAATCTGATTGGCAAAGCGTACAAGATATACTGGCCGCCGAAAAGAATCGGTGTTATAGAATAATATTTTTTGTGATAATAACGAGTCTCTAAAAATTAAGCTTCGATTCATTTGAAAAAAATATAATGATGTCCAAGTTTATCAAGTTTATAACAGCGGTTTTGGTATATTTTGCTTTTTCTGTTTATCTTTATCAGCCTTACTTTGGAAGTTTCGACAGGTTTCAATATGCTCT
>CAYLMG010000205.1:0-2143 GCA_964384565.1 uncultured Pirellulales bacterium | reverse complement strand
CTTGAATATTTGGCTTAATTTGGTAAAATGATTTTATAAAGATTCAGCTGGAGGACAAGGGTTTGATTGCGTGGATTGAGACTATTTTTGTTCTTGCGATAGCTTTTTTCGGTATCTTTTTGGGCAGATTATTTTCACGTCTGCGAAAACCGTACTGGATGTATGGTTATTTTCTGTCTATTGTTTTTATAGCGATACTTATATGCTCAAGGTTCAGCAATTTTTTTGTCTTTGAGAAGCCGTTTTGCTGGGTGGTAGCTGGTCGAGCGAAATACGTCTTGTTCGGATTGGCGGTGACAGTTGGACTTATGAGCCCTCTTTCGCGGCTTCCGAGAAGAGGACAGAAGATTTTAACCTGTGTATTGATGGGTTGTTTTGTAATTTGGTTTTCTGTTCTTCCCTTTCTTGTACCTGCATTGATTGAAAAAAACCTGCTGAATCTTCCGACTCGGCTTGATTCCGACGGTGTGTGTTTACAGTCGACGGACTTTACCTGCGGTCCTGCGGCGGCTGTAACGGCTCTTGGAAAATTGGGTTTTCAGGCAACCGAGGGGCAACTGGCAGTTCTTTCTCATACAAGCCCGGTAGCAGGTACCCTGCAGAGATGTCTTTCTGATGCACTGCGTGGTCTTTATGAACAGCAGGGTCTTCAGTGTCAATATCGTCGTTTCGATTCCGTCGAACAGCTTAAAAGTGCGGACATTACGCTTGTTGTGGTAAAGAGTTCGTTTTTAACCGACCATTGTGTAGCCGTACTTGAGGTCTCGGACAAGGCAGTGTGCATTGCAGACCCTTCTTTTGGGAAGGTTTCGATGGAGCGTGCGGATTTCGAGAAGGTATGGCGGTTTTCAGGAATCACTCTTAACCGTCTGCCGGGCAGGATTTGATAATCATATCTTTCATGCATTAGTGCGGTTTTTCAGCCAATATCCACTTTTTAAATTCTCTCTTGTCCCTCAACTTACATTTTTTAACAGCAGTGACATAGCGTTGTCACTGTACCGATAATATTATTTACAGATTCTTCGTGCTTTTCGATACTTTACATAGGAACGAGGAAAGTTCCGATACTGAGAGCACCCACATCCATATAAATGGATGGCCCAGCCGGTAATTTTTAGGGGGGCCGGCTGGGCTACTATTAGATGATTTCAATCGGTGGTAGGCCTGTTTTGATTTTTCAGCCGGCTACTGCTCGATTCGTTTTCTGTATAGTTTTGTTTCAAGGGTTTTCTGCCAGCTCGTCCAGTCGGAATCGGGATTTTCTCCGTCGATTGCAGCTGTCACCTGATTAATCTTTGCGTCAAGGTCGTCTATGTAGTTGACCATAAAAGCTTCGGGTGTGGCAGGCAGTTTTGGTGAGCCGAATTCGTACCGGCCGTGATGTGACAGAATAATATGATTTAGAGAGTCCATCGTATTCTTCTCGATTTTTTTACCCTTGTCCTCGAGACAATCGGCTTTTTGTTTTATCATAAGCAACGCCTGTGCGATATGGCCTAAAAGCTGGCCGGTGTTTGTATATGAGAAGGATATATCGTATGTCAGCTCTTCGGTTTTTCCAATATCGTGAAGGAAAATTGCCGCAATGACAAGCTCATCCTGAACTTGTGGATAAAAGGGCAGTATTGCGACCGCAACATTTAATGTATTGTGAGTGTGCTCCAGCAGGCCTCCGAGATAATTATGGTGAACTCTCATGGCGGCCGGTGCGGTTTTGAACTTTTTCATAAGCTCATCGTCAGCCAGAAATTCATCTACAAGGGCCTTTAACTGTGAGTTTTTTATTCTGCTCAGGATGTCTTTTACTTCTTTGAATAATTTGTCCGTGTCTTTTGTTGTGCGGGGCAGAAAATCATCAAGGCAGACTTTTGAAGCCTCAACGATGCTGATATTGTTCACAATGATTTGCATATTATTCTGATAGATTTCGCTTCTGCCCTGAATATGTACAAAGCCCGGTTTCGGCAGGGCGTTGTAGATTGTCTCGGTAGCCTGCCACATTCGCCCGTTGAGCTGGCCTGTCCGGTCGCAAAGGTACATTGCGATATATAAATCTCCCCGCGTTGTGCTCCTTAGAATCGGCTCTTTTACCAAAAAGATGTCATCCACAGCCTGCCCCGGCTCAATCTGCTCGATGAAT
>CAYLMG010000204.1:0-2150 GCA_964384565.1 uncultured Pirellulales bacterium | reverse complement strand
TAATCCTTCAAACCCGCAACGGCCTTGAACAGCCAGAGCTTCTCGTCGTTGTCGGTGCTGATTGTGCAAGGACCTGCAATACGGACGTGCCTGCCTTCGGAATCGCAGAAACAATATTCGCCATAAGGTACTTTTCCAAGCTGAGCGACCTTGTCGGAGCCGCTGAATGTCGCACATAGAAGCTGGTTTGCCTTCCACGCGAAGCCGCCCATCGGCCTTACGCCGACCTTCCGCCCGTCGCTTGTGGCCAAAAAACCCCAGCCAACCTTTTTTATGAATTGCTTTACTTGTTCGATGTCCATATTCGTTCTCCTTTCGCTTATCCTTGGTTGAAAAAATCTGTGTTTGAATTTATTTTTGATTTTTACGTTATAATTTTTACCTTTTACCTTTTAATTTTTTAATTTTCCCCCTCTGTGGCAAATCAACTAAAAACTAAACACTCAAAACTTAAAACCACCTTAACTGCTCTTATGGTCTAAAAAGCCTTCCAGCTTCTTCGACCTGACCGGGTGCTGCATCTTTCTGATGGCCTTGGCCTCGACCTGCCTGACTCGCTCGCGCGTAACCTTAAATATCCTGCCGACCTCTTCCAGCGTATACGTATAGCCGTCCCCGATTCCGTAGCGCAGCCGAACAATCTCACGCTCCCGGTACGAAAGCGTATTCAATACCTGCTCAATCTTTTCCCTGAGCATCTCCTGCGAAGCCGATGCAACCGGCGAATCAGCACCGTCGTCCTCGATAAAGTCACCGAAGTAGCTGTCATCGCTGTCGCCTATCGGCCGGTCTAAACTGATGGGATGCTTTGAAATCTTAAGCACTCTCCTCGTCTCCTCAACGGTCATCTTAGCCTCAGCCGCAATCTCTTCCACCTTCGGCTCTCTGCCCAGCTCCTGCAGCAGCTTCTTGCCGGCCGTGCGAAGCCTGCTCATCGTCTCTATCATATGAACCGGTATACGAATCGTCCTCGCATGGTCGGCGATTGCACGCGTTATTGCCTGCCGAATCCACCACGTAGCGTACGTGCTGAATTTATACCCTCGCCGGTACTCGTACTTATCGACCGCCCGCATCAGGCCGGTATTTCCCTCCTGGATTATATCAAGAAAGCTCAAACCCCGGTTGCGGTACTTTTTCGCGATTGACACTACCAATCGCAGGTTCGCGCTTGACAGCGTCCGTTTAGTCTCCTCGTATTGTGCGAATATCCTGTCGATTGCTCGAAGTCTCTTATCTAATTGGCTTTCGGTCTCTACCACTAATTCCATCATTCCGCTCAACTCCTGTTTTGCAGCATCGATATCTTCCGGCGTCATACCGTTGTTTGGCCCTTCTGCTATCATCCGCTCCAACTGGTGCATTTTATGGCTGATACCGTGCAGCTTACTTTTCATCGCCTGTATCCTGCTCGTACGCAGGCTCAGCTCTTCCAGAAGTGTCGCTACTTTACGCTTATTTCTGGATATCCTTTTTACAAGCCTCTTTTTGGTCTCGATATCATCGACTGCCGTAAATTTCTCGAAAAGCTCACAGTTGATTTCCAGCAGCCTGTTTGCCGTCTGCAGATTAATCGGCAGCCGTCTCTTGATTACCGCTCTGATAAAGTTATCAGCCGTGCTGATTTTCATCGTCCTGTCGAACGAAAGCGTACCGTCCTGCACCTGCTCGAGCAGCCCGATAGCGTTCTTCGCACAGTAGTCGCTCTCTAACATCTTCCGCCTGAACGCCATCCGCGACAGCTCAATCTTCCTGGCCAGCTCAATCTCCTGCCTGCGTGTCAACAGCGGAATCTCACCCATCTGGGTCAAATACATGCGGATTGGGTCATCAATGCGGCGGGCGACTTCGGCGCCTACGAGCTGCTTTTCGAGGATTTTGTCCTCTTCGAGCTGGGTTTCATCGGTTTGCTTGTCTTCGGAGACCTCGAAAACCTCCTGCTGGTCTTTTTCGACTTCAGCTTCGTCAAGAAGGCTGATGCCCATCTCCTCGAGAGTCGCAAGCAGGCCGTCAAGGCGAGAGGGGCTGACGGCTTCGTCAGGCAGGTCCTCGTTTATCTCATCATAAGTTAAAAAGCCTTTCTTTTTGCCCTTCTCTATAATCAGCTTTATCTGCTGCTCGGTAGAACCCTGTTTCTGTGGCGCAGGGGC
>CAYLMG010000203.1:0-2187 GCA_964384565.1 uncultured Pirellulales bacterium | reverse complement strand
TTGGCTTTGTAAGTTGTAATCAGTTTATTAAAAATAATTTGACGCCTCTTATAAATCTGCTAAAATCCTTTGTTTTTAGTATTGCAGTGGAGTTATCTATGAAGACTTTTCTTGCGAAAAAAGATGATGTTCAGCAGCGGTGGTTCGTTGTTGACGCTGCGGACAGGATTCTGGGCCGGCTGGCTTCTAAAATTGCACCTGTACTTATGGGCAAAAATAAGCCTACTTACACTCCACACGTTGATACAGGCGATTATGTCATTGTCGTAAACGCTGAAAAAATAAGGACTACCGGCAAAAAGCAAAATACAAAAGAATACGACCACTACACTCATTACCCCAGCGGCCGTAAGGTTGTCAGTTTCAGTAAGATGATGGCGGAAAAGCCGGAAAAGGTAATCGAGCATGCGGTTAAAAGAATGCTGCCGAAAAGCAATCTCGGCAGAAAAATGCTGAAAAAGCTGAAAGTTTATCGTGGGCCTGAGCATGAGCATCAGGCCCAGAAACCCCAAACGCTGGAATTGTAGTTTTATTTGTGACGAAAGCTTATGGCAAAAACGACGGAAAGTGAAAAAAGTGATGTGAATCTCGACAAAGCCGAGGAAAAACCCACACCAAAGAGCGAGCCTAAATACGGCTACTGGTGGGGCACGGGCAGACGCAAAAGCTCCGTGGCAAGGGTGCGGATTCGGCAGGGTGAGGGCAAACTGCTGATTAATAAAAAAGAGCTCGGCGATTACTTCAAGCGTGAGCAGGACAGAAAATCAGTTACAGCTCCGCTGAAGGCTATCAAGGCAGAAAAGAGCTTTGATGTTTTTGTCAATGTAAAAGGCGGCGGGACAACTGGCCAGACAGGTGCGGCGGTCTTGGGAATAGCAAGGGCTTTGAAAAACTATGACGGCAATTTCACATCGGTACTTCGTGACGGCGGTTATCTGACGCGAGACCCGAGAATGGTCGAAAGAAAAAAACCAGGCCAGCCAGGCGCCAGAAAGAGATTCCAGTTCAGCAAGCGATAATATTTTGATAGTGAGACATCAATCGGCCGCTGTGAATATCAGCGGCCTTTTTTATGCGCAGGATTGTATCTCGTCCTTCGATGATTCGGCTTTGCTCATCACAAGCAACGAAGCTAAACAACCGGGGCAAATAAATTCTTGCAAAAGATTGGGTTTTGGTTAAACTGCGCTATCTTTTTGTCTGTGTTGTTTAGTAAAAATCGGCTGATATTTTAAGGAGAAAATAAGTGAAGGGTCTTAAGGCTTTGATAGTTTTTGCGGGTGCGGTTCTGGGGCTGCCAGCGATAGCGTCGGCGGCGGAGGCGGCTGGCCAGCAGTATGATAAGATACCGGTTTTGTGGTTTCTTGCACCGGCGGCTTCGATAATTGCGCTGGTTTTCGCGTATTTTTTCTATAAGAAGGTGATGTCGGCGCCGCAGGGTACGGAGAAGATGATTACAATAGCAGGGCACGTCAGAGAGGGGGCGTATGCGTACCTGTTTTCGCAATATAAAGTTGTAGCGTTTGTATTTTTTCTGCTGTTTGTGCTGTTTGTTGTGTTGGCTTACTTCGGTTTGCAAAACCCGTTTGTGCCGGTGGCGTTTCTGACGGCGGGCTTTTTCAGTGCGCTGACGGGATTTTTGGGGATGAAGACGGCAACGAACGCGTCATCACGAACGGCTCAGGGGGCGAGCGAGAGCCTTAACCGCGGCCTGCAGGTGGCGTTCAGAAGCGGGGCGGTGATGGGGCTGGTAGTTGTGGGGTTCGGGCTGTTGAATATCACGATATGGTACTGGATTCTCGATAGTTTGATTTATACACCGGAACATATGGCTAATGGTATGGAGCTTTTCGGTCTTACGCTTGTCAAGGCGGGAATGAATCCCGACCATAAGCTGGTCGAGATTACGACGACGATGGTGACATTTGCGATGGGTGCATCGACACAGGCTCTGTTTGCCAGAGTGGGTGGGGGGATTTATACCAAGGCCGCGGATGTCGGTGCCGACCTTGTAGGCAAGGTCGAGGCCGGCATACCCGAAGATGACCCGCGCAACCCCGCTACAATCGCAGATAACGTCGGCGATAACGTCGGTGACGTTGCGGGTATGGGTGCGGATTTGTTCGAGAGCTATTGCGGCTCGATATTGGCGACGGCGGCGCTGGGGGCGGCTCTGGGAGCGAATGT
>CAYLMG010000202.1:0-2191 GCA_964384565.1 uncultured Pirellulales bacterium | reverse complement strand
AAGCAGTCGGGCAGGATTTTTCTGCCCATAATTGACAATCCCTTACCTTTAACTGAGGCTTTCGGAATATTACAGGAGCAATACGATAAAGCCGGGGTAATCTTCGGCAGTGTCGATGAGAAAGCAGATAGTCTGTTAATAAGCTCTTGGCGTGGCACAGATGTTATTGTTTTTGTTGGCCCGGAAGGCGGTCTTACTGACGATGAGCAGGATTTGTTAAAATCAAAAGGGGCGGAACCTGTCCGCCTTACTGCAACCGTTCTGAGAACCGAGACTGCTGCTCTGGTCTTCGCATCAATACTCACGACACAGCGTGACAATCGAAAGGCAGTTTAGAAAATTCAGCTTTGACTTTTATATTTTCAGAAATAGTCCAATATATTTACCCTTCTCACAAAATCCGATATGACATTATACGACTATAGTAGATATTCGGTTTTGTCTGTGAGTTCCTGCTGAATTTGATTGATTTAAGAGTATTGATTGAGTATAATATATTTTCCAAATGGGGGTGAAAGGCTGCTCGCCTTTCTCTTATTGCTTGGCTCATATTTTTAATTTTGTACGGGATTGTGTTGTAAAATCGTGCATTGGGAAGGGGGGATAAGATGAAGGTACTTAATGTTGTCAAGTTTGCTATTGTTTTACTCTTATTTTATAGCACTCAATCTTTTGGCCTTATTGTTACACCTACTATAAGCGGCCATAGTTCTGCAACTGCGATAACGGAGGGTGACTACGAAGGGTTTTACCTTTATCAGGTTGATGTTGTATGGGATTTCGGCTGCAACTCTGCCGGGTTGAGTCACTGGGACTTGATTCTTAAAGAAGGTTGTAAATTGCCCGGCCATCTTATTGAATTTGACAGTCCTGCAGGCTTTTCCACAAGTGAGCAATATCCTTTTGACGCTAACGCTATGGGCTGGAGCGGTTATTTTCAACTTAAGGGTGACCCGAGCCTGACTCTGGAAAGCGGACCCGTCGTAAAGTATGACAGTCCTTTTTTTCCTGGAAGTGTCGAACCCGGTGCTATAGGTTATGGCACTTTCTTTTTCTACTCTAACATCGAGCCGGAATTCGGCATCTATATTGATGTTCTTGTCGGAAAAGCCGGTCATATACCTGATGTTTATGGTGACCTGACCGGGGCGTATCCATCCTGCAGAATTGTACCAGAGCCTGCTACGGTTTGCATGCTCGGTATGGGGAGTGGATTGTTGTTAATGCTGAAAAAATAAAAGTTTTAATCTGGTATAAGAAATTAAGGCAAAGGCTGAGGCTGTAAGCGATGAACTTACAGCCTTTTTTATGATTTTTTTATAGCCTGCTGACTTTCCGGCCTTTAATCAGCCTCATTTCTTGACGTTTACTTTTACATAGCTTATAGTGTTCGGGTATCTGATTGCTGTGTTAACCTATAATTGTCTTATTGGAGTTTTGTTGATGGCGAAAGAAAACTTATGCGACAAATGCACAGGACTATGCTGCAGATATTTTTCCCTGCCGATTGAGACGCCGGAAGACGAGCAGGATTATGAAGACGTAAAATGGTATCTCTGCCATGAAGGCATTACTGTTTTCGTTGATGACGGTGACTGGTATATCAGCATAAAAAGCAGGTGCAAGTACCTGACTGACGATTACAAATGTGCTATATATGACAAAAGGCCGAAAATCTGTAGAACATATACTGCAAAAGTCTGTGACTTCAACGAGGGTGAATACGATTACGAGCTGTTTTTTCACGATGATAAACAAATGGAAGAGTATATAAAGATTAAATTCGATAATAATATGGACCCAAATCCGGCACTTAAAAGGACAAAGAGAAAGAGATGAAAATTCAATCTGTAAAGGGGACAAGAGATTTTTATCCGGCAGAAATGGCCGTTCGAAATTTTATAATCGACGGCTGGAAAGCTGTTTCTCTGCGTAACGGCTTCGAGGAATATGACAGCCCTATCCTCGAACATCTCAAAATGTTTCAGATAAAAAGCGGAGACGAAATCGTCGAACAGCTCTTTTCTTTCAAGGATAGAGGCGACAGAGACCTCGCCCTTATCCCCGAAATTACTCCGTCGCTTGCACGTATGATAAACCAGAAAATCAATTCCCTTCCCAAGCCAATCAAATGGTTTTCCGTCCCCAGACTCTTCCGAGCAGAACGTCCTCAGAAAGGCAGACTCCGCGA
>CAYLMG010000201.1:0-2228 GCA_964384565.1 uncultured Pirellulales bacterium | reverse complement strand
AGGAAAAAACACAAGTCAATAAACCTGACGATGAATTGCAACTGCCCGCTCATATCCTGGAAAAACTGACCGCCGAAAAAGCTATCCGTCCGGCACAAATACAAAGAGGACTGGACATCGAACAAAACCACGTTCTTGCTGACAGGACAGGGTTCATCTTAAAACAGCCGGATGGCAGCTTTGTACTTGCTCTCGATGCTCTCGGCAGAAACCTCGAGAATATTTCAATACCGCTACTGCCCTGCCAGACGCTTGAGAATGCCTGGCAGAAACAGTCGGCTGAGCTCGAGCGAATCCGATTCAAGGTAGCGGGGACCGTTACAAAATATAAAGGCAGCTATTACCTTTTGCTCCAGCGAGCAAGACGTGCTTACAGCTATGGCAACTTCGGAAAATAGGAGCACAATATGGCCGGCAATCTTGCCAAAATCCTTATCCTGTCCTCAGATAATCAATGGCATCAAAAAATAACGGACCTTCACAAAAAATTATTCGAGGCATCATATTTTCTGCCCGGCGATGAAAGATATGAGCAGCTAATGAAAATACTTGATGCCGTACGAAAACAGCAGGACCAGGCTTTAGTTGAATTTACCGATAAATTTGACAAAGTAAAACTGACAGCCTCACAATTCAGGGTAAACAGCCAGGAATTACAAAAGGCACATAGCCGGATAGACAAAGATTTATTGTCGGCTATACGCAAATCGATTGACAACGTCAGAAAATATCAGCAGAAAATATTTATAGCCGACAAATCGAGTTTCAGCGACGGAGCCGGAATCAGGTATACCCCGATAAAGAGGGTCGGCATTTGTGTACCGGGCGCATCGGCACCGCTGCCATCGACTGTGATAATGACAGCAGTGCCTGCCCAGGTGGCAGGAGTAGATGAAATTGCTGTAATCTCGCCGCCAAGATACAAAGGCAGTATACATCCTGTAATTTTGGCGGTTTGCTGCGAACTGGGTATTGACGAGGTCTATCGAATCGGAGGCTCTCATGCAGTAGCTGCCTTGGCTTACGGCACGCAGACGATTAAAAAAGTTGACAAAATCGTCGGGCCGGGAAATGCCTGGGTACAAATGGCAAAAAAAGAGGTCTTCGGACTCGTGGATATCGATTCCATAGCAGGGCCGAGCGAAGTCTTGATAATAGCTAACGATAAAGCCAATCCTGCCTGGGTCGCAGCCGATATGCTGAGCCAGGCTGAGCATTCACCGGGCAGTGCTGTACTGTTCACCGATTCGCAGCAATTGGCAGAAAACGTGCTCGCCGAGCTTGAAAAACAGGTTAAAAAACTGGACCGCTCGCAGCAAACGATAAAGTGCCTTGACGATTTCAGTGCAATAGTCGTTTTTGAAGATATGGATGATTGTATCTTTCAGGCCAACAGTTTTGCATCCGAGCATCTTGAAATTCAGTGCGGCGAAAAAAGCAGAGCCCTCGCCGAAAGAATCGACAATGCCGGTGCAATCTTCATCGGCGATTATACGCCTGTCGCAGTCGGTGACTACTGGGCAGGCCCGAGTCATACCCTGCCAACAGGTATGACTGCAAAGTTCTTCAGTGCTCTCAGCAGCAATGATTTCATCAAGTCAATCAGCATCATCGAATACGACAAAGACCAATTAATCAATAGCGCTTCAGATATTATTCGGCTGGCACAAATCGAAGGACTCGATGCCCACGCCAGAAGCGTGCAAATCCGCCAAGATAAATAAACCTCACCGCAGGCTATACTCCCCACCTCAGCTTTTCCTGATTCCGCCAGTAGAATCGCCCGAGAAGATGTGCAGTTACCAACGAAAGGTAAATAATTGCTAATGGAAGCAGAAAACTCAGGATTACCGAAGCAGAGGCAACTGAAAAAATCTGTATTATCAACCAGCCGAGAATGGAAAAAAGAAAAAGTAAACCGAGGTATTGAAAAAATGTGCTAAAAATTGAGCCTATCAGCAGAATCGGATTAAGACCATTGATGGAATCAAACATAATAACTGACAGAAATCCCATCGGAAAAAAGAAAACCGCAAATCCAAACAAAAGCCAGAAAATAAAATCTATACTTCTCTCGTTGTAATAGTAAATTAGCATCGGGGCAGAAAAGAAAAGAAGACAAATAACCACCTTCATTGTTTGAAAGAACATATCCCCGATTGTGGGAGAACTTACCAGTACATCCGGTGCACGAATATTGCCTTCGGCACTGTCGCGGACGCAGTGAC
>CAYLMG010000200.1:0-2238 GCA_964384565.1 uncultured Pirellulales bacterium | reverse complement strand
TTGAATGTTGACCATCTGTGCAGCGAAAACAAATGCCCCTAAAATTCCCATCAACGCTGTCTTTTCGGAGCTGACGACCTCCCTGACCTTTCTGCAGATAAGGCCGAGCCCGCCGGCAGCTATAGCTAATGTCCCCGTCGCAACCGGTAACGACAATAGTTCATTCGCCATATGCATAATATTTTTCCTTTTCTTTTTTTATTCTAAAAAAGTGGTCTATCTTTTATACTTCATAATTAGAAAACTATAAGCACTCTCCCCCCTATAACCACAGCATCACTTACGCTGTCACTGCCGCCTGGATTGGTAATATACTGAATGCTCGGACTGACTACGAGCCACGGTGCTATCTCTGCGCTGTAATACAGCTCCATCGCACTCTCATAATCCGCAGTATAACTCGTCTTCGCTGAGTCGCTGAAAAATCCCTGCCCGAATGCAAGACCTAAAACATCTTTGTCTCTTCCTTCGAAAAGACCCAGGTATTGAAAACCGAGACTCCAGAAGTTCGTAATGTCATTTGTCCTGCTCGGACTATAGCCGTACCTGAAAAATGCTCCGAGGCCTTGTTCATCGTCGCTCTTTTGGTTTTCTTTCATAAACATCTGGTCGAAGCTGAGATAGAAACCAACATCATCACGGTAGCTCTTGCCCGCATCAGCCGAATCCGTATTTGCTTTCGGCTGTGCATCATTCCATAAACCTATCCTGTATGTCCCCTCCAAAGGCCCGTTCGCCGAATCAAACCTGGCCGTCAATCCGCTTTCCAGAATATAAAAAAAGTAATCTTCACCGTGAAACGCCGTTCTGAATCCCGTCTCTCTGCCGTCAGCCTGCGCATCTGCTACACCGCCCATCAAATACAAGTCATCTTTAAGGTAATACGTAAGCACCATCCCGAGACTGTACTCCGGAAACGGTATCGCAGGGTTATCGACAAAGGCTGCATTCAAAAACTGCGTTATCTCATCATTCGCATACTTGGCTGCATCAAAGTAACCCGTAAAATCAATCTTACCTATCATCAATTCGCTTCTCTCGCCGAACGGCTGGCAGATATAATAAAGCTCTTTGACTATTGCCGCCTCGTTTCCGATTGCATCTGCATTTATTCCCCAGCCGCTGCCGACCGATTCACCGTCTATTCCCGCAGCATCGGGCCAGCCGCCTTCGACAAGTAGATACACTCTGCCGCCCTCGAAGCCCAGCAGCTTCTCCATATCGACCAATACCTCGAGGTCGTAGCTGCCGGAAAGCCTGCCGCTCCTGTCACTTTTTCTCAATCCACCACGCACATTCTGCTGATAAACATTCGTAACAGCAAAGCCGAACTCAATACCCTCATCCTTGAGCTGTTTATTCAGACCGTAGAAACCGCCCGTCAGGCTCTCTCGCTCCCACAATGGCTCCAATTCATGCAGACCGTAACTGACACCTGCAATCGCTAACACAAAAAAACACGCAATTAAAACCTTTTTACAACCTATCATTATTTCCTTTCATAAAAATCTGCTTTAAATAAAAACATCTGCGCATAAAAATATTAAATTCGTGCTACGTGGTCAAGAAATAAATTCTGACTTTTTAAAAAATTTTTAATGTTGTAAAATAGCTGTTTTGTTATTGTAATTAGGATTAAATAATAGGCCTTTTTAACTATAACAGGAGCTCAAAAATGTCTCAGCTTGAAAGAATAGGAATTTCGATTGAGAAGGATTTATTATTCAGTTTCGACAAACTCATCAAAAAACAGGGTTATCAGAATCGTTCGCAGGCTTTCTGTGACCTTATCCGTCAGCAGATAAGCCGCGAAAGAATAAAAAAACCGAATTCAAAAGCCATCGCCTCCGTTTGTCTTGTTTACGACCATCACGCTACAAAGCTGCTGCAGAAACTGACGCATCTGCAGCATACCCATCTATTACAGACGGTCTGTTCAACACACGTCCATCTCGACAAGAATGATTGTTTGGAGGTGATTGTACTTAAAGGGCGCGTATCACAGATACACAAACTCGCCGAGAGCCTCCTGAGCCAGAAGGGCGTCAAAATCGGAAAGGTTAACCTTATTGCCGCCATTTAAGTCAACTTTTTGTGTTCTTTGTACGAATCTTGATTCCGGCTTGACAAGATGAATAATATTTTGCTTTAATATCTATGTTAGGGCGATTAGCTCAGTTGGCTAGAGCGCACGGATCACACCCGTGAGGTCACAGGTTCGAGCCCTGTATCGCCCAT
>CAYLMG010000199.1:0-2242 GCA_964384565.1 uncultured Pirellulales bacterium | reverse complement strand
TCGGCGGGGATAACTTCATCGAACGGCTTGTACTGCTGGCAGCCTTTGATTATGAATTTTCCGAACTGCTGATTCGTATATTCGATTTGCTGTTTATCGAGCCAGTCGAGTGTCATTCGGACATAGCCGGGCTCATTGAGCAGGGTGACATCGATTTCAGAATCGTTGTCAGCAAGCGGCGTGCAGAGCAGTAGGCTTGAGAGGTACTGACTTGTCGTTGCTGCTATTTTGGTTTTTCCGCCTTTTAGCCGGCCGGATATCTCTATAGGAGCTTTGCCGTTATTATTGACGGAGCGGCATTTTGCACCCAGCTCGTTTAGTGAATCGAGCAGGGGGCCTATAGGCCGGCTCTGAATTTGTGCGTCCCCGGTGAGTGTGATTTTCTGATTTTGAGAAGCAAGAGCTGCTGAGCCTGCGGCGATGCGCAGTGTTGTTCCGGAGTTTCCGACATCGATTGTTTTAGCAGGCTGAGCGATAATGGCGGCATTGCCTTCGACGGTCCATAGGTCCGGTTTTTTTGCGTCGATTTGTGCGCCAAGGCTGCGGTAGCAATCGACGGCTGAGAGTGTATCAGAGGAGCTGAGTGGGTTTCTGATGAGGCTTTTGCCGCCGGCTAAGGAGGCGATAGCGACGGCGCGGATTGTATGCGATTTCGATGCCGGAATCGTAACCTCGCCTTTCAGCCGGCTTTTATTTACGAGCATTTTCATAAGCAAATCTTTTACCAAAAATTATTAAAAATTCAAAGAAGATTTTGAATTTACAATTATCAACCGGCAGAAGGGTTGAACAAGTCTCTGGCCTGCGGATATGATTGAAAAATGCAAAAAGGCAGGAGAAAGATTGTTGTAGATTAAGGCACGGAGACGGAAAGCAGTTTCTGTTGAGTTTGTTATTCAACGTCAGGAGAGTTCGGGGTTTTTAACCAGTCTGCTTTACGATTCATCTGTTCGGTTAAAAGATTGATATCGTTGGCGTCAAATGCGCCGTCCGTATTAATGTCACCTAAAAAATAATATACGGGGGATTTGATGCTGTTCACCCAGCTTTCGAAAAGGGCGATATAATCGTTCTGGTCGACAATACCATCGGTGTTTAAGTCATACAAAAAGATGTCATCGGATTTTTGTTTTTCAGACACGCTCCAGGCGAGTGCATAAGATTGCCTCGGCAGTATTTGCTGCGGCTCGTTAATATCACTGTAAGAGACGACTATTTCGAAATTTTTGTAGTTGGCATCGAGACAGCAATAGATGTGCTCGACGTTGTCAACGGCACTGTCACTGTAGTCGAGCAAATAATCTTCGGCTGGGTCATCGGGATTAACTGCCCAGAGTTCGAGTCGAAAGTCGGCGTCTTTTTCCGGCAGGGGCTCGAAGGGATAGCTGTCTCGATAATGCTTGTTCCAAACGAGAGTTGCTGTGAGGCTTTTTACGTTTGCGTCGGCAATTGTTAATTGGTAGCTGTTTGCCAGAGTCTGGTTTTCATCAAGCATATTCAGGTCCCAGCCGGCAGGAGGCACGTCGCCGGGATTTTGCCGGCCTGCTGTAAGCTGTTTATAGGCGGCCGGGGCATTTACCATACCGCTGCCCTGAATATAATCGAGCGGTGCGACGTGGTCGTCTTCTTTTGAGGCACTTGCCTTGTGCCAGAAGGCAAGTTTATCCGCTGAGTTCATCAGTATTGCTTTGATTACGCAATTTCCAGCCTCCGGTGACAGCGCCTCGCTTAAGCTGGGCTCCAGCCTGGCTTTTTGAACCAGCAGGCCGATAACACCTGTTACCACCGGTGTTGCGAAACTCGTCCAGTTGCCTGTAGGCTCATACAGGTTCGGCTCACCGGTGACGGCTGCGAGGCAATTTCCCGGAGCGACGATGTCGGGCTTGCATCGGCCGTCAATCGTTGGCCCGAAACTCGAATGCTCAGGATGCGCAATGGAAAAGTTCGACAGATTTATCAGCAGGTCGTTTGTATCTACCGAGTCAACCACGCCTACACCGATGGCATTTGTGCCTGCAGCAGGGTAAAGAGGCGGGTCGAAAGCGTTTGAGCCGTTGCCGATACCGGCTACGATTATAACGCCGTATTTTTCAGCCAGTGAATCGAGGCCTCTTGTCCACCACTGTTGTGTATGGTTTCCGACGGCTGCGGTTATAATATCGACGTCGGTCGGAATCTGAGTAAAAACGCTGTCCGTTAAGAAATGCCAGAATTCGTATATTTCGGCGTTTGCATCCGGTAT
>CAYLMG010000198.1:0-2254 GCA_964384565.1 uncultured Pirellulales bacterium | reverse complement strand
TCCAGGGGGAAATAAAAGACAGCCAGCTCGCTTCCATAGAGGGCGTTGGCTCTGTTGAAGCCTGTGTCGGTTGTTGTGCTGATTACGATTTCATAGTCGGCCAAATCCTGTTTTAGCTTGTCAACAATTGTCCTTGTGGCGTTTACCTCGCCGACGCTGACGGCGTGAATCCAGATACATTTTTTGTCGGGATTTTTGCGAGTGATTTTGCCGAGACGATTCGCCCAGCCGGCACGATAACGATTGTACCTTAGCATACGATAAATGACCTTAGGGCTTATGGCAATCGCTGCCAGCAGATATGCGAAATCTATTATGAATCTCATATGAATTCTCTAAAAGAAATAAAGTCCTCGTTAAATGATATTGAGAAAACCTGATTATGTCAAACTGTCTGTTGGTTCAAAGGTATAAAAAAGGTTGTTTCGAAGCTGTTAATATGGGTGGGCAGGTTTTTTCTTGTTGCAGTGGTTATTATCTGTTATTTTTTAGCACAAATTTTTGAAAGGGATTTTTGAATTTGAGACTAATATATTCAGTATTGATTGGCAGGGAAGAAAAATGGTTTATTTAGTCACCATTCTTTTATATTTGTTTTTTCTTGTAGGCGTCGGGATATATAAATCCCGTCAGATTAAGACTGGGGACGATTTTGCGGTAGCCGGCAGGACATTGTCGCCGTGGGTGATTGTGCTGACTATGCTTGCCGTGTGGATAGGCACGGGCTCGATTGTAGGAGCTGCAGAGCAGACCTACAAGACCGGCTTTAATGCGATGTTCCTTCCGGTCGGCACGCTATTTGGCATGCTGATACTGACGCAGATTGCAGGCAGGGCACGCGGCTATGAGGTTTATACCGTGCCTGAGATTATCGGCAGCCGTTACGGAGGGGCGGCAAGGATGCTTGCAGTGGTCTCGCTTATAATTGCCTATATGGTGATTGTGAGCTACCAGTTCAATGCAGGCGGAGCGGTTCTGGAAGTTATTACTGGTGATAAAAAGCCGAGAGCCTTGGAAGTTGGAAGGGAGTTGACTCGAAAACAGCTTTTCAAGGGTTATGTTCGTTTTAATTCCCAAAAGGAACAACAGGGACAGGCGGATTTTTTGCTTAGCGTTAAAAATGGCAGCGACTGGTCGAAAGAACCTGTTAATTTGACCGTTAAGGTTGTTGATCTAAAAGATATTCAAAAAGAGCAGAAGAATATTTCAGGTGCAAAGAATTTGATTGTGATAAAGGATGGTGACTATGCAAAATATAACTTTGCAACATTTAGCAAAGATATCACTGAAGCTGATGGTTTCAGGGTAATTGCCCTTCCTGAGATAGGAGAAGTTTTAATTGTTGAGCCGAAACTAACAGCCCAAAGAGCGACAATCATTGCCACAATTTTTATTATCATATTTACGATGTTGGCGGGTATGAAAAGTCTTGCGAGCTGTGATATATATAACGGCTCATTGATAATAATTGTACTTGTTATCGCTTTTCCTGTTTTGCTGATTAAGGCGGGCGGCTTATCAGGTATGAGGACGGCTTACGAGGCACTGGGTTCATCAGAACATATGAATTTGTTCGGGACATTCAAGCCGCTCGATTATATCAACTGGCTGTTGCCGACGTTTTTACTTGTGATGGGTGATGCGAACCAGTACCAGAGGTTTTTCTCGAGCAGGAACGTCAGAGGTGCGAAACAGGCGGCATATACTCTTGTTGTTGTAGCTATTATTATAGAGCTTCTGATAATAGCCTGTGCGTGGGTAGCGGCAAGTATGACAGCTGACCCTGCCAACGGTCAATACATTCTGATTTATGCTGCAAGGCATTATCTGCCGATAGCCTTGGGGCTTGTGTTTATGGTAACCGTTGTTGCGATTATTATATCAACTGCTGACTCGTTTCTGCTTGTCCCGGCGACAACATTTATGCGTGACGTTTATATGAGATACATTAATCCGAATGTAGATGAGAAAAAGGTTGTGATTGTCAGCAGATTGTTTGTTATTGTTTTCGGGATAATTGCTTACCTGGTTTCACGTATGTTTGCGGAAAGTACGGGCTTTTTCAAGAAGGCGATGCTGGCATATACGATTTACGGCGCTGCAATTACGCCGTGCCTTGTTGCAGCGATGTTCTGGAAGAGGGCAACAAAGGCAGGCGCTATTACGTCAATTATTGCAGGCGTTTCCTCGACGATTTTATGGAATGAGGTTTTCAAAGGGATGAAAGGTATGCCCGAATTTTTCTCCGATATGG
>CAYLMG010000197.1:0-2374 GCA_964384565.1 uncultured Pirellulales bacterium | reverse complement strand
TTCCAGATTTCAATTTCGAGTTCCAGCTCGATATCGAACTTCTCTTTGACTCTTTCTTTTACAATATCTATCAATTTTGTAACGTCCCTGCTGGAGCAGCCCTTTTCCGCAATTATGAAATTAGCATGTTTTTCGCTGACGACGGCGTTGCCTACCCTAAGACCTTTCAGGCCGGCTCTGTCTATCAAAGCGCCGGCAGAGACGGCTCTGGGGTTCTTGAATATACAGCCGGAATTTCTGGCGTTCAACGGCTGGGAGTTTTTTTTGTAAATCCAGATTTCCTTTACCGTCCGCATAATACTTTCCGGCTCAGCCTCTGTAAGACTCAGCTTAGCGCCGAGGATAAAATTAGCGGTTATGTTTGTGCGGCGGTAATCAAAAACCAGTTCCGGCTTGCTCTTTTCAAAAACCTTGCCCTCATTATCCATCAGGCTGACAGATTCCACTACGGCGCCTATGTCACCGAAGTTTCCGCCGGCATTCATTTTTACAGCCCCGCCGACCGAGCCGGGTATCCCTGTAAGGGCCTCCATACCAGAGAGTCCCTTCTGGACACAGGTCAATACAAGCCTGCTCAGCTCCATACCGGCGCCGGCCTGAATCTCCTGGCCGTCGAATTCGCACCTCGAAAAATCTTCCGAGTCAAGTTTTATCACCGCCGCCCGCAGACCCTCATCGGCGATAAGCAGATTCGAGCCGAAACCTATGACCCTGATGGGGACATTATTCTCCCTGCAGCGCGTGACGGCCTGCCTGAGCTGCTCGACATTTGCCGGCCTGATAAAATAATCGGCAGGCCCACCCAGACCATACCACGTGTGCTTTGCCATTTCGTAATTGGTTTCAACGATTTTCTCTAAGCCACTGAATATATTCATAAGACAGCTTCCAAATATCTCCTGCACCCATTATTACTACCAAATCATCGGCCTTCGTATTTTGCTTAAGGTAATCCAGCGTCCGGCTGAAACCATCGATAAACAGAGCATTCGAGCCGGCCCGGCAGATTCGCTCGACAAGCAGCTCTGCGTTAATTACCTTTTTTGTCGCCTGCTCATCCCGGACAAAATAGATTTCAGGCACAATTGTAATATCAGAAAGCTTAAAGCTTTCTGCAAAATCATCAAGTAAAAATCTTGTTCTGCTGTACTGATGCGGCTGATAAACACACAAGAGTCGTTTGAACCGATACCTCTGCCGTATCGCCTCGAGGCTTGCCTTAATCTCGGTGGGGTGGTGAGCATAATCGTCGATAACCGTAATGCCGCCGATTTTCTCTCTGAAGGTCAATCGCCTGTCCATTCCCGCGAAATCGCCGAGCATCCCAACAATCTGCCGGCCATCGGCACCGCAATTGACAGCTATCGCCACAACCGCAAGTGCATTAAGGATATTATGTCTGCCCGGCTGACTGATTCGAGCCTTTCCCAGGCAACTGGCCTTATGATATACATCAAAACGGTAAAGACCATCATTTAGCTCGATGCTTTCGGCGTAAAAATCACAATTTTGGCTGAGGCCGAACGTTACAAACCGGACCTGCGGCAATTGCTTCATAATCTTTTGCACATTCGAATCCATATAGTTGGCTACGACCAGGCCGCCGTCCCTGATGCCGGCTGCAAAGTGCCTGAAAGCATCGACGACGTTTTGCTCGTTTTCGTAGATGTCGAGGTGGTCGGGCTCAACGTTGAGGATTGCAGCGACTCGGGGGTGCAGATTCCAGAAGCTCCGGTCATATTCGCAGGCTTCGGCGATGAATAAATTACTGTTCCCCGTACCGCTGTTAGTACCAAGCTGGATGATATCAGCACCGATTACGAAGTTGACATTCAGGCCGGCTTTTTTCAGCAGATATACAAGCCAGCCGCCGGTCGTACTTTTACCGTGAGTGCCCGCGATTGCCACGCCATCGAAGCTGTCCATCAATATACCGAGCATCCGGGCATATTTATAAATAGGGCAGCCTTTCTGCCGGGCAGCGATAAGCTCCGGATTATCCGCTTTGACCGCCGCCGAGAACACTACAACATTCGTATCGGGCTTAAAATTCTTTTCGCAATGCTGAATTTTTATTTGCGCACCCGACTGGTTAAGTTTATCCGTAACAAGGCTTGGTATCTGGTCTGAGCCGGTAACAATTGCATTTTGCTTGAGCAGGATTCTGGCCAGCCCGCTCATACCTATGCCTCCTGCACCGATGAAGTGATACTTCGTGCCCGCTGCTACCGCTGCAGCGCTGTTTTTCAAAGCTGTGGTTTTTATTTTTGTTTTGGAACCGTCCATATTGGCCTTTTGTTTCCAGTACTGCCTTAATTACTATCGTCCCTTGCCAGGCAGATGCAAAAGTAATGTATCAGTTAGAGGCAAAAAA
>CAYLMG010000196.1:0-2392 GCA_964384565.1 uncultured Pirellulales bacterium | reverse complement strand
ATTACTTTCAGGCCGGCATCTCTGGCGCCCTTTGCAACAATAAACGGGAACCTGCCCTCACCTGCGATTAATCCGAGTACTTGCTGTCTACCGGCCATAGTAAAAAATTTATTTTTTGGTCTTCTTTTGTTTAGAGCTCTGAATTTTCTCGAGCTCTGCGATTTGTTTCTCGAGGATATGGATGCTCTTTCTCATATCGGGCAGATTCTTCAGCATACTATACGCGCGCCTGGCTATTCTTGCATCGATTGCAGGCGAACCGAGGATTACCTTGCTGTCCCCGACATTGTTTATCACGCCGGACTGGGCACCAATCATAACACTATTACCGATAGTGATATGGCCTGTTATGCCGACCTGTCCTCCGACAATGCAGTGATGCCCCATAATCGTTGAACCGGAAATTCCGACCTGCGCGACAAGCAGGCAATGGGGGCCGATGCGTGTGCCGTGACCTACTGCTATAAGGTCGCCCAACTTGGTGCCTTTTTCTATTACGGTATCTCCAAGCGTGCCGCGTTCAATGCCGCAGCAGGCCCCGATTTCGACATCGTCTTCCAGAATTACTATCCCTATCTGTGGTATTTTATGATGCAGGCCGTTATGACTTGCAAAACCAAAACCATCCTCACCTATAGCCGAATTGGCATTGATAATAACCCGGTTGCCGAGCCTGCAGCCGTCATAAATCGTAACGTTAGGGTAAATTATGCAGTCGTTACCGACGTGCACTCCTTCCCCGATATATACTCCCGGATAAATAATGCACCTGTCTCCGACCCTCGCATCATCGGCTATAGAAACAAAATTATGTATATCACAGTCGGCGCCTATTTTTGCATTGTCCGAGATATACGCGAGCTTGCTGATTCCAACCTTTTTGTGCTTACGATGACCGTGCAGCAGAACCATAATTTGCATGAAGGCGTAATAAGGGTCTTCTGCTACTAAAAGGGGCACTTTCGAATCGGTGATTGTATCTTTTCCTACTATTACTGCACTGGCCTTGGTAGTACGGAGCTGCTTTTCATACTTCAGGTTGGCTAAAAAGCTGATATCGCCATCGCCGGCCTTATTCAGAGTGGCTGCAGAGCTTATCTTTGTATTCGGGTTGCCAAAAACACGCCCGTTCACATACCTGGCCACTTCTTCCAGTGTTTTTGTCGGCATATTGATATCCTCTTAACTCGAGGTTCCAACAATTATTAGCATCGCATTATACCAGAATACCATTTGCGGTCAACCTCACAAAAACAGCTTTTATTTACGTCTTTCTATCCAGCCGCCGCCGATTACTCTGCTGCCAAAGTTATCCTTAACATAGAACACAGCGAGCTGGCCTGGTGTTATCGCTGAAACTTTGCTTTCAAACTCAACTATCACATTATCTGCCTGCGGAAAAACCTTCCCTGAAACGGCCTTGCTATTGTAGCGGATTTTGACCTTCGCCGTGAAAGCTGAGCTCGGCCTATCTGCAAGCCAGTTCACCCTTGAGGCCCGAAGTGTGCTGCTCATAATCTCTTCTTTGGGCCCGAGTGTTACCGTGTTGCTGCTCGCATCTATATCAGCCACATAGTAAGGCACTCCCATTGCAACTCTCAATCCCCGCCTCTGGCCGATAGTAAATCTGTGTGTTCCGTTGTGTTCGGCCAACACTTTGCCGCTGCTGTCAATGATTTTACCTTTGCTGACTATTTCAGGACATCGACTTTCAAGGACGGCTGCATAGTCATCATCAGGTATAAAGCATATTTCCTGAGACTCCTTTCGGCCTTGGATTTCAAGACCGAATTTCGAAGCAAGCCGGCGTGTTTGTTCTTTGGAATATTGGCCGAGCGGCAGAATAAGCTGTTCCAAGGTCTTTCGGTCGAGCATCGCGAGGGCATATGACTGGTCTTTTTGCAAATCAACTGCAGCATACAAACCAGATTCGCCGCTACTGTTTTTGAGAATCCCGGCGTAATGGCCGGTTGCGAAGAAATCAGCACCTTTGGTTTTTGCAAACTCTAACAACCGTCCAAACTTAATATGCCTGTTACAGTAAACACAGGGGTTCGGTGTTCTGCCGCTTTTATATTCATCTATGAAATACTCAAGAACCTGCTCAAATTCCCTGCGTAAATCCAATATATAAAGCTTTATGCCCAACCTTTTTGCGATGATCCGGGCATTGGCTGGTGATGATTTGGCCCTGTTGCCTGTAACCATAAAAATCCCGCTGCATTCGTAACCTTCTTCGATAAGCAGCGCAGCCGCCGTCGAGCTGTCGACTCCGCCGCTAAGCGCGATAAATACTTTACGTTTTTTTGAGGACATATTTTCTTAATCTCTTAGGCCGCCGTTTCAGAACCCGGCAGAGCTTTATTGTTTACAACCGTGTATGTTTCGAAGT
>CAYLMG010000195.1:0-2409 GCA_964384565.1 uncultured Pirellulales bacterium | reverse complement strand
TTAATAAATCCTGCTCTAAGTTAAACTGCCTGAAAACCGTTACTATTGTCCTATAATAACAGCTAATATCACAAAAAAATTATTTCCAATACTTCTTAAAACAAGCTTATCTGAATTGCATATAATGTCAATATTTACATTTACACCGTTCTCTATATACTCTATATTCCCACTATAATGGGAAAATGGGGCTTTTGACCGTTTTTTTGATTGACTTAGATAGCCTTTTCGACGATAATATTACTGTCTAAACACCATAAATGATTGAGTTTTCAGTATTTCTAAGGAGTTTTTACTATGGTGGCAGCCAAAAGGCAGCAAACCAGTACTATATTATACACTCTTATTACATTCATTGCCCTTTTTATAATAGCGATTACATTTGCAGTGGTTTATTATGTCAAATTCGAGGAGCAAAGGAAGATTGCAACTGAAGCAAAAGTCAACCTCGACAGTGTTGCAAACGAAGCCCAAATGCGAAAAGGCTTAGCGCAGATAGTAGGTTCGATTCCACCACGTACAAGCGGGCTTCAGGTTATGGTCGAGCTTCTCGACCAGTTGGTCATAACTATAATAGGAGGGCCGATATCGGACATATCAGCCGAGCTTAAAGTAGGAAATGTAAAGAACAAAGTTGACGACGCACTTAGACCTCTTTACGGCAGCTACCTTGACACCTCTTTCAACGACCCCAACTCAACCGGACTCGTCCGAATCATCGATTTAATCAGGTCACGGCTTGAAAACACGCAAAGCAGCTTACTTGATTTGCAGGATAGGTACACACAGCTTAATAATCAATATAACGATGCAGTAGCAACATTTTCTCAAACAGAACAGAGATTGAATTCAGAAGTAGAACAATACAAGCAGCAGGCTGATGAAACACTCGCTAAATACACCGACCTCGAGGACCTGTTTAGGCAAACCGCGGAGCAGCAGGTTCAAAACCTCAGAGATGACCTCAAATCCGCAAGCACAGAAAATGAAAACTTAAGAGATGAGCTTCTGAGAAAAGATGCAGAGCTTGAATTGACAAAACAGATGATGCAACGTGCACAGGCCGAAATCGAAAGCATCAAGCCCCTGCCCGACAGCAACGCCCCCGCTTACGTGGCAGACGGTAAAATAATTTTAGTGGATACGCAAACAGGCATAGTGCATATAAATATCGGCAGCAACGACAAAGTATATCGCGGTTTAACTTTCGCTGTTTATGACAAGAATCTTCCCATTCCCAAAACCGGCGAAGGTAAAGCCGAAGTTGAGGTCTTCGACGTCGGCCAAACGATTTCAGCAGCAAGAATCACAACCGCAATCGACCCCAGAAACCCTATCATTCAGGACGATATCATAGCAAACCTCATCTGGGATACCAAAAAAGTCAACACGTTTGTTGTCGCAGGTGACTTCGAATACGGCGATGTCGAAAAAATAAAAGGGCTGATTGAAAAATGGGGCGGCAAGGTTGACCAGGGTATTACGATTGAAACAGATTACATCGTTCTGGGCCGGCCTCCAAGAGTAGAGCCCAGACCAAGCGCCGAAGACATAGGAATTTATCCGACCGCCCTTGAGAAATACGAGAAGTCGAGAAAAAGATACGACGAATATCAAAAGATACTGACGCAGGCCCAGGCATTATCAATACCCATCTTCAACACTGAAAGATTCCTTTACTTTACCGGCTACAAGGAAAAGGCGGCGAGACCCGGAGCTTTCTAACAATCGCAATTCCTCGAAGGCTCAATACCGATCGAGGCAATAAAAATCCTGCCTGTATATTTCTTTGCGGAATCCATTTTCGTAAAGCCGGCCTTCACAGCAACAAAGGTAACTGTATAAGTTGCCCTGACAGCAGCTCCGAGCGGCTCGCCCGTATCACAATCCAGACCCGAAGGAATATCAACCGCCAAAACAGGTATGCCTAAATCATTAATCGCATTTATAAGCCTTTGGTATTTTTCGTTAAGCGAACCCTGTAAGCCAGTCCCGAATAACGCGTCAACAAGCATATCCGCACCAGCGGCAAAATCCTTGACGGTCTGCTCTATGTTAGGCTTATCTAAATCAAGCTGTTCTATCGACTGACCCAGTTTCTGCAGAATATCGAGATTTGTTTTCGCATCACCTTTGACTTTGCTGACATCGCCGCATAGAACGACGGTAACCTTGAAGCCGGCATTGAATAAGTGTCTGGCAATGACGTAACCGTCGCCGCCGTTATTGCCCGTGCCGCAGAAAATGCAGACTTTCGGCTTTCCGATATCTGCGAGCTTTTCTTTTATAAGCTCGGCGCAGCTTCTGCCCGCATTTTCCATTAAAACGACACCGGGAATACCAAGCTCGTTTATCGCCCAGGCATCGAAACTGCGTACCTCGTCACGGGTCATAACAACCTGATTTTTA
>CAYLMG010000194.1:0-2448 GCA_964384565.1 uncultured Pirellulales bacterium | reverse complement strand
AACTTACGGTGCAAGAAATGCATCGGCTTCAAAGGAGGGAGTTTCACAGCCGCTATAGGAAAGGATATTTTGAAGTGTAAAGATATCGTCCTTATCTACCCCGATGAAGCGGGTCTTTACAAATTCGATATGGCCGTCACAGAACAGAATATTCTGCCCGCGACGACGATGATTATTGCTGTTAAGCCTTTCAAGTTCTTTATCAACCTGAATTGCAAACTGCTCGAAATCTTCCGGAAGGTTTTCAAACAGTGGATTCATATCGGAAAGCATAGCCTTTTTGCTCAGGTTGGTTTGGGAAGGCGCTTTATAGCATCTTATTCTGAAGCTGTAACTTATATGGTCTCTTGATGGAAAGTCGTAATACTGCCCAACCTTTGTTGAATCGTATTCTACCTTTTGTGTTTGTTTTTTGCCCGGGCACATAAAGTCAGCCGGCTTTTCGATGTAGCCGCCTTTAATAAGAAGCCACAAATGCCGCGTATTAGACTGGTATTCCGGGCTTTGGGACTTAAAGCCGACTTTCCACCACGGTGCACCGTCAATGGCCGCTACCACGGGCATTTGGCCGTCGTTCTCGTTCTGATAGCTTAACATTGCCTGGCCGATGCGGTACAATTGAGCCTGGCAGTTGGCTTTATTGCGGGCGTATTGGAGAGGCGAAAAATAAATACCGGCTACAAGTACGATTACAGCCGCTGTTGAGAGTATGCGGGCAAAGTTGCGCCAGAACATCCTCGGCTCTGCCGACTGGCGGTCCTGCTCATCGGCTATAAGCTGTTCCAGCCGAAGCTGGCTTGAGCGTGCAGTTTCTTTTAGCCTGGAAATCGTGATTTCTTCTAATTCCTCCGGACAGGTCTCTTCTTGAAGGGTATTGAGTGGTGAAAGTGCAGCCTTGATTTGTTCTGCGAGCTGGGCGGCTTGCGGATTTGAAGAGATTAATTGTTCAGCCTCGGCGGCCTCTTGTTCTGTGCTTATGACTATACAATAATCAAATAGCAGTTGTTTTTGCTCAATTGTCAATTCTGTCATTTGGTCTTCGTACTCCCAATTGCTGCTTTCCAGTCTTTAGTAAAACGGTGAACCGCAGTATGGAGCCTGCTTTTAACTGTACCGATAGGTATACTTAAGATGGATGACATTTGTTTGTATGAAAACTTATTAAAATAGGCCAAAATCAGTATTTCTCGCAGGTTTTCCGGCATATTTGCTATAACCTGTCTAACCCTTGAAGCGGTTTCATTTCTCGCCATATTGTCATATGGAACTACCTTGTCCGAGGTAATTGAGTTTAGTACGTCCTCGAAAGACATTTGTTCACTATCTGCTACGGTTCCTATAGTCATAGCAGTACTTCTCTGCTGTTTTCTAAGGGCGTCTTTTGCCTTATTAGCGGCTATTGTGAACAGCCAGGGTCTTAGCGGCCTTGAAGTATCAAAGTTTTCCCGGCTGGTAAAAATTTGCAAAAAAGTTTCCTGGAAAATATCCTCTATCAGGTTCTGGTCATTCAAAAACCGCCTTAGGAATGCATAAAGACTGTTTTTATAGCGTCTTACGATTGTACGAAAAGCAGCATCATCGCCGGCAATGAACCTTGCGAAAAGCTCGGCATCACTCTGATTTTTTATAACTGATTTCATAAGCAATCTTTAAAGTATCTTTAGAAATCTTGATAATCAACGCTTCCTATCGTTTACATCGACCAATAACAGCAAATAACAATAAAATGACCGATAAAAATTATTATAAATTATTTTTGTATAAAACCAAAACTTTAATTTCGCTATATGGTAACCATTAATTTGTAGATTGTCTTTGACGGCCGTGCCGTTTCCACACCATCTTTCAGAGATGTTCGCAAAAGCGAAGATTTCCTGGTAAAACGAAGCCAATATTGGGAAAAACGAACCCAATATTGGGCTAAAATTGGGTTCGTTTTGGGTTCGTTTGGGTTCGTTTTTTCGGCTTGTAAAGGCGAGAAAATTGCTATAACCGCTTGTATTACAAGGACTTGCATAAATTGAAGCGATTTTAAATTTGGGTTCGTTTTGCATAAAAGACAGTCGCTCGTCGCTTGTCTCTCGTGTCTCGCATATCGAATTTTTCATAATTAATAGTCGCTTGTCTCTCGTCTCTCGTCGCTCGGTACTGGATTCTCGATACTGGATACTGATCGTCGCTCGTGACTCGTGCCTCGTGAAGCGTGAAGCGTATTGAGTATTGCGTATAGCGTATTGCGTCTTGGACATTTGTTAGTCCTTAATAATCAAGAATTCAGAAATCAGAATTCAGAATCCAGGAGATGGAATCGATTCCTTTATTAGTATTTGTTATTTAATATTTATGATTTATTATTGTTAAGTAACTCCTTAAAAGAAAAGAAGTTATGAATATTTGACTTGGCCTGCCCTTCGACTCCGCTCAGGGTAAACTGGCCGATGCTTGCGG
>CAYLMG010000193.1:0-2475 GCA_964384565.1 uncultured Pirellulales bacterium | reverse complement strand
AATGGTCTTTGGCGGTGGCTTCTTTTGCCTGTTGAGTATAAGATTGAAATGTAGGCACTACTATGGCGGCAATGATACCCAGTGCGCTTAAAACTATTAGTAATTCTACAAGTGAAAACCCCTTTTTCATAGATATCCACACCTAATAGACCTCCCTCTTATGAGATACTATCGTCCACAAAATCTTGTATATTAATGAAAAAATATTATAGGACGGCTGATATTGATGGATATTCTATTTTTTTGTGTTTTTTTCTTTTTGCGATTGTGATTTGAGGAACTTTTTCACCTTTCTGCGGATGGTTTTGAGACGTTCACAAATCGGAAGTTTTTGCGTACACGCTGATTCACACAGGTGACATTCGGTGCATTTTTCAAAATAGTCATCCTCAAGTTTTATCCCCCAGTGATATCTGAGACGATTAATAAAATCCACAACCGTGTCACCGAGGACATAGTGGTTATAGACATCCATCATCCTCGGTACATCTATACCCTGGGGACATTTATCGCAGTAACGGCAGGCGGTACAGAGCTCGTTGAAGCTTTCCTGCAGGTTATTTCTGATACGGCCGATAGTCTCTGCCGGGATAGGTTTGTAACCGGCGGCTGCTGAAACAGCTTCATCGAGCTGTTGTTTACTGCTAAGGCCGACGAGAATGAAAGTAATACGCTCGTCATTAATTAAAAATCGCAGGGCGGCTTCAGCAACAGTTTCTTCCGGCCGGGTTTTAACGAAAGAGAAACGTTCGGGATTTTTCGCAATTAAACCACCGCCAAGCGGATTCATAATGATAACCGGGCAATTCAGCTTTGAGGCGGCATCCAGTCCTTCCTGGCGATAGGCGAAATTCATAGCGGAATAACCCAGTAAGATACCTTCGAAAGGGTAATCCGAAAGTATCTTTATGATGTCCGGGCCGGCGGCGTGTGTGGAAATGCAGATGTGTTTTATAAGGCCTTCATCTCTTAAGCGTTCCAGATGTTTCATTGTGCCTTTGGTCTTTCGCTCGTAGTACTCTTCAAGAGAAAAGACACACCACACATAATAGAAATCAATATAGTCGAGATTCATACGTCTAAGCGAAGTTTCAAGCTGGGCTCTTATTTCGTCGGCGTCTGTTTTCATTGTTTTGGTTGATATGTAAAACGGCTTTGCTTTGCGGGTTTTTTTCATTTCCTTGATTGCTATACCGAAAATCTCCTCCGATTTTCCATAGCCGGGGGCAGTGTCAAAGTAGTTGATTTGCTTGTCGTAGGCTGCTTTTACAAGTTCGCCGCAGGTCTCGATATCATCTTCATCGCGAAATCGCATGCCGCCGAAACCTATAGCTGAGACCTTTATGCCTGTTGAGCCGAACTTTCGATAAATCATAATGAGACCTTCGAGTCGAGGATTTTCAGAACGTCTAAGGGTTTCTCGATGAGAATTTTTGCTCCGCTTTCCTTAAGTTCCTCGGCGGTCCTAAAACCCCACAGCGCACCAACAGGATACATACCTGCAGCAACTGACGTTTGCATATCCGTGTTTGTATCGCCCAGATAAAGAAAATCCACAGGTGCTATCTTGAGCTTCTCTGCGATACTCAAAGCAGCGGCGGGGTCCGGCTTTCTTTCGACCGTATCATTGACGCCCTGAACGATATCAAACGAGAAGCTGCTGAGTAGTTCCTTTACCGTCAACTTTGTGAAGTTATCAGGTTTATTCGACAGCACTGCCTTCGCAATATCGCGCCTTTCAAGCTCGCCGAGAAGCTCCGGTATACCCGGATAAGGTTTTGTGTTCAGGGACCATCGTCGGCTGTATTCGTCGAGCATAGAAAACCGACATTTTTCAATATTCTCGTCGTTCAGATGCTCTTTCGGCAGTGTTCTTCTGACGAGAGAATTCACGCTGTCACCGACGAAATATCGATACGCCTCAACCGGATGAGCAGCAAAGCCGAAACGCTGCAAAGCAGCATTCATAGAATCTGCAATGTCCCTTAGCGTATCCAGAAGCGTTCCGTCAAGGTCAAAAAGTATTGCTCTGAGTCTGATTTTATAATACTCCAAAATAAGGACCAGCGAAAAAGCTATTATTATAAGATGATAGACAGCTATTTTCAAGCTATCTGTACCTGTTCGGATTAGTCGGGTATATTTGACTTGACGAAAAGAGCACTAATTCATAGATTAAGCGGTTTGTTTAATATGATATTTTGGAGATTGTTCAGAAGTGGAAAAAGCAATTGCAAAAGCTGATGCCCTTATTGAAGCGATGGAATATATCCGCAAATTCCGCAGCCGGATTGTAGTCGTCAAGCTGGGCGGCAGTGTTCTGGACGATGCCGAGCTGCAGAAAAAGCTGCTCACAGATGTTGCTTTTATGTCCACTGTCGGTATGCAGCCGATAATCGTGCACGGCGGCGGAAAAGCAATTACCAAAGCAATGAACGAGGCAGGGATAGAACCGGTGTGGGTTCAGGGCAGACG
>CAYLMG010000192.1:0-2578 GCA_964384565.1 uncultured Pirellulales bacterium | reverse complement strand
GAAACAGAATAGTCGCCCGTGTGAATCATCTGGCCGATACCGAGCTTTAGGAGCTTTGCGAGCTTAATTGCAGGTGAGATATTAAAGGCGAGCTTTTTTCCGAGAAGAAACAGCAGGTCACTTTTTTCGATTTTGTTTGCGAAAACCTGCTTTGCCTGTTCGGTTTTTTGCCAGCCGGGCGCAGCTTCATCGAGCAGTGTGAAGAGCGGCTGAGGCTCGAGTGAGGCACCTGAGAGATTGTGATTTCCGAGTTTTTCACCCTTTTCAATTATGCAGACATCGATATCAGGCTTTAGCAGTTTTAGCTTTATCGCAGCAGACAAACCACCCGGCCCGGCACCGACAATCAGAACAGGAACTTTGTTGTAATCGTTACTCAGTGACATTTTCGAAATCCAATTATAAACTCTGAATCAATTTCGGGATTATATCTTCGACGGTACCGATGAAGTAGTAATCGCAGTTTTTGAAGATAGGGGCGTCTGGGTCACTGTTAACAGCGATGATGGTCTTGCTGTTAGCGACACCAATCATATGCTGAATAGCCCCTGAGATACCGAGGGCGATATAGATTTTCGGCCCAACGGAGGTGCCGGTCTGCCCTACCTGATGGATACGGTCAATAAAGCCCCGTTCGACGGCGGCTCTGGAGGCGCCTCTTTCGACTTTTGCTTTCAGCTTTTTAGCAAGAGTTTCACAAAGCGAACCGACAAGACGTTCGTAATTGTCACGGTTCTGCATACCCTTGCCACCGCTAACAATGATATCGGCAGCGAAGTCGACCCTGCCGATGCCAAGCTCGGTTTTTATAATTTCAAGGCTTATATCATCGGCTGATAAATCGATGCGGTGCTCAATTATTTTTCCTTTTCTGGATGGGTCGGGGACAAGGCTTTTGATAACGCCCGGCCTTGCGGTTGCCATCTGAGACTTAGAGTCCTTGGTGCAGATAGTAGCCATAACGTTTCCGCCGAGAGCAGGTCTGGTCTGTAAAAGGATTCCGATTTGCCCTTTACGTGAACTATCCCTTATATCAAAGCCTGTGCAATCGGCGGTCAGGCCGCAACGCAGCCTGTAAGAGACCATCGGTGCGAGCATCCGCATCCTTGGCGTTGCAGCAAAGAGGACGATTTGCGGCTGGTATTTTTTAATGCAATCGACAACGGCCTTTCTGAAAACAGCAGGGTCAAAGTCAGCGAGAAGCTTATCGACGATAAGGTATATGTTGTCTGCACCAGCAGCGATTAAATCATCGGCCATCGGTCTGACGCTGTCACCGGGCAAGCAGACGCCAACCTTCGTTTCGAGAGAATCGGCAAGGCTGCGAGCCTTTCCAATAAGCTCGAAAGTTGCGGGGTGCATTTTTCCGTCGTTGTGCTCGGCGACGACCCAGACCTCGCCTTCGTATGATGAATCGTTCGATTTGAAGCCTGTCAACATATCTTCGAGAGCATTTTTGTGGAAATGTTCGCCGGCGGTATCAAGAATTTGTTTTTTCGTATATTCGTCTATCTGCTCGATTCTTTCGATGCCGAGCTGTTTTAACTTGTCAGCGAGTATTTGAAAATCTTCATTTTCGCTTTCAGTTGATTCAAAGCTTCTGTCATAGAAAATTTTGCGTTTTTTAGGAAGGACATAGTGGTCAGCATCTTGTTCACCCTGTTGATTCTGCTGTGAATCGGCTTTGAGGCTTTCGGCTAAAGTACGGATTAGTTTTTTTACATCGTGTATCTGCCGGCAAGTTCTTTTGCTTTTGCCGGGCGGGAAGACACGTATTACGCGAGTTTTCGAGCCTTCGACGCCGATGTGCGGCGCGTTTATATCATCGGCTGACCATTGAATGATTTTTAAATTATTCGCCCGACGAGCCTGTGCAAAGGTAGCGAAAACAGGATATTCATATTTAGCGACGGTTATTACGGCAGGGGCGGATTTTGCAGCGACGATTTGGTTTCCGCCGCTTATAATACGGGTAAATTCGAAACGGTTTTTTTTAAATTCGGCGTCAGTGACGTAAGCTATACAGGGTAGCGACAGCTCTTCTGCGATTTGTGCAGGAACCTGCGCGGTGTCACCATCAAGCGACTGCATACCCGTTACGATGTAATAATCGCCGGCGGAGTCCAGGATTTGTTTAACTATTTTTCTGACGGCGAAGGCGAGAGGATTTGCCGTTGCGAAGGTGTCGGCTCCGCCGAGTGCCTTGTCGGTAAGCAGAACAGCGATATCGGCACAACGGCTGAGGCAATATCGCAGGACGTCTTCTGCCATTGGCGGGCCCATAGTCAAAACAATGATTCTGCCTTGCCTGTCAGCGCTTATCTGCTTCATATAGTTTGCAAAGGCCAGCGCGTGAGTGTCAAGCTCGTTTATAACAGAAGGCAAACGGGTGCGGATAAGTGTACCGGTCTGGAGGTCAAAAGCATTGTCGGTAATCTGCTTTACGTCAGGTACCTGCTTTACGAGAACTATGAAATCAGCCATAACAAGTTTCTTATCTTGACTATGAATAATAAAAACAGTCTGTTTCGGAATCACAGAGCATAAACAAAATAGCTGATTTTTGCAAATGTTTGTT
>CAYLMG010000191.1:0-2592 GCA_964384565.1 uncultured Pirellulales bacterium | reverse complement strand
TTATAGCTGGTGTGTTTTCATCGTACATAGCGGTATCCGAAATTATTACAGCGTCCGCTTTAAGATTTCCTTTGTTGTCTTTGATGTAATCGGTGAGGTTATCACCGCCGCATTCCTCCTCACCTTCAAACAGAAATATGAGATTACACGGCAGCTTGCCGCGTGTTTTCTGTAGGGCTTCAACAGCCTTGAGATGTGCAAAGAGCTGTCCCTTGTCGTCGGTCGCTCCGCGGGCATAGATGCAGCCGTCACGAATTGTCGGCTCAAAAGGCTGCGAGTGCCATTTATCGAGCGGGTCAGGCGGCTGAACGTCGTAATGGCCGTAAATAAGAAGCGTCTTATCCGACTCGCCTTTTGCCTCTGCGTAAACTATTGGATGGCCTGCTGTTTCGATAAGACGGGAATCAAGGCCTAAATCTTTTAAATGATTTACGAGCCATTGAGCACATTTAATTAAATCATCTTTGTACTTTGAATCGGCGCTGACTGAGGGAATTTTCAAAAGCGTTTTGAGCTCATCAAGAAAACGACTCTTATTCTGCTCTATAAACTGGTGGGTCTTATCTTCCATAATTTTCTTCCGTCAAGAAGTTAACAATGTGAAATATACTCCTGAACAACTTTCATTCACACAAACAGTTCAGTAATTGTACACGTATTGCTTTTCTTTTCAAGGACTTGCTTGCAAGATTGCAAAGCTCAGCGAGCAGTTTTTAAGGTTATGCGACTTCGAGCAGGTCGGACCAGTCGGTAGTAAACCTTTTGGAGCGTCTTTTGAATTTTACCTGCCAGCCTTGTACAAGGCCCTCGGCTGCCCAATGAACAGAATCCTCGAAACGGGTATTGATAAGGTCCACGGTGCGCATAAGCCGTTTTGATTTTTCCCTGTCGGCAGTGTCGAAAAGATTGTGCTGAATCTGATTTTCAAATACAAGGCTGTGCAGAACAACGCCGCACTTTTTGAACAGGCAACCCTTGCGGTAGAGCTTTTCAATGCACAGGTAGGCGGCACGTATCAATTCTGTAGTATCGTTTGTAGCGACTTCGAAAGCAACCGTTTGTGAATTGAAGTATTTGTTTTTGATGAACCGGCTGGTAGTAACAAAGACCGAAATCAGGTTAGCAAACAGTTTTTCCTGCCGTAATTTTTCGCCGGCTCTTACGGCGAATGCAACAGCCGCCTCTTTGAGCTTATCGATGTCCCCGACGGGCTCACCGAACGAGCGGGAGACGACGAGCTGTCCTCTGGCCGGTGGATTTTCCTCAAGACTATAGCAGACGTCACCTCTAAGCTCATATACCGTTCGCAGCCCCACGACGCCGAACTTTTTTCTTATCCAGTACGTGTCGGCGTTTTTCAAATCGAGGGCTGTTTTGATTTTCGCTTCTTTAAGTTTTATTGCGGTCCTTATTCCGACGCCCCAGACATGCTCGACGGCGATTGTTCCCAACAGAGCGTCAATGTCACCGGCATTGGTCAAATCGAAAACACCGTTGGCAGCCGGCGATTTTTTTGCGATTCTGTTTGCGATTTTCGACAGGGTTTTCGTGTGCGCTATACCGATTGAGACGGGCATTGCAGTCCATTTTTTGACAGTAGCCCTGATTCGGCGGGCGCAATCCTGCGGACTTTGCGACAAAGCAGCCAGATTCAAAAAGGCCTCATCAATCGAATAAATCTCAATCTCGGGCGTAAACGTCGAGAGGGTCTGCATCACACGGTTGGACATATCAGCATAAAGGGTATAGTTGGAAGAGAAGATATGCACATTATTTTTTTCGAGAATGTCCGCTACCTTGAAGGCTGGTACGCCCATCGCGATACCGAGGGCCTTTGCCTCATCGGAGCGTGCGATGACGATGCCGTCATTGTTAGACAATACGACTACGGGCCTGCCGGCGAGGCGGGGATTAAAAGCCCTTTCACAGGAGACATAAAAATTATTACAATCGATGAGTGCAAAAACCGGTTTCATAGCTTGTGCAGGACGGCGGTAACCACGCCCCAGACCTCAAATTCCATATCTGCAGTAATCTGTGTGCTGCGGTAGCTCTCATTTTCAGCTTCCAGTATTATCTTGCCCGGCCTGATTCTTATTCTCTTGACGGTAAACTCGCCGTTTACTACGGCGATTACGATTTTTTTGTCCGCTGGCTCGATGCTCCTGTCGACAACAAGGATATCGCCGCACCGGATACCTGCGCCTGTCATCGAGTCGCCGGCGGCCCTGACGAAAAACGTCGCAGGTGGATTTTTGACCAGGAACCTGTTCAAATCCAAGGGTGCCTGCTCATAATCGGCGGCAGGCGACGGAAAACCGGCGGGCACATCAGCGATAAATAAAGACTGACGGTATTCCGCTGTGCGTACAGGCTGATAGATTTTGTCAACGCTCATCTCCATTGCACCATCCTGCCGTTAAAATAAAGACTGTTTTATCGCGATTTTTTCGAGCCGGGGATACGTCCTTAAAAGTCCCTCTGGGACCTTTTGCTTGCAGCCTGTAACAAGAGATTTCAATTCGATAGCGTTTGCGAGCTCGGCACCTCTGTAATGGTTGTTGGCGATAACGACGAGATATTCATAGGCCT
>CAYLMG010000190.1:0-2661 GCA_964384565.1 uncultured Pirellulales bacterium | reverse complement strand
GAGTTCAACAGAGAAGGCACACCGGACCCGAACAACTGGACCTATGAGCGAGGCTTCGTCCGCAATGACGAGCTCCAGTGGTATCAGCCCCAAAACGCCCGATGTGAAAATGGCCTGCTTATCATTGAGGGCCGACGAGAACGCAAAGAGAATCCTTATTACGACCCCAATAGCCGTAACTGGAGGCGAAACAGACAATATTCCGAGTACACATCCGCAAGTCTGACGACGAGGCGTTTACGCAATTGGATGTACGGCCGTTTCGAGATGCGAGGCCGAATCGACACTCGAGCGGGGCTCTGGCCTGCTTTCTGGACATTGGGAATCAAAGGTCGCTGGCCGAGTAACGGAGAGATTGACATTATGGAATATTACCGCGGAATACTCTTGGCCAACGCAGCCTGGGCTTCAGAAAAACGCTGGCAGCCCGAGTGGGACGATACCAGAAAACCCATCACTGATTTCAACGACCCTCAGTGGTCCGCGAAGTTCCATATATGGCGGATGGATTGGGACGCGAACAGCATCGAGCTATATGTTGACGATATCCTTCTTAATACAGTTGATCTCACCAAAACTTTTAATAAAGATAACGAAGCAAAGAATCCATTCCGTCAGCCGCACTATATAATACTGAATCTTGCAATCGGCGGCACTCAGGGAGGGGACCCCTCCGCTACGAACTTTCCGGCAAAATTCGAGATAGACTATGTGCGTATATACAAAAAGAAAACTCACAACGAGAATCAGCAATGATTGTTCTGTGGCCTATTTTATCAGAAAGAATTCTTCCTGGTAGCCGTCGAGAAAATTGCAGCCGTCTTTTGTTAAGGCCGCTTCATCTTCGAAACCGATTTGAACTTCCTTATTATCCCATTCTGGAATAATACAAAAACAATGGAATTCAATGGCATAAACGGTATTCAGCGGTATCGCGTAGTGGGTCCTTTCGCGGTTTTCAACTGCAACCTCATCTAACGGCCGTGTATCAAGTCTCACTCCTGCCGAGTGAACGTAGCTGGCTATGGAATGAGTGTAAACCTGTGGTCTTATGTCTGCCGCTTTTGCCTTTTCCATTGCTGCCTTTGTTATTTTCTCGCCGGTCCTGCCTTGCCTGAATTCACCTGTCAGGATTTTTGCGAATTTAATACTCTCCTGAAGCCCTTTTTTCAAACCCTCGGGCGCATCGCTTTCTGCCTCTCTGCATACGTAAATATGCCATTGCATATCTGTGCACAATCCGAGGTATTTTGTTCCCATATCGCAGTGTATTAAATCGCCTCGTCGAATTACGTTCGGGTCGTCTTTGTATCGCTCGGCATCTTTTTCACTTCGCTGGATATCGACTAAAGGATTGAAAGGCCTTTCCAGGCCGAGGTCGTTTATCTTCTGTCTCATATGCCATCTTAAATCGTCAATTGTAGTAACGTCCGGCTTGATATACTTATCGCTGGAAATCTCGCTGATAATCGCGTGTGCAATGCTGCAAATATTTTTGTATTTTTTAATCTCCTGCGGGCTTCTTATTTGAAGCCAGTTAATACAAAGCTTTTCCGCCGAGACCAGCCTCTTTGACATTTCCGGCCCAAGCGCTTTTTCGAGCCTCTTTTTCATAGTTGCATTAAGACCGTCGGCAAGGTGCCAGGTTTCGGAAGTATTGATGCCGATTTTCTTGGGATTAATTTTTTTAATAACCTCAGCCAGGTTCTCAAACTGCCCTTTTGACCTGTCGGTATAGACGTTTTTACCACCCATTGCCCTCGGATGGTCGCTTGCCGATAGTATTTCAACACCTTCCTCGCCTCCTTTATCGTGCAGCATAACTATAGTTGTCCTGTATGAATAAGCTGCTGGCTGAGTCGCTAATGTAAAATACACAGCGTCTTCGTTGTATTCACGGTTGATTATCAGCCATAAATCGATTCCAGCATCTCTCATAATACTGGGCAGGATATTTTCAAAGCGCCATTTCAGCCAGTCGTTTTGTATTTTCGCCTGCTCTCTCAGTGGAAGGATTTTTTCTTTAATGGCTTCAGTATCAGCGGTTGCTGTGCCCGCATACAGAACAGTGGTTAACAAAGTGATAATAAATAGGTTAAATGCGTTTCTTTTATTCATTTTATATTCTCCGACCTTCTCTTTTGAAAAAATTGTTGCAGCAGTTTGCTGCAATCGTTGGCAAGAACGCCGCTGGTTACTTCAATTTTATGATTTAGTCTATCATCCTGTACTATATTGTAAAGACTCTTTACAGCTCCTGTCTTCGCATCGTCACAGCCGTAAACGAGCCTGTCGATTCTGGCAAGCACGAGTGCACCCGCGCACATCGGGCAGGGCTCCAGCGTAACGTACATCGTACAGCCTTCTAATCGCCAGCTTTGGCGTGCCGCTGCTGCCTGTGTAAGTGCGATTATTTCCGCATGAGCGGTAGGGTCCTGAAGTTGCTCTCTCTGGTTATATGCCTTTGCTATTATGGTATCGTTATGAACAATCACCGCCCCAATCGGCACATCACCATTTTCCCCGGCAATCCCCGCCTGCTCAATCGCAAGTTTCATATACTGCTTGTCTTTTTCAATGGTCATTTTTGCCTGTTGTTTTTATAGTTTAATTATTGTGGCATTTTAATCTTAAGAACCTTAAATGTAAAAAGTATTTCTC
>CAYLMG010000189.1:0-2700 GCA_964384565.1 uncultured Pirellulales bacterium | reverse complement strand
GAAAAATCCTTGCTGTACCTGATAAAAAAATTAAGGAGAAACAATTATGTTACAAAGAATAAGTAAAATAACCTTGTTAATCATCGCGGTGGTTCTATCGGCAAACAATCTCAGGGCCGGCGAAAATAGCGGCAAATCACCGCTCGATGAGCTGCCGCCGCACATAAAAAAGGTTACACCATTCGGGCAAAGAGCGGACTTTTCGCATGACGGCAAAAAAATACTGTTCCTTGAAAAAACCTTCGGCGACGCATATGAAGTCGAACTGGCAACCGGTAAACTCAAGCCTATGACGCACCACTATTATCATACAGGCTACACACGGGTACTGTACCTGAGTAATGGTGACATACTTCTTTCCGGGCCGAAACGCCTCGACCCCGATAATCCATCGGATGGCAGAAGTGAAAGAAATGCTCAGTTATGGGTATTAAAAAAAGACCTCTCCGGACCACCAACACCACTCGGTGAACACTGCTCGGAAGGACCCGCCGTCTCGCGAAAAAAACTGAAAATCGCCTGGACCCGAAACAACTGTTTTTACCTGGCTGATATCGTTTATGAAAACGGCAAACCAAAAATCGCCAACAAGAAAAAAATCCTCGACGCCACTGATTTACCTTTCAAATGCTATCTTGAAACGCAAAACTTTCGGCCCCCTGACGAGAAAGAGCTGACATTCAATGCCTATGAATACCAGGGCACCGAATCAATGGGCCTTGATATCGAAACAGGAAAGATAACGAATTATTCCAAAGCCGAAAACCAATTTGATGAGGCTGAAGGCATCTTCCCCGATGGTAAATACACAGCCGTCGAGTGCGACAAGCACAACCCGAAAG
Source organism: uncultured Pirellulales bacterium (assembly GCA_964384565.1). GTDB lineage: Bacteria > Planctomycetota > Phycisphaerae > Sedimentisphaerales > Anaerobacaceae > CAYLMG01. The sequence continues at coordinate 1,858 of CAYLMG010000189.1, read as the reverse complement.
GCCCGCAATATGACGACATCTATAAACTCGCTCTGGACGGTTCGGGCAAATCAGAAAGGCTGACGTTTTTTTCGGATTACCCGGGCTACAAGGCATCGAATCCGGTGATAAGCGATGACGGCCGGTTTATGGCTTTTCAATATGCAAAAGCCGGCGACTGGGCCGGTATCGGCAGAGGAATTCTGATTTTCGAACTGCTCGAATACGAAAAAACAAAAAAACTGAAACCCCCTGAGGACAAATGAAAATATTTCCAAACCTGAAAACTCTGCGAGTGCTCTTCGAAAAATGTTTCTATGGATTTTAATGTCCTTATCGGATACAATCACATGCTTAAAACAACTACTATAATTAATCGGAGTTTTGAAATATGCGAAAATTCGTTCCTTGCTTAATCATAATGCTTGCACTGTCCAGCGGCTGCAAAAAGGAAAAACCCCAGTTTACCGATATTGAGCTCGACCTTATGCCTCAGCCGCAATTAGAAAATCTCCCCGAAGCCACCGGCGGTTTTGTCCTCGCCGTTGGAACAGATACTATTACTAGCACAGAAATCGTTGAGCCGCTCGCCGTATATTACGCAGACCTCGCAAAAAATACATCGCTTGCCAATTTCAAAAAGCAGACAAAGTTTCAGGTCGAGAACTTCGTCATAAACAAAATATCAAATCTGCTTCTCTACCAGCAGGCAACAATTGATTCCTCGGAGCAAATCGACGAACAGCTCAAAAAAGCCGTCGAAAGCGAAGTAAGAAAATTTATCGCAGAGTTCGGTGGCGATTACGCGAAAGCCGAAGAAACGCTAAAAAATGACGGCTTCACCGGCTGGCAGGATTTCAGGGAATACCAGAAAAAGCTAATCCTCAGCCAGTCTTACCTCGCAAACCAAATGCCCGAAGAAAAATCTGTCACCTATAGTGAAATGATGGACTACTATAATGCGGTTAAAGACGAGGTCTTTGTACAGACACCCAAAATATCTTTTCATCTGATTGATATTCAGCCGGCCAAACTAAGTCCTGCCGACCCCAATACTACCAAACAGCAAGCAGCAGAACAACAAGCAAACACCATTATAAAACGCATCCAGGACGGTGAAGATTTCGGAAAACTCGCAAAAGAATTCTCGCACGGCCCGTGGGCGCCTCTCGGCGGACTCTGGAAACCGCTCAACCCCGATTCTCTCGCTCAGCCTTATGACATACTCGCAAAACATACCCAAAATATCGAGCCGGGACAAATAATCGGACCAATCAATACAGATGGGCACATCTTCATAATGAAACTGCTCGAGAAACAAAAACAACAAGCAGCAGCCTTCGAGGATGTGCAAAAAGAAATTAAAAGAAAAATACTCGCCGAGCGCCGAAGGCAGGCAATTGATGAGATTATATTAAAACTCATCCAACAGGCTGACATAACTAATATGGACGAGTTTATTGACTTCTGTCTGTGGAAAATCTATGAAAAAAACAGAGGCTAATTCAAACAAAAATTTGAAAATCATCTCTCACGGCATTGACCTTGTCGATTGCCCGAGAATTGAAGATATGCTCACCCGTCACGGCAAACGATTCATAAGCCGCATCTTCACAAAAGCTGAACAACAATACGCCCAAAAGAATAAAAACAAAGTTGAAAAGCTCGCCGGCCGTTTCGCTGCCAAGGAAGCAGTCCTGAAAATGATGGGCACCGGCTGGGTAGGAAAAATCGCCTGGACAGACATCGAAATAATAAACAATCCCGCAGGACAGCCCGAGGTCAAGCTCACCGGCGAAGTAAAAAAAATAGCCCAAAAACTCGGTATAAATCAGATTAGCATCAGCATAACACATACCGCCAACTTCGCAATAGCCTC
>CAYLMG010000188.1:0-2709 GCA_964384565.1 uncultured Pirellulales bacterium | reverse complement strand
GCAGCTCGGGATGGCTTTCAGGCCGAAACTCGTCAGGACCCTGTTCTCGCCCCGCAGGTCAACGATATCTGCAATCGTCCCTATTGCAGCCAGCGAGGTTGCGTTAATCATAAATTCCCTGATTTGGCCTTCGAGTCTTGGGCCGGCGGCGAGATGGTTTGCAACCGCCCAGGCAAGCTTGAAGGCGACCATCGAGCCGGAAGAATCCTGGTTCTGATAAGCCGCTTCGAGAGATGGATGAACAATGGCAGCAGCTTTTGGCAGCTCTCGGCCGGGACAATGATGGTCGGTTATTATAATAGTCAAACCAAGACTTTCGGCGAGCCGGGTAGATTCCACAGCGCAGATTCCACAATCAACAGTTATCAGCAGTTTTGTCCCTGCTTTAGCGAGGGAGCGGACGGCATCGGCGTTCAGGCCGTAACCCTCGTCAATGCGGTGCGGTATGTAATAATCGACATCGGCGCCAAGCAGGCTGAGCAGTTCAAAAAGGATTGCGACGCCTGTGATTCCATCGACGTCGTAGTCACCGTAAACGGTGATTTTCTCCTTTTTACCGATTGCTTCAGCTATAATCCCAACAGCGGATTTGACGCCGGGCATCTTTTCAGGCTCGATGAGGCTGGTAAGTTTCGGCCTTAAGAATTCCAGTCCCTGCTGTGTGTCAGTAATACCACGATTTATCAGAATTTGTGCCAAAAGAGCAGAAACATTAAGCGAGCGGGCAAGTGCGGCTGCGTCCTTGCTGAGAGTTTTAACTATCCATTGCTTTCTGCAAGCTGTCCTTCGCTTTTTCGATATTGCGGTCTGCATCCCTGCGGAAAATTGCATTCGATAACGGCCTCACATAAAAACTTTTTTCAGGTTCTGAGTTATTATATCAGGCAAAGTCCGATTGTCAATGCCGTTGAATACGGCAAAATGAATAAATACGGTGAGGTTTTTATTCTTGCTCGATTGACTCGAAGATTTGTGAATCATCAGGAGCGACGCCTTCCCAGGATTTGACAAAAAGACCATCGGCAATAACAACGACAAGAGGAGTCTGGATGAGCCATTTGCGGCTTGTATCGAGCCTGCCTGTCAGGCAGGTGGTATCAGGCGGGATGGGATTATCCTCTTCGGTTCCGTAAGGCGGGATTTCGACGAATGCAAAATGCAGGTCATTGCCTTTATACATCTGATTATACCGCTCATATACCGGTATAGCCTCCTTGCAATCGGGGCAGTCATCGTGATAAAAAAGGACAATAACGAGGCCCGAGCGAAGCGAATCGGCGATATCGATGTGCTCAAGCATTGCCCACTGCTGTTCGGCAACTGTTATCTGGTTTGCATCAGGCGCTGTTTCATTTGTATCAGTTGTGTGTAGCGGAACTTGCTGTAAGCCGTTTTGTGGGCCTGGTACGTTTTGAGTCCAGGGTGTTTGTCTTTCAACCTTGTTGAATAGAAGGACAGGGACAATCGAAGCAAGAATCACAAATGTAGGCAGCGCCACACCAAAAAAGTGTTCTGCAGACGGCCAGGGCGGTGGTAAAAGTTTTTCACCTTTGGGTCGAAAAATAAGCAGCAAAAGAAAAATCGGGACATCGATGGCTAAAACAGTTATCCAAAGATTAACGTACACGGTGCCGAAACAGCCGCAGTATACTTCGCCGACGAGTGCTTTTTGCAGTGTAACTACGATGAAGCCGCCGAAAGAGATAACAGCAAGCAGCCAGGCGGCCTTTCTGAACAGGCCGCAAAGAAGCCATATTCCAAGGCCTAACTCGAGAGGTATCTGTATTACAAAAAATGCCCAGGATTCCCAGAAACCTTCTGATATAATAGGCTCGATTAGAAGCTGGTGTACTTTAAGTATGCCGGCGACGATGAGAACCGAGCCGGCGATGTACATCACGATTCGATTAGCGATTTTTGAAAATTTCATAGGTAAGTATTCTACCAGAACACAGCCCTTTTTACAACTATACGCCTGTAAGGACTTTATGTTCTCATATACAGGCCGCCATTGACGGCGATATATGCTCCGGTAATAAAGGCGGCGGCATCGCTGCTGGCCAGGAACAGTATCGCCTTCGCGACATCCTCGGCTGTGCCGTTTCGGCCGAGAGGTGTTTTTGCGGCAATCTGTTTTTTTCTTTCAGGTGTGCTGAACTGTTCGTGGAATCGGGTTTCGATAAGGCCGGGGACAACGCAGTTTACCCTTATGTTGTATTTTGCGAACTCGGCAGCCATAGCGATAGTTTCGGTCTGGACGGCTGCCTTTGCGCCGGCGTAAACACCTGAGCCACCTCCGCCGCCGGTAAAAGCGCCGACTGAACCAATATTGACAATACAGCCTTTGCTCTTCTTCAGATAAGGCAAAGCCGCCTTCGTCGCCAAAAATACACTTTTGCAGTTTGTCGCAAAGATATCATCGTGGTATTCGACGGGTGCGTTTTCAAAATCGTACCGCGCGATGAGAGTGCCTGCATTATTTATAAGGACATCGATACCGCCGGCTTTATCAGCGAATAGCTCAACCATCCTGTTGACCTGCTCTTCGTCTCGCATATCCGCTTTTAGCAGCATGCCGTCACTGTATTGTTTTACCTGCCGCAGTGTATTTTCGCCGCCCTGCTGTGTCCTGAAAAAATGCACACCGACGAAGCTGCCCTGCTTTGCGAACATAACCGCCGTTGCTGCACCGATACCGCTCGATGAGCC
>CAYLMG010000187.1:0-2735 GCA_964384565.1 uncultured Pirellulales bacterium | reverse complement strand
TCGGGCAAGCTCTTTTATCGGTTCTTTGTGGTCGTCAACGCGGATGTCACGATAACGGTCATTATATCCGCCGTAACCCCAGCCTTCGCGAACGACCAATAGAGCGGCTGATTGTCTACCGCGTTTGTCACCGCCGGCGGCCTGTCCTGCCTTAAGAGCGGCAATTAAACGTGCGCCAAGCTCGCCTTCGGCAGCTTCGAAGGCCTTTGCCATTTCATCGATGACTTTTTTACCGGTGAGTATATTTCCCTGTACGGTGTAGTATTTACCCATTCTGTCACCTGCCCAGCCGTTACAGCCGGAGCCTGTAAAATTAGCAACTTTGCCATTCGCATCGACGATGCCAACCTGACGCAATTTAGCATCCTTGTCGGCTTGGGTAAGTTTTTTAATCACCTCGTTTGGGTCGAGACCTTTTTCAAGAAGCTTCAGGCCGTCGGGGCCGTAAGCAGTGTTCGCATACGACTGTGTGGCAATTGCGCCAACACCTGCCTTTGCCCAGGTGACTACCGAGCCGACGGAAACGACTTTCGACTGCACAGCAATACCAAGTTCCTGTGTATTAGGGTCAAAAGCAACAATCGAGAACGTTGCCACAGGTGGAAAGGTTTCAGCTATTACGGTATTAACTGCTACATTGTCACCGTATCGGAATGAATTGGCGGTCAATGCGAAAAGAGCAAAAATGCAAATAAGAAAAACAGTGATGATTTTAATAGCTTTCATAATACCGATTCCCTATAATTTATTTTTGTCAGCTTTGTCAATATAATACAGTCCCTGATAAGTCAGTGATATTATAGTCGGTACTATCGGGAAAGACAAAGGAATTTAGCTGCCACCTACCACTTTCGTTTCGTCACTCGTACGATTTATGTTTAAGGGAACAGAACTGAAATTTTAGATAATAAAGCTTACTTGTTTTTTAAGGTTTCGGTTAATTCGGCGATGCGAAGCTCCAGTCTTTTTATTTCCCGGAGAATGCCATTTCTGTGGACCATCTGCCAGGCGAAAATCTTTATCAGGGCAAAAAACTGTATACAACAAACAAAGATGGCGGCATACATAATCTGGTATCTGGTCTGGTCGGTTTTGAAGAATTCGATGGCGCTAAAAACAGCAAGAGCCAAAAAGACGAGAAAGTATACCCAGAGTAAAATTATCCAGAAAAGCATTTTTTTGTTATAGAAGTCCTTTAACATTGAACACATTGTGTTTTCTTTTGACTTATCATAGGTTTCTTCAATTATTTGTTTTATCTTTTCATCGTTCATTTTATTTCTCCTTTTATTTTTCACAATGTTTTTGCCAATATTTTTTAAATTCTTCTCTTGCCTTGAAAAGGCGTGATTTGACTGTTCCCTTAGGGATATTCAAAATATCCGAAATTTCACATATGCCAAGCTCATCGAAATAATAGAGGCTTAAAACAGTTCTGGATTCGATTTGCAATTTTCTCATTATTAACTCAATGTTACTTTTATTACGACCATCCACATTTCTGTATGCTGTATCGTTACGTGTCTTAAGCTCTTCGAGAGCCCGTTGTTTTTTTACTCTGCGTTTTATCCAGTCACAGCTTTTATTTGTCACTATTCTGTAGACCCAGGTGACAAAACTGGCGGGGTCATTGAGCCTGTGCAGTCCTTTAATAATTGCAATCCAGGTCTCCTGTGTGATTTCCCAGGCTGCGTCTGCGCTCGAGGTTGTACGATAAGCGTAAAGCCAGAGCGTTTTTTGCCAGCGGGCAACAAGAGCTTCCATAGCGGCTGACTTGCCGTCCTGGGCATCTATAACGAGCAACTGGTCTTCAATTTTTGACAGTTCATCAGCCATTTACACTATTAGTCTTAAAATCGGCGTGAACGGTTCATTTTTATCAGGATTTTTTTATAAGCCGTTACAATAGCATATGAGAAAAAGAGGTGGTTTTTAGGTTGAAAAAAGTGATTACAAAAGCTATTCTGTCATTATCGACGTGAAAAAAAGAAGCTAATAAGTAAAAATCGATTCTGGAGAGGTGTCAGAGCGGCTTATCGAGCAGCCTTGGAAAGGCTGTGTAGGGCTTGTCCTTACCGCGGGTTCGAATCCCGCCCTCTCCGTTACAGCTGCTACCTTGAAGTCTGCGGGGTGTAATCCTGCTCTATCAAAATCGGTTTTAGCTTTACGTTCTGCACAATTTTCGTGCAAAAGTCTGCAAACTCATTTTCAATTTTCTCAAAGTCAGTTTCTATATACTGCCTGAACAAATCAGGACCCACAGACTGGTTCCAGCCAACGGTCAATGGAATCCGTCTGTCAGAAGCAATCATTGCATTCGTTTCATCCAAAGTCCATCCGCCCTGCAACGCATCTTCGAGCATGTTTTTTAGGCTGTCCTTATACTTACCGTTACAGCCCTGCTTGAGAAAACGCACGAGAGCATACGACTGGCTGTAAAAAGCCGAGACAAAAACATTTCCCTGTTCAAAGACCTGTCCGGGGTCAGCGGCAATCAGGTCCTGCAAAGCAATCTTATAGTCTGCATCGAGCGTTTTTTTCAGCGAGCCCAACCGATATAAATTACGTTCCGGCTCAAAATAAAAAAGGCTGTTCTCATACCTGTTGGCCTCAAACTGCATCGCCATCCCTTCGTTGAGCCAGCTCGGCAGCCTGTATTTAAAGAGCCTGTCCGCAAACTGATGCCAGCATTCGTGCCCGAGAACCCGAAAGGTTCTTTCCCTGCCGATATTGTA
>CAYLMG010000186.1:0-2788 GCA_964384565.1 uncultured Pirellulales bacterium | reverse complement strand
GGGACAGGCGAGAATACAGTCGTCACAGCCGAAAAGATAATTACCCAAAAGAGCGGCAAGGTCTGAAGGAATCTCAATTTTGGAATTATGCTCGATGGTTAGATAACTAATACATCGGCCGGCATCAAAATAACCATCGCCTTTTAATGCGCCCGTCGGGCAGGCACTTATACATTTATTACATTGTCCGCAATCGGCTTCGACTGGTTCGTCAGGGATTAAAACTAAATCGGTTACTATCTCGCCGAGAAGCAATTGCGGGCCGAGCGAAGGATTTATGAGCATATGATTTTTACCTATGAAGCCGAGACCTGCACGTGCGGCGAGGGTTCTTTCGGCGATTGGGGCGGAATCGACGCAAATCTTAAATCGCGGTTTGGTGTCGGCGAGAGTTGTTATAAAGTCTGTGAGCCTGCGCAAGAGTCTTTTTATAAAGGTGTGGTAATCCTCGTATCGGGCGTAAGAGGCGATTCGGCCTGTAGAGCTGCCCGAATGAGTTCGGGGATTAGATATTGCAGGAGGTTTGTAATTAACGGCGGTGACGATAACGGATTTTGCGTTCGGCAAAATTGCGGCGGGCTCAAATCTTTGAGCGGGATTGCTTTTCAGGTATTGCAGGTCCGGGGGACAGCAGTCATCGAGCCATTTTTTGAATGCCTCTAAGCGTTCGCCAGCTATGGGGGCGGCGGTTGTTACGCCGACGAGGTCGAAGCCGATTTCGAGAGCTTTTTGTTTTATTCTTTTTGTTATGTTCATATCAATTCTAGACGGGCTAGTAAGACATGATTATAACATACCGGCAGAGGAGAATCATTAAAGAGTTGTAATAGTGCAAGCAAGTAGTTATTATATCAGTAGATTTTGCAAGGAGGTAAAGATATGGCAGAAGAGATGATAGGTATCATAGGCGGGACAGGGTTCGGCGATGCTCTGTTAGAAGAGCTTGACGATATTGAGAAGAAAAAGGTTGAGACACCGTTCGGAAAGCCGAGCGGGGAGATTTTGGCAGGTAAAATCGGGAAGCGAAGATTAGCGTTTATCAATCGCCACGGGTCCGGCCATAAGCTCGGGCCGAGTGAAGTTCCATACGCGGCGAATATATTTGCGATGAAAAAATTGGGAGTTCATACGCTTGTTTGCAGCGGCGCGGTCGGGTCACTTCGCGAAGAGATACAGCCTGGAGAGCTTGTTATCGTTGACCAGTTTATTGATAAGACGTATAAGCGCAAAAACACGTTCTTTGAGGGATTCGGTGCGGTACACTGCGAGATGAGTGAGCCGGTTTGCGGCAGGCTCGGCGAAAGGCTTTTGAGGGCGGCGGAAGATATAGATATAAAGGTGCACTCAAAAGGGACATACGTTTGTATGGAGGGGCCGCAATTTTCGAGCAGGTCTGAGGCAATGATGCACAGAGGGTGGGGAGGCGACTTGATTGGGATGACGGCGATGCCGGAAGCGAAGCTGGCAAGAGAGGCTCAGATGTGCTATGCGATGACGGCGTTGGTGAGCGATTATGACTGCTGGCGAGAACAAAAAGAGGCTGACAAGCAGACGTTATTGCAGGAGATAACAGCAAATTTGCAGAGAGCGACGGAAAACTGCCTCGGGCTTATACGAGCGGTCTTGAGAAGCGAAGAGAAAATTGTCGACGAGGGATGCGGCTGCAGGAAGAGCCTTGAGCTGGCGGTCTGGACCAAGGGGGAACAAATCAGTAATGAGAAAAAGAAAAGGCTGAAAGTTTTGTTTGATTAGGCCTTGGGCTTGACAAGAAGTTATTTGTTGATATATTTTTTGGCTGATGTGTAAAAGCTTTTGGAAGTATTTTTTCCGATAAGCATGTAATTGCAGTGACAAAAACGAGGCAAAGCTGGATTTGAAAGGGTAAAGTAATGAAACAGGCAGTTTTGAAGGCGTTTTTTTTGGCGATATGTGTTTCGTTTTTGGTGATATTCACCTGCGGCTGTGAAGAAGAGCAGAAGCCGAGTGAAAAAAAGAGCAGACTAATAGCAGCAGAGAATATTGAACTTCAAAAACAATTGGCGAAAAAGGACAAGGAAATCGAGCAACTGAAGAGTGCTCTTGAGAAGTGTAATGCGGAAAAAGAGGAACAGAAACAGCAAATGGATAAAGAGATGAAGTCTATGGGTGATTATACAATGAAGGCTTTCATGGAAAATGTCCAGCTTCAGGAGGAGAATGAGCAGCTGAAAAAACAGATAGAAGAGCTTAAAGAGCAGTAAGAAAAATCAATCAATTGAAGCTAACGTTAATCCGGGTGACAGTGGCTTTTTACAGCGGTGAGAGAGTCAGGTAAGTTTTCGTCAGGAATGAGTTTTCTAGCGGCAGCGGCGACGAAAGCAACAAACATAGGCTGAGGATTCAACGGCCTTGAGGTGAGACAGGGATGGGCCTGTGTGCCCATAAAGAACGGATGTGAGGGCAATTCGAGAATCTGCATAATCGGCTGATTCGGCGCTTTTCCGGAAAAGACCAAGCCTGCACTTTCCAACTTTTCAATATAGCGAGGGTCAACCTCGTATCGATGTCTGAAGCGGAGTCTGACGGTGTCGGCATTGCCGAAGATTTGTGAGGCAAGAGTATTTTTTTTCAGCTCGATGTCCCTTCCTCCGAGTCTCATATTTCCGCCGAGACCTTCAATTTTCTTTTGCTCAGGTAGTATATCAATAACTGGCTCTTTGCAGTGCGGGTTGATTTCGGTGGATTCTGCGTTTTTCAGGCCGCAAACGTTGCGAGCAAATTCAATGACGGCCATCTGAAATCCGAAACA
>CAYLMG010000185.1:0-2855 GCA_964384565.1 uncultured Pirellulales bacterium | reverse complement strand
GGAGCACAGTTTAATATTCAGGGAACTGAAAACCGTTCGAAGGCAATTACAGGGGACAACGACTGGACTGAGATTAATCTCGAATTTGATAGTGATAGTATGGACAGCGTGCAGATAAACTGTCTCTATGGCGGGTGGGGCTTTGCGACGGGCAAGGCCTGGTTTGATGATATAAGTCTGGCGCTTCTCTCGACAACAGAGCTTAAGCCCGAGGCGATAATCGATGCGAGCAAGAAAGGCGAGCCTATATCGGAATACATTTACGGCCAGTTTATTGAGCATCTCGGCAGATGTATTTACGGCGGGATATGGGCGGAGATGCTCGAGGACAGAAAATTCTGGTATCCGGTTGATGAATCATTCGACGCGGACACAGAGGCCGGCAATCCATACAGGGTTATCAGAAATTCGCCCTGGAGAATCATCGGGCCCGAAGGCTGTGTAAAAATGGTAAAAGAAAATTCTTATGTCGGTGAGCATACTCCTCAGATTACTCTCGAACAGGCCGGCGAGGCTGCAGGTATCGTTCAGGGCGAGCTGGCTCTTATCGAAGGCAAAGAGTATGTCGGCAGGGTAGTGCTGGCAGGTGACAGTTCGGCGGCTCCGGTGAAGGTCAGCCTTGTCTGGGGAAATAAGCCGGACGAGCGAGATTCGATAACAATAAATAATTTAAGTGATGAGTTTAAGAAGTTCGGCTTCGAATTTACCGCAAAAGCAACTACCGATAACGGCAGGCTGGAAATTGTAGGTTCGGGCAAGGGGACATTTAAGGTGGGAACTGCTTCAATTATGCCTGCTGATAATATCAAGGGTATGCGGGCGGATACATTGGCGCTTCTCAAAGAGCTTAACTCGCCGGTATATCGCTGGCCCGGCGGCAATTTCGTCAGCGGTTACGACTGGCGTGACGGCATCGACCCGGACGGTGACAAGCGGCCTCCTCGCAAGAATCCGGCCTGGACAGGCGTTGAGCATAACGATTTCGGGATGCATGAGTTTATCGAGTTTTGTAGAATCCTCGGCACCGAACCTATGATATCAGTTAATACCGGCCTGGGAAGCGTGGAACAGACTGCTGAGGAGGTGAAATATGCCAACGGCTCAACCGATACTGAATTAGGAAAACTACGCGCTAAAAACGGTGCGGCAGAGCCTTTCAAGGTCAAGTTCTGGTGCGTGGGCAATGAGATGTACGGCAACTGGCAGCTCGGTAATATGCCGCTGGAAGATTACGTTCTCAAACATAACGAGTGCGCTGAGGCTATGAAGAAAGCAGACCTAACGATAAAGCTTGTAGCTGTTGGTGCTGTGGGCGATTGGGATGAGATGATGATGGATAAATGCGCCGACCATATGGACCTGATAAGCGAGCATTTTTACTGCCAGGAGAGACCCGGACTTATGGGTCATATTGCCTGGCCGTCGGAACATATAAAGAGAATCAGTGACGCACATCGCAGATATCGCAAAGAAATCGAGTCGTTGAAAGGCAAGGATATTCGGATTGCGATGGACGAATGGAACTTCTGGTACGGCCGACACGTTTTCGGTGAGCTGGGGACGCGATATTTTCTCAAGGATGGACTCGGTATCGCAAAAGGACTTCACGAATACTATCGTAACAGTGACATTATATATATGGCAAACTACGCTCAGACGGTCAATGTCATCGGCTGTATTAAAACCAGCAAAACCGCAGCTGAATTCGAGACGACCGGCCTGGTGCTCAAACTTTATCGCAGGGAGTACGGCTCGAGACCTGTCGAGGTAAGCGGAAAGCCTCTGCCTCTGGATGTTGCGGCGGCATTAAGCGCCGACGGCAAAAAACTTACAGTCAGCATCGTCAATCCGACCGAGCAGGAAATGAAGATGCCGCTTGAAATCAAGAACGTCGAATTAACAGGTAAAGGCAGGATGTGGGTTATGACAGGTGACGACCCGCAGGCCTATAACGAGCCGGGAAAACCAAGAAAGGTCGATTTTGTCGAGAAACCGGTAAGTGAAATTTCGGATACTTTGACAGTACCTGCCTTGAGTGCAACTTTGTATTCTTTGGAAGTAAAATAAGATTCGAATGATAGACGATTTTGTGCCGGCTTTCTCTTAGAAGAATTGCTGCTCGATGTTGTGGGGCAATTTTTCGAGTGGACAGCCGGCGCATTTTGGTTTTTTGCGGCAATATTCTTTTCCAAGTTTTACCAGCAGTGCGTGGTATTCATTGAAAAGCTGGACATCTTCCGGCAGGTTATTTTGAAAAAGTTCCTGAAGCTTTGAATAATCGAAGGGCGGCTCGATGAGATTGTGCCTTACAGCTATGCGGGCGGTATAGGCATCGACGACAAAGACAGGTCTTTGGAGTGCGTACAAAAGAATCGAATCGGCGGTCTCTGCGCCGATGCCGGTTATACTTAGAAGCTGCTGTTTTAATTGTGTGGTATCGACGGAATGGAGATTTTCGAGTCGGCCCTGATAATTTTCGGCAAGCCAGCTCAAAAAGTTTTTCAGTCTTTTTGCTTTTATATTGAAGTAACCTGCGGGGCGGATAAGCTCGGCGATTTTTTCAGTATTTATATTGCATAGCTTTTCCGGCGAGAGCAGGTTTTGAGATTTAAGGCTGGTAATTGCCTTTTCGACGTTTGACCAGTTTGTGTTCTGTGTAAGTATTGCGCCGATTATTATTTCAAAGCGGGTCTCTCCCGGCCACCAGTGCTGAGGGCCGAAGCGCTCTGAAAGTAGATTGTAAATTTCAATTAGCTTCTGTCTTGTCATAACGAAAACCAGCCCGGAACAAAGCGAGCGTTTGTGCATTATTTTTTGTCTATTGTAATCTTGAGATGATTTAAGTAAACTCTGAT
>CAYLMG010000184.1:0-2890 GCA_964384565.1 uncultured Pirellulales bacterium | reverse complement strand
TCTAATGAAGACAATTGAGCAGTTGCACGAATTTTTTCGCACAGAGATGATTAAGCATTTACAACTTTTGGAGCAGCGGCGAAAAGGCGTGCTTGCTAAAATTGTTATCACGGCTGCGGTAGTTGGGATTATTGCACTGGTTATCGGGGTCATTATGAGCAGTAAAATCGGGGTTCCGTTTGGTTTTCTTGCCCCCGTTATAGTCGTGGGCTCTTTGGTAATTGGTGTGGCGGTAAAAGTTTGTTCTGTAGGATATGTGTTTGAGTTTAAGGAATTGGTGATTCGCCCGATTGTCAAATTTATCGATGAGAGGTTGGTTTATAATCCGACGGATTATATCAAAAAGGAACTTTTTATGTTGAGTAACATTTTTACGACTAGGCCGAACCGCTATAAGGGTGATGACATGGTCAGTGGAAAAATCGGCTCGACAAAGCTACGCTTTTCAGAGCTGAATGCGGAATACGAAAGCGGCAGCGGAGAAGACAGGGAACGTACGGTTATTTTTAAGGGTTTGTTTTTTGTGGCGGATTTCAATAAGGATTTTTGCGGAACAACAGTTGTTCTGCCCGATACAGCAGAACGATTGTTCGGCAGACTGGGCCAGAAGCTGCAGTCGATGAATGTTTTCAGAGGCCAGCTTATCAAGCTTGAAGATATCGAATTCGAAAAGCACTTTGTCGTTTATGGACAGGACCAGATTGAGGCCAGATACATTTTGTCACCGAGTCTGATGAAGAGAATTGTGGACTTTAAGCAGCGCACCGGACAGAAGGTATATTTATCTTTTGTCGGCTCGATGGTGTTCGTGGCGATTTGGCTCAACCGTCGTCTTTTTGAGCCGCGATTATTTAATACACTTCTTGACTTCGAGCCTATAAGGCAATACTTCGAGGACTTGCAGCTTGCGATAGGGATTGTGGATGATTTGAATTTGAACACTCGAATCTGGAGCAAGCAATGATCGGAATTTTATTTCAGCTCGACCGACCAGTAGGCATGGTCGAGGAATTGTTTCCAGCTTCGGTAGCGTTCGTGACCGAGATGGACGTGGATGAGGGGATTTTTTTTGGGTTTTACAGGTTTTCTTATCAGTGACATATTTGCCTGTTTTGGCGTTCGGCCGCCTTTTTTTACATTGCAGTTTGTGCAGGAGCAGACGACATTTCCCCAGTTTGATTTTCCGCCGCAACTTTTTGGGATGACGTGGTCAAGTGACAGTTCGGTTGTGGGATGTTTTTTTCCGCAGTACTGGCAGTGATTTCTGTCTCGGGCGAAGATGTTCCGGCGGTTGAATTTGACATTGTTTCTCGGGAGGCGGTCGTAGAATAACAGGCGAATGATTCTTGGAACGGCGATATAGAAATTGACGGTTGAAACCCAGTCCTGGCCGTCCGGTTCGAAGTTTCGCTTGAACTGGCTTACTTCGCACCAGCTCTGGAAATTATAATTGTAGAAGTTGCCTTCTTCGGGGCAGACTACTTCTGCGAGCTGGCGAAACAGCAGAGAAAATGCCCTTTTGGCCCCGACTATTCGGACAGCCATATAGTGCTTGTTGAGGACAAGAACACTACATCCTAATGCTGATTGTGGTTTATAAGCAATCATAAATTTCAATTATTATTGTATCCTGCTTTTGCGGGACACATCAGTTAAAAGCGTTATTTTCAGCTTGTAGCTTTTGGTTCCAGGCTAAACAGGTCAGTGATAAAAGACTTGTTAAAATCGGCCTGCAGGTGCGATGAAAACTACAGTCAACAGTGCTTTTTGAAGCAGTTATTTTTCATCATCGTTTTTTTTCTCGGTAGTGGACTTGCTTTGAACGACGTTTTCAGCCCTTAGTCCTTTTTCACCCTCGACGATATCAAAGCTGACTGCATCGCCTTCCCTAAGAGTCTTAAATCCCTGCCCGGAGATATTAGCATAATGGACGAAAACATCCCGGCCATCATCGGCGGCTATGAAACCGTAGCCCTTTTTTGGATTGAACCATTTAACTGTTCCTTCTGCCATAAAAAACGCTCCTGTTATATAACGTCACCCTTGTAGGCTATTTTTCAAATACGCCCTGAAAACTTTATATTTGAGCGATAGCTGAAATACGTTTATGCTGTGTTTTAACAGCTTTGTCTAATCAATTATTTTCCGCGCATTGAGTCAACTGCAGCCTTGCTGAGATTTTCTCTCATTAGTCGTCCCATTTTGAATTTAACAGTTCTTTTTGCCGGTACATTGACTCTCTCAAGGGTTTTTGGGTTCTGCGCGACTCTGGCAGTTCTTATTCTGGTCTCAAAGACACCGAAGTCGCGAAATTCCAGTCGATTACCTTTCTTTAGCTGCTCGGTTATTTCGTCGAGGAAAGACTGAATTATCTGTTTGACCAGAATCCTCTTTGCCTGTGTGCGTTCAGCTATCTGATCGATAAGTTCTTTCTTTGTAACTGTTGTCATAGGCTACCTCATTTTAAGAAATGACAGATATGAAACCGGAGTTCAGTTATAACACGCAGTTTAAGAAAATTTAGGTTTTTGTTTTTCCGAATCCTCATAGCAGGTTCCCGTTTGTCAATAAATTCTGAGTTTTCGCAACTTACTATACAATAAAGACTTCTATACAGCAAGAACTTTTAATAAATTTTTTTTAGGTATGGTAAAGACGGTTTTTTATTAAGATAGGGGTGCTGTTTTTTCTGTTTTGACGGGTCCTGAGGGGCGTGATTTGGTTTTTCAGGGCCGATAGCCGACTAATTGGCTGCTTCGCAATAATATCGAGGTCAAAAAATCCATCGCCAGCATTGATGAGCCGATTTGTATGATAGTCTTTGGCGGCGAGAGGGAAACTCGATATTATTATCATTACGACGGGCTGGGAAGTGTTATTGCTCCTTCAA
>CAYLMG010000183.1:0-2915 GCA_964384565.1 uncultured Pirellulales bacterium | reverse complement strand
TACACTGTGATATCTCCCAGTTCTGGCAGTTTTTGCAGTGCAGGTTACAGCCGACAGTCGCAATAGAAAGTATATTAGTGCCCGGCAGAAAGTGAAAAAGTGGTTTTTTTTCCACAGGGTCGATATGTGTTGAGCAGGGAAAACCGTAAACAACCGTCCGTAGAACCCCGTCAATATTGATTCTGACTCGGCAATCACCGCTCTGTCCCGGCTCGATAATACAGCTTTTCGGACACAACTCGCACTGAACCTTCATTTTGTCTATTCCTGTAAGCTGTTTTTGTAAATGTGCTCTATGATGCTGCTCGCTTGTTTTTTAACATTATTATAACTCAATATGGTGGGCTTTTCAAAGGCGATATCTTACTTGTGATTTAATTATACCATATCTTCGATTTTCTTGTTTTAAACTAAAATATCAGCCTGTAAATTTTGAAAATGCCATCTTATATTTCGTTATGCTTTGTAGAAAACACTTCTGTTGTCATTCCCGCGCAAGCGGGAATCCATTTTTTTAAGGCTTGGATTCCGCATCAAGTGCGGAATGACAGTTGGACAAGTTTATTTTCTACAGAGCAATTTCGTTATATAATCTGGTTTAATGCTTCAGTCCTATAAATAAATCTATAATATCATACTTTTTTTAATTTACTTCTTTTAGTTTTTTTACAGCCTGTGCTGATTTAAGTGTTGATGTCTTATTTACTTGCAGAATTGCCTAAATAAGGTGAAGGTGACAGAATTTGCTTGCCAGGAGAGGTTTTTTGGTGTATAATATGAAATTCAAGCTATAGTTATGTAATGTTTTGAGTGCAACAGAGAAGTTCTAAGTTTTCATTGTTAGGGGCAGTTAATGGCAGGCAGGTGGGTGGTGAGCGTATTTTTCGCATTGTGCATCAGTTGTACTCTGTTCGGGGCAGGCAAGGCCAAAGAGCTTAAACATCCGGATTCATCAGTTGAATCAGTTAGTCTTACACAAGACACATCTTTTTTATCAGTGTATCGATACGTTCCGGATGAGTTGCTCGTCAAATTCAGAGAACCGGCGGCCAGCCGGCTTGAGAGAGAATTGCTCGCAGGCACAAAGCCTGACCAGATTCGGTTGAGCAGTTCTTTTGAGCAAAAAAAGAACAGGCTCAAAGTTAAAAAGATTAAAAGGCTTTTTCCTGAATTTGAGCAGAATTGTAGGCAGTTAAAAGCTCTGCAGAGAAGACAAACGGGAACATTAAGTATATTTCAACAAAGGCGGCTTCGAAGGCTGAAGCGAGCGAACTCGAAAGCAAAGGCTGTTAACCTTGACAGGATATATAAACTTGAGATTGAGTCAGAGAATGACCAATTGCTCGAAGACTTATTGGCGGAATACAACGAAGACCCGGACATCGAGTACGCAGAGCTCAATTATGTTGTATCGATTAACGTTGTCCCCGATGACCCGCTTTTTCCATTGCAGTGGGCTTTGAATAACACCGGCCAGATGTATCCTGAAAGCGGCAGCTATAATCATCCGCCCGGAACACCGGGCTGTGATATCGATGCTCCCCAGGCCTGGACTGTGAGCACCGGTCTATCAGATGTTATTATTGCAGTGGCTGATACGGGCCTTTATTACAACCACAGAGACCTGCAGAACAACAGATGGGTTAATGAGGCTGAGTTAAACGGCAGCACAGGAGTTGATGACGATGACAATGGTTATGTCGATGATATATACGGATACGATTTTTTCAATGGTGACGGTGACCCTGATGACGACCACGGTCACGGCACTCATTGTGCGGGGATAATTGCAGCCGACCCGAACAACGGCCTGGATATTACCGGCGTTTGCTGGAACGGAAAAATAATGGCTCTTAAAATCTTCGATAGATATGGTTACGGGGATATCGAGGACGCTGCAACGGCCTTTTATTACGCGGTCGAAAATGGTGCAGAGGTCATATCAAATAGTTGGGGAGGTGATTATGCATCGCAAACTTTGCGAGATGCCATCGACTATGCCGACAGCCAGGGTGTGATTGTGGTAGCAGCGGCAGGTAACGATGATTCAGATACGATTTTATATCCTGCGGCTTGTGAAAATGTGATTTCTGTCGCCGCTACCAATTCGAATGACGAAAAAGCGCCTTTTTCAGACTATGGTGATTTGGTGGATGTTGCGGCGCCGGGAGTTGATATTTTATCTTTGCGGCCTGAAAACAAGTATACGGGTACGGATTACGACGGTTTTACATCTATCGCTTCGGGGACATCAATGGCCTGTCCTCATGTTGCGGCAGCATGCGGACTCCTGCTGTCGGCCAATCCTACCTTATCAATTGATGATGTTTATAATTTGGTTGTGGAAACCGGAGACGAAATTGATGATGGCATATGTCTCAGTGATAAAAGGATTAACATTTTCAACGCCTTAAATAGTGCTCGGCCTTCCGAGGGACGGGTATGTTTTGACAGCAGTATATATTCCTGTGAAGGAGAAATCGGAATAAGGTTAGGCGATTATGACCTTGCGTATACAGGCTCTCATATAATCAGCATCGTTACAAATTCCGGTGATTATGAAACAGTCAACCTTTTGGAAGAGACTGAAAAGCCAGGGGCTTTTGTAGGGTCAATTTTACCGGCTGCCGGTGAGCCGAATGTAGAGGACGGGATTTTGCAATTATCCGGTTCTGATATTTTTGGTGCGATATATTTTGATATTGATGACGGCAGCGGCAATCCTGCAACTGTTACTGATACAGCCACGTCTGATTGTATATTTCCTGTTGTTACAGATGTTAATGTGACGCGGATTGGTTCAGGCGGAGCGATTATTGAGTTCGAAACGGATGAGCAAACAACGGGAAATGTAAAGTATGGTCTGGATTGCGGCGACCCCTGTATGTTAGCGGATGACAATGCAAGTCTAAGCT
>CAYLMG010000182.1:0-2926 GCA_964384565.1 uncultured Pirellulales bacterium | reverse complement strand
ATCGAAGAGCCGGCTCCGGATAGATGAGCGGCAACTTATAAACTGCGCAGCTGTTTTATTATCATTTGCTTTCGTCTCTCGAACTCTTCCGGCGACATTCTGTCAGCCTGTTTGTTTCGGCCGATGCTGAATCTTTTCTCGAACTGCTCGATTCTTTCACGTGCTGCCGCCCTTCGCTTCTCAAGCAGACGACTTGCCTGCCCACCGGCAGGCATAGGCAAGTCGGCTGCTGTCTCTGTATTAGTCTCTGTATTAGTCTCTGTATTAGTAGTATGACAATTCTGTCGTAGTCGAAATACAGGTTTTGTCGTGGTCGATTTACCACTTTTGTCATACTGACTATGACAATCTTGTCGTACCCCCTCCTGCTGATTGTTAATTCTTTCAGGCCTGATTTTAGATACTTCCGGATGAAATTTTACCCAGATTGTGCGATAGTATCCTTTCGGATTTTTTACATATATATACCTTTTGAGATTTGCTACTCTTCTTGCGATCGTTCGCGGCGTCGTCATAAAGATTTCAGCTAATGTTTTATTGCTCTGGTAACAGCCTTTCACGCCGAAGCTGTAAAAATGTGCCAGCAGCATTTTGCAGCCCTCATCAATATCGAAAAGATTGAGAATCTTATTCGGCACCCAAAGACCATCGTGATTATTTTTTCTTTTCGCCTGCTTAGACTTTTCCGTCATCTGTCTTTCTTCATCCGTCTTCTGTATTCATTCGCTATTCTTCCAAGTGCATCAGCTCTTCTTTTGGCCTTGTTGGTTATGGTTTTGTCTTCAGCGATACCAAGCGCCTGCTCAATAATTTTTAGCTGACTATCAGTGACAAAGAAAACTATCGGCTTTGCAAACTCGATGTCACCGACACTTGCGGGCAGCTGCGGCCGTTTCAGATTCGTCAATTTTTCGATTTGCTTTTTCGTGTAAGGCAGCAGTTTCGAAAGCTCTTTCAAATTAAATTCAGACTTCAATTTTTTTAGAAGCTCAAGCTTTTTGTCGAGTATGTCACTGCCCTCGAGTCTGTTAAGCGTCGCTAAAAGTATCGAAGTCTGCCTGTCATCGACGTCCCAGACAACACAGTCAACTTTTTGTAAGCCGAGCTTATTTAAGGCCTTAACGCGATGATGGCCGTTGATAATCTGATAAAAGCCGTCCCTTTTCGGATACGGCCGAACAACGAGCGGCTCATATTTCCCGCTCAGCTTTATATTACGAACCAGCTTATTAAAATTCAGCCCGCTCATCCTGTTCGGATTATCCGGATGAGCTATAAGCTTATCGAGCGGTATTCGTTTTATGTCACTTGACATATTAAGAAATAAAATAAATTCTAAATTCTAATATCTAAATCCTAAATAAATTCTAAATTCAAATTCTCTAATTCTCTAAGTGTTTTTGTCATTTGGATTTTTGTCATTTGATATTGTTTAGAATTTTGGATTTAGTGCTTAGGATTTGACGGGTTGAACCAGACATAATACATTGGTCTTGCGGTTAATTTGTTCAGGATATATCTTGTCCTCTCCAGACCCTCTGGCATCAGCCTTCGCTTGCCGTAGCTGGCGAGAAACCGGCGCATCTGCTTTTCAAGAAATAATGTTTCTTTTCTGCCGAGCCCCTCTATTTTTTTCTGCACCTTTACAGCATCGATAAAGAGATTTTTCTTTACACCGACATAATCGAAAGCTTCTGTCATCTGCACACATCTTACCGGCAGAGGCGCTTTGTACGCTGTCATACCCGCCTTCTCAAAAAAGGGATTGACAAGACCCATCACCGCCATCGCCTCGATTATAGGGACATCGAGCAAGCCGATTGTTTCTTTTACAAGAGTCGTTGCAAGGCCGAGATTCCGGAATCTCGGCTCGATAATTACTCTGCTGATTGTCCTGATGTTCTTATTGATGACCGACAGCCTTGTTCTTTTGTCCAGACCGCCAAGTAAGTCACTCAGCGCTATGTTTCGCAGCTCAAGTGCTGTCGGCGGCATCGTATAGACTATCACGCCGACAGCTTTTTTATTCAGAGACAGAGCGAGCCTGCCCGTCGGCTTTAAGATATAGATGGCCGCGTAAGGACCGAGATTCGTATCTCGATAATGATACATCGAAAGCTGCTCATAGTCTTGTCTTCCGCCTTCGGCTATCTCTAACTTGTTTATTATGCTGCACTTACGCATATTTTCTCAGCGTATCTTTATAAATAACATTCGCAGGGCCGCAAAAATCCTTCACAACCAAAACGTCAGCAGCCAAATCGAGCAGTATGTCCTCGTGACTCGATGCGAGGACAAATATTGTCCCCGTCCTGTCTGCGAATTTTCTTATGTTGTGCGAGATGACGCACGCCGTTATTCGGTCAAGACCTGAGCAGAACTCATCTGCGAATACATACTCAGCTGAACTACTCAGTGCCTTCGCCAAACGATATCGCATTTGTTGTCCCTCGCTTAATCTTGCCGGCCGATTCAGTACGCAGAACACGTCATTGAGTCCCGCAAGACTGAGAATCTGCAGCCTGCTGATAATGTCACCATCTATACAATCGATAACAGCCTTGTCCGCACACAGCTCTATCTGAGATAGGTTTATTCTTTTTTTAGGCTCGATTTGTCTGGCAAGCTCTTCGAGAATGACAGTCTTTCCCGAGCCCGACGGACCTGTAATATATACGATGTCACCTTCTTCTATTTTCAACTCACAGCTGTGAATAACACTTTGCTCATCGAGCCGGTCAGCGGTCAGCCCGAACATCCTGCAGACCCGCCCAGCACTATCAGACAACTTTCTATTCCACCTGAATTGCTTTGATATCGTGAATGTCACCATAAAAAATGTAACACGGGCTTCAAGCCCGTGATAACACGGCCAAGATAGCCGTGTTACATTACGCTGATATATTTTTTAATATTCTTTACTGCC
>CAYLMG010000181.1:0-3033 GCA_964384565.1 uncultured Pirellulales bacterium | reverse complement strand
CTGCTGAATATGCTGATGGCATTAAATGGGCCATCGACATTAGCGAGAGAATTGTCCCTGCTTATGAATGAAGGATGTACCCTGAGGGAAATCTTATTGTCCTTATCTTTTCGGCCGATGGCCAGCAGCTTTAAGACATAACCCATCTCAGCGCCATACCTGATGTCTTCCTGAGAGATTGACTCAATACCTTCCGTGAAGATATCTTCGAGTGAAATCTCACATCCTAAAGCTATTGATGCCAAGATTGCCAGTTTATGGGCGCTGTCGGTTCCGTTTATATCGAGTGTTGGGTCAGCTTCGGCATATCCTTTTTTCTGTGCTTCTTTCAGGACGGTGTTGAAATCCTGACCTTTGCTGCTCATATTCGAGAGTATATAATTGCAGGTGCCGTTAACGATTCCATATATTGCGGTGATATCATTGGCAATCAAGCCGGTGCGCAGACCTGATATGATAGGTACTCCTGCGGCACAACTGGCTTCGAATGCTATGCATCGCGAGTTTCTATGAGCGGCTTCGAAGAGCTCGCTTCCGTGTTCTGCCAGCAGCGCTTTATTGGCGGTAACGACATCTTTTCCTGCCTCGAGCAACCTGAGTTGAATATCTTTGGCTGCGGTCGTTCCGCCGACGAGCTCCAGGGCGATGGTAATGCTCTTATCGTTCAAGAGCCTGTTTATATCGTTTGTTAGAACTCCTTCAGGCAGCTGAACATCCCTTTTTCTTTCGGTGTCAATATCAACTACACAACTGATTTCGAGGCGCAGGCCGGTTTTGAACGCTATGGCGTCTGCCTGCTGGTCTATGAGCTTAATTACACCAGTGCCTACGGTACCGAATCCGACTATACCTATTTTTACCTTTTTTTCTTCCATATTCATTTTCTCTAATTCGCAGATTTTAATAGCTTAGTAGTTTATAAATAAAAGAGGCCGTAGTCAATAA
This sequence comes from uncultured Pirellulales bacterium, assembly GCA_964384565.1. Classification (GTDB taxonomy): domain Bacteria; phylum Planctomycetota; class Phycisphaerae; order Sedimentisphaerales; family Anaerobacaceae; genus CAYLMG01. Next base: position 2,088 of record CAYLMG010000181.1, on the reverse strand, counting down.
TCAATCATCAAATAACGGGCGTTATTTTATGACTCCAAACAGAGTGGCGACAGTAGGGAGGGTATGACTTATTAAATATAATAAAAAGATGATTATATCTTACTGATTATCTATGGTAGGTTCTAACTTTGCCATATATTAAACATTTAGTTTTCTTATTCGTTCACGCAGTTGCTCAGGTAAACTATAAAAGTTGGCTGCGATTTCTGGAGCATTAAAAGTATCATGAAGTTGTCCGCCGATGTCAAACAGTATTTCATATATATCCTTTGGCAGATGTTTGAAGCAATCAGGCCAGTTTTTTTTAGTTGAAAAATATAAATTAACCGCCCAACAGTTTTTGTGAGTACGTCCTTCCGGACTGCAAAGAAAATCTATTAGTTGATTCAGCTTACTTTTAAGCAGGATTAGATCAGGTTTTTGCTGGCAGGCGATTGTATATACTGATTCAGCCAGCTTAATGACATGTTTTCTTCCACTTTCTTTATTCATTCTTTTTAAAGTTCAAAGAAATCCACCTTTTTACAGTTTAATAATTACATAATAATATAAAACATTAATACCCAAGTCTCCAGTGTCTTAAAGGTAAATTTACAGTTTTTTTACTATCACTATCTTAATACCAATAGGTAACTTATCTAAAAGATCTTCTTTTTTCATTTGCTCGTGGCGTGCTAAACGGCTAATATCAATTTTTTTAATAAAGCCTTTTACTTGATAGCTATGCTGATTTATATAAAGTTATTGTTAACTTCCATATTTTGGGCGGGGACTTTTATTGCCGGCAGGGTACTCGGCAGGGAGGATGGAGCAGTCAGCCCGTTCTGCGCGGCTTTTTTGAGGTTTTTATTTGCCTCAGTCCCGCTGGTGATTGTCACCCGGCTGAGAGAGAAAAAACTGCCGGGACTAAAACGTAATGAAATTGCTCCGGTGGTACTGCTGGCGCTTTCCGGCGTATTCCTGTATCACTTTCTTTTTTTGACGGGCCTGGAAACAATCGCATCTTCCCGCGCTTCTCTTATTATCGCAACCTGTCCGGTATTTATAACTTTGTTCAGCGCCTTTTTATTCAAAGAGAAACTAACAACCGTCAAACTTGCGGGAATCGTCTTATCCGTCTTTGGTGCCGTATTTGTAATTACCGAAGGAAAAATTGCAGACATATTTACAAAGGGTTTCGGCAAAGGTGAGTTGTGTATTTTCGGCTGTGTGATATGCTGGACGATATATTCTTTGGTTGGTAAGGCTATGATACACAGGCTCTCCAGCCTGGTAATGGTTACATACTCGGTTCTGCTCGGTACAATTATGCTCTTTGTACCGGCTGTTTTCGGTGATTTATTTGCTGACATATCAAGATATACTTTCAGTAAAGACTGGTCGGCTATAATTTACTTGGCGGTATTCGGCACGGTAATTAGTTATGTCTGGTATTATGACGGTCTGAAAAAAGTAGGGCCGGTAAGGACCTGCCAGTTTATAAACTTTATTCCGGTTTTTACCGTTATCATCGCTTTTTTGATTCTGAATGAAAAAATTACAATATCACTTATAATCGGAGCTGTACTTGTACTGACCGGTGTCTTTCTGACAAATACCAAAATTAACTTTAGCAAAAAGGGATGCGGATTATGAGTCGGTACAGATTTTACTGTCCTGTTATTATTGAGCCGATTACGAAGCTTCAGGGACCTGAATTCGAACATCTCAGCAAGGTGCTCAGGCTCGGAAGCGAGCAGGATGTCGAATTGTTCGACGGCAGGGGATTGGTCGCAGAAGCAATGATAAAAGAAAAAAGCAGGAAAGCAGCAATCCTGCGTATTATCAGGAAGACTCAACACAATCCACCGGCTGACGACAGGATAATACTGGCTGTTTCTATTGCAAAAGGTCAAAGATTTGACTGGCTGATTGAAAAAACTACCGAGCTTGGCATCGACAGGATTACTCCGGTTATGTTCGAGCGGACCATCAGGTGTCCCCATAATCCGAGAGTGCTCGAGCGCTGGATGAGACTTGCGGTCTCAGCGGCGAAGCAGTCGGGCAGGATTTTTCTGCCCATAATTGACAATCCCTTACCTTTAACTG
>CAYLMG010000180.1:0-3051 GCA_964384565.1 uncultured Pirellulales bacterium | reverse complement strand
ACACGTGCAATAAAAATCAAAACAGGAATAATCAGCCAGGTATAAATACCGGAATTTAATAGAATAAAGTCAAACATATTAAGCGCTCTCAGTTATAAAATAATTAAATAAAATTAAAAATACAGATGTTTACTTCTCTTTGACACCGGCTCCTTTCTTTATATTTTCGAGATTGCCGAAAGAGACAAGCTCATCACCGAGCCTGATTTTTGTGTTAGCAGCAGGATTCGCTATCGTCGAATCGCCGCGCACAATCGCCAGAACCGTAATATCTTTTTTTCGCAAATCGGACTCGGCAAGACTCTTGTCAATAAGCGGGCTATCCTTACCAACATCAATTTTGCTTACACCATAGCCGCCGGTTAAAAACAAAAGCTCTTCAAAAGACACTTTCTTGACTATTTCTCTACGCAGGATTCTTTTTCTGAGGCCCTCGGTGATTTTTTGAGCGAATTTTTTGTGAGTGAAAACCTTATAGACAACATAAATCGCAACAATAATAATAATTATATTGACCCAGGGCACAACAGCTTCAGGAACAGAAAACGGCAGCAAAGACTCAGACAATCTCGCCCATATAGCTTTTCTCGGGCTCAATGCACTTGCTGCGGTAGCAATCAGCGTTATAAAGCCTGCATTGCCGAGAACCATTAGTATAGACGCGATACGGCGTCGCTGCTTATTGGTTACGATAAGCTCAGCCTCTTTCGTTGTAAAACCTGTCCCCGTGAAGCAGGACAGCGCCTGAAATTTGGCCAGCGACCATTCAAGACCTGTTAACTGAAAAGCTATAGCGCCAATTCTGACAATTGTAAAGGAGGCTGTAAGCACTATAATAAAAAGCATAACGTCCATAATTTACCTCTACTCAAAATCCGATAGTAACTTTATTACAACCACTTTTTCCGCTTAAACAAAATCAACATCATAATACCGATACTAACCATTACCAGCAAGATGGCGGCATAACCGAATTTCCATCTCAACTCAGGCATATAATCAAAATTCATTCCATATATTCCTGCAATAAAGGTAAGTGGTATAAAAATTGTCGCAATGATAGTCAAAACCTTCATAACGGCATTCATTTTATTGCTAATGCTCGAAAGGTAAATATCGAGCATACCCGAGGCCATATCGCGGTAGCCCTCGACGGTGTCTATAACCTGTATTGTGTGGTCATACAAATCTCGCAGGTACACACCGGTTGTTTCCTTTATAAGTTCAGATTCGCTTCTCTCCAGCCCGCTTATGAGCTCTCTTAATGGCCAGACCGATTTCCTCAGGGAAATCAGCTCTCTTTTAAGCCTGTGTATTCGCTCAAGAGTTTTGTTCGATGGGGCTCTCATAAGCTGCTCCTCGAGCGACTCTATCCTTTCGCCCAATCTTTCAAGTATGGAAAAATAGCTGTCAACAATGGCGTCCAGTAACGAATACAAAAGATAATCACAGCCCATCTTCCGAATTCTGCCTTTTGCATTTCTGATTCGCTCTCTTATCTGCTCAAAAACATCACCGACATTCTCCTGAAAAGAAAGAACGAAGTTTTGACCAAGAATCATACTGACCTGTTCGGAACTAATCGACTGAATCTTTTCATCATAACTTAACATTCTAAGCACGATGAAGATGTAATTTTCAAGGTCTTCAAATTTCGGACGCTGGCCGGTATTCAGAATATCCTCGAGAATAAGATGGTGCAGCTCATAGTGCTTGCCGATTTTTTCAATAAGCTCGATATTGTGCAGGCCGTCGATATTTATCCAGGTGACGGTCGGCTTGGTCTTAAACTGAAAACACTCTTCGATATTGTCAGCCTGCTTCTGCTCGAAGCTCTCTTCGTCGTAGTCGATGATGGTTATTCGAACCTTCTCTAATTTTTTGTCGCCGATATGCATAAGGGTGCCCGGCGGCAGGCCGGCCTTTTTTGAACGCCTCTTAATTCGATTATTTTCTTTCATTCCGTCTTTTCCTTACAGTAAGGTTTCTTATTATTGAGAGAGGAAAGCTGACCATCTGCTTTACACCTTCTATAGAGGACAGCGTTCTCACCTGGCTGGTCAGCTCCGTAAACAATTGCTGTGCTACGATTTTTTCCTCAACTTCACCTTCCTCTCTTACCATTGCCAGCCGATGCAAAGAATATAATCCAATTATAAAGGCGATTGCAAAGAAGAAATCCCACTGCTGAAAATTTAACGTCGGTAAAAGAAACTTTTTCGCAGGGCTTGTATATTCCAGAGTCCAGGCCAGCTCTCTGCCCGAGAAAAAGTCTGCGAATTTACCACCCAGAATGGGCGCTATACCGGCTGCTACCGAGTTGGCAATGGTATTGGCAGCAAGATAAGCGGTAGCCTGCCCTTTAGGGGCCAGCTCCAGGCTGATATTACCAGATGCAAGAGACACGCCCGCCGATGACAGGCCCATTACAATATGTATCACTATTAACAACGGGATGGTTAGAAAGTATCTTTCGGGCATAGTTGTAAAGGTCCAGGCCAGTATAGAGCAGATAAATAACGGCCCGCTGATTGCCAGAACCGATTTATTGCTGAACCTGTCGGTAAACCTTCCCCAGATTTTCAAAAAAAGAAAGTTCATAACCTGACTCAGAATCGACAGGCCGATGATAAAAGACATACTCAGCCCCAGCCTTCTTAACATATAAACCATAAAGAACGGCCCCGCCAGATTCACAGCGAAGTTCCAGGAGCACATAAAAGCAATCAGCTTTCTGAAATTCTCATCACGGAAAGGCTTTGCCAGAAGTGCCAAAATCTTTACCTTTTCGACTTGCGCGGGCATCTTAATTTCAGGAGTCTTCGCCAGAAAATAAATCCCTATACCACCCGCTGCAAAACCGAACAGAAACAAAATCGAATAACCCTGAATTTCATAAGCAGGCAAAAATTTCTTCCAGTAATCAAGATAAACCGCAGCAAGCAAACTCAATCCAATACCCACGCCGGTTGCTATTCTCATTCTTTTCGAAAAAAATGAGCCCAGAATCTTTTCCGGTATCAAATCTCTCATCCAGGAATTCCAGCTGCA
>CAYLMG010000179.1:1995-3060 GCA_964384565.1 uncultured Pirellulales bacterium | reverse complement strand
CGTTTGCCTTCCACAGCTTCTCTTACAACCGCCAGCTTTAATTTCACCTGCAGCTCACGCAGCTTCTGGCCGGGCGATATGAACGTCCTGCCGACATAGTGACTTCTTACCAGACCCATATCAAAAGGTATCCCGCTGCCCTGCGAATAGCCTACCGCAGCCGATGTACCTGAATCCGGTACCGGTATCACAACATCCGCTTCCACAGGGTGTTCCTTCGCGAGCCGCCTGCCGAGCTTCTTCCTGAACTCGTGAACATTCTCGCCGAAAAACGTGCTGCTCTGCTTTGCAAAGTATATGTGCTCAAACAAACAGTGCGCTGTGCTGACCGCTCCCGGCTTGACAAAATACCCGCTGCTCAACCCATCTTTATCGATGGTAACAATCTCACCGGGCTCAACCTCGCGCAGAAACTCGGCACCTATCGCATCAAAAGCACAGCTCTCGCTGGCAACTACGTAACAGTCCTGCTCCGTCTTTCCCAGGCATAACGGGCGAATACCATACGGGTCGCGAGCTGCTTCAATACGGTCAGGGTACAGAAACAGCAGACAATATGCACCCTGAAGATGATTCAGCACATGTGCGAGCGGGTCCGGATTACTGACGTGGGTGGGCTTGGCCATCAAATGAGCGATTATCTCAGTATCGGATGTCGACTTGAATATGCTGCCATACGCCTCATATTCATCACGGAGCAGAGATGCGTTTATGAGATTTCCGTTATGTGCGATAGCCAATTGCCCGCGTGAATATTCAGTTAAAAGAGGCTGACTGTTGATAGGATTGGAAGAGCCGCTCGTCGAATACCTCACGTGCCCTACGGCCGAAGGATTAGAGAGCCTCTCCAGAACTCTTTTACTGCTGCGAAAGACCCTTGCAACCGAACCCACACCCGTATAGCACTGAATGGACTCACCATTACTCGACGCTATACCTGCCGATTCCTGACCCCTGTGTTGCAGGCTATATAGACCAAAATATGTTTTTTTAACCGCATCTTCGTCGCCGAAAATCCCGAAAAGCCCGCAACTTTCTTTTTTATCAGAACCCATCAAAGACCCC
>CAYLMG010000179.1:0-1895 GCA_964384565.1 uncultured Pirellulales bacterium | reverse complement strand
AGTTTAGCCGACCCGCCCAAACAAGTCAATTCAAACTCCCCTCTAAGTAAGATTCTTTATTCAGCCGGATACATAAAATCCGGTACCCGCCGCACCTTTCCATCAGAATTTGTGCACGCCAGCACGCTCGAACCCTCAGCCAGAACTGCCGAATCGCTGCACCTGGTAAGTTTATAGCTGTGTTCAATCTTACTTGCTGTTACCTTCGTGCAGCCGGTCCAAAGCTCGAGCTTCTCGTCATATCTTGCCGGCTGACGGTATCTTATGTTGAGCTCTGCCATCACAAAAAATATACCCGCCGCCTCAAGGTCTTTATACGCAACATTATTAACCCTCAGAAGTTCTGTCCTGCCCATCTCGAACCAGACCGGATAGACGCTGTGGTGAACCACCCCGCCCTGGTCTGTCTCACAGTAACGCGGCACAATCGTTATTGTTTTGCTGTCAATGGTTAATCGCTGCGGAAAATCCATCTCTGTCTCTTTTTCAAGCTCTTACACCGTTTTATCCCTTGGAATCGGCATAAAAAGCTGCACACAAAATATTATAACAACATAAAAGCTGCTTTTCAAACAGATTGTCAAACCCCCAATAAACCCAAAAAGCAAATATGAAAATAAACATTGACCCTTGAACCCTTTTGTGAAATAATATGTGTTTATATTTGGAAATAAAACCTCGTGTATTTTAAGTAAGCATCATTTTTAATGATGTAGTTAGACTCAGCATTATCGAAAGGAGTTTCTAATGAGAACTAAAACTTTCAAACTCGGCTGTATCATTGCCTCTTTTCTGGTTTTTATTTGCGGGTGTCTGGAAGAAAAAAAGGAACCCGCCAACGTAAATGTGCCGCAGGCAATTATCGAATCGCCGCCTGCTGAAACCCAAGCCGAAACCGTCGAGCCGGTAACTCCCCTCGAGACCGAAGAGAAAGCCGCTGAAACTGAAATCACTATCGAGCCGCAAACTGCCCCGCAGACTATAGAGGACTCAAACGTTATCGTTACCGTCAATGGAACCGCTATTACAAGAGCTCAGCTGGACGAACAGGTTCAGCCAATCATCGATTACAGAGAATCAATGCAGCAAAGGACCACACCCTCACTGCGCGAGCAATACGAAAGCCAGATGCTGGATAATATGATAACTGAGCTTTTGTTTGATGAGCAGGTAAAGGCGAACAATATCGAAGTTACAGAACAGGATGTTGATAACTATATTATTGATATGATTAAAACCTCAGACCCGAATATGACTCTGGAAGACTTTAAATCTCAGATGGAAGCGCGCGGCACCGACTTCAATCAATTGAAAAAAACGATGCAAAAAAGGCTTATGATGACAAAACTTTTAGAGATTAACTATCCCGGAGAGCTTGATATTTCACAACAAGAGGCGAAAAAATTCTACGATGAAAACCAGAGATTTTTCCAAAAGCCCGAGATGGTAAGAGCAAGCCATATTCTTATAGTACCTGACAAGTCAGACCCGAACAAAATCGAGCAGGCCAAAGCAGCCGCAAAACAAAAGGCGCAAAACATACTCGAGCAGATTAGAAACGGAGACGATTTCGCCGAAATGGCGAAAGCTTATTCCGACTGCCCCTCAGCGAGCAGGGGCGGTGACCTCGGATTCAATCACAGAGGTCAATGGATACCAGCCTTCTCAAACGTAGCCTTCGCCCTGGAGATTGGCCAGGTCAGTGACGTGGTGGAAAGCTCACGCGGATTCCATATTATAAAATCAACCGACCACCAGGATGCCAGCACGGTTTCTTTCGATGAGGCTAAAAATAATATCACCAAAGTTCTGCAGTCACGAAAAGAGCAAAGCCTCATCCCAAAACTGGTTGAAAAAATGAAAGAAGAGGCAGAAATCGTATATCCCCCGGATTC
>CAYLMG010000178.1:1461-3090 GCA_964384565.1 uncultured Pirellulales bacterium | reverse complement strand
AAACGCTGTGGTTTTAATACTGCAATAATTGAAAACTCCGGTTCAAGGAAAATTTTTATGAAAAAGTTTCCAGTCCGGCCAATACTGTTAATAGCGGTATTTTTCCTAATAGCTGCTTTAACCGGGTGTATGAGCATTCATACCGCAGCCCGCAATGGCAATATAACAGAAGTCAAAAAGCAGCTCGCGTGGGGAGCAAATCCGAACAGCAGAACTTTCTGGTATCTCGAATCGCCTCTGCATGAGGCCGCGAGGGGCGGATATCCGGAAATAGTAAAACTGCTTCTGGAAAAAGGCGCACAGGTAAATATACGCAATGAAGGCGGAGCTACGCCGCTGCATTATGCAGCCCGCAACGGAAATATCGAGGTGATGGAAATCCTTCTGGAAAATGGCGCAGATGTTACTCAAAAAGGAACGGGTTGCGGTACTGCTCTGCAATGGGCGGCAAGGAACGGGCAGATTCAGGCGATAAAAACTCTAATGAGTAATGGAGTTGATATAAATCAAAGGGGAAGTGATGATGTAACAGCCTTGATGGATGCCGTATCAAACGGTCAGTTGGAAACTGTGGAATTCTTAATTGCAAATGGTGCTGATATAAATGCCAGGACAGCTCGTGATTCCCGATGCTCGGCACTTTCCATCGCAGCCGGTCGAAACAATGTCGAAATCGGACAACTTTTATTACAGCACGGTGCTGACCCCACCCTTGAATGTAATGGCCGAAAAATTCCACAGTCCTTCATTGAAAAGCTTCGAAATTGATTCGTTGTTCTGATTTCTAATTGGCAGCTTTTAATATGTCTCAATGGTACATAGCTGGCTTGCATTTTGACTGTCAGGGCTGTGGCAACTGCTGCTCCGGGCCGCAGGAGGGTTTTATCTGGGTAACAAAAAAGGAAATTGAACTTATTGCAAATTTCCTAAAAATTTCGGCTGAACAGCTTCGAAAAAAATATCTGAAGCGTTATGTCCTTAAGTTTTCAATTATCGAACACCCGGATACAAAGGACTGCATTTTTCTGCGAAGAGAGGCAGGGCAAAAGATATGTGCAATCTACCCGGTTCGGCCGAACCAGTGCAGAACCTGGCCTTTCTGGCCGAGTAATCTGTCAACATCGAACGCCTGGAACAAAGCTGCTCAAAAATGTCCCGGCATAAACAAAGGCAGATTATACACCTTCGAACAAATAGAGAAACTGCGAAAGCAGAAGAAATGGTGGAACGATGACGAATGATTTACTTATCGCGGAAAAGGTTGCTGAAATTTATGAATGGCTCGATTCAGAGATTGAGAAAAACAAAGCCCTTCTCGGAAAGTGTTCCGGTTGCGGTCGATGCTGCGACTTCGAAGGTTTCGACCATCTTCTTTTTGTCACCAGCCCGGAACTGGTTTTTCTAAAGCAAAATCTCAAAGATAAAAAGATTAAAACGATGCAGGCCAGCAGGTGCCCGTATAACGAGCAGGGCAAATGCACAATTTATTCTTTTCGCTTTAGCGGCTGCAGAGTCTTTTACTGCAAAGGCAATCGCGATTTTCAAAACGAACTCAGCGAGTCAGTCGTTGCAAAGCTTAAATCACTTTGTGAACAGTTCGATATCCCCTATTACTATGCCGACCTTAAA
>CAYLMG010000178.1:0-1361 GCA_964384565.1 uncultured Pirellulales bacterium | reverse complement strand
GCTAATCAATACCTGTCTATCGGCAGAGGTATTGTCTGCTGAGGCTCTTTCAGGTCGATATACTTTACACCGCCCAGCAGTGTGCCTTTTTCCTTATAATAGCTGAACAGTCTTGCAACCTTTTGCTCATCGGTAGCTTCCAGATATCTCTGCGTTTTTCCGATTTCAACGCCCCAGATAACCAGTCTGTCATCGGTTGTGTAGAGGATAATATGAGCTGAGCCGCTGTTTTGACGACCATTAAAGTTACTGACATCAATGCGGCCGATTTCAAAAAGCAGGCTGTCTCCTTCTGTTTCAAGCTCATCTCTATCGTTAAGCCGCTGCAGGATTTCAACAGCCGCAGAAAGGTCATCTTTTTCCCAGACTTTACCAGCCGGCGGCACCTGCGAAGCAGGTAAAATCCCCGTAACTTCCACAATCGGCAAGGTCTCAATCGTGACAAAGTCAAGCACGACAAGCTCTTTATCCACATAAAATTTACGCGCGCCCTGGATAACCAGGGCCAGGGGCTTTCGCCAATTACCTTTTATCCTGACAGCATCGCTCGTGGTCTGGACACTGACCCCGGCGAGCCAGCTTGTAAAGGTCTCGATATTTTTCTGAACCGATTTTGCAACGTCTTCATCAAGCCTGAGGTCTTCGCCGCCGGCAGTAGCAGCAGCGTAAATCTGCTGCTTTAGCTGGTCATTGACCCAATACGGAGGATTCACCAGCTCCAAAACCGCAGTGCTCTGTGAGATTGGAACTGCTTTTTCAACATATCTCTCCAGATATACAAAACCGATAACTACACCTGCCACAACACAAATAATCAGAGCAGCTACGAGTGTTGACGTCCAATTCGATAAATTAAAAACTTTTCTTTTCGATTTGGCTTTTTTGGGCAAGCCAAAAGTAAATGGTGCCAAACTAACCTTGCGTTTTCTTCTTTTTCTCTTTGCCATCTCTTTTGCCGTGAGCTATCAGCCGACGCTGCTGACCTTTTTATTTTCAACCGCCGAGCTTATAATCTGCGTGCACAACTCGCTCATAGAGATACCCGCTTCTGCCGCTGCCATCGGCACAAGCGAATGAGCGGTAAGCCCAGGTATGGTATTAACCTCAAGCACATAAGGCTGCCCATCGTCACCAAAAATAAAATCAACCCTCGCAAAATCCCTCATCCCGAGCACCTCGAAACATTTCAACGCAGTGCTCCGAGCTTCTTCTTTCAAATTTTTATCCTCGATAGTATCAAAAAGAAACTGTGTTTTCTCGTCGAGGTACTTGGCCTGATAGTTATAGAACTTCTCTGTCGGCCTGATTTCTATTATCGGCAGAGCCCTGCCGCAAACAATACCCTGCGTAATCTCCCTGCC
>CAYLMG010000177.1:0-3108 GCA_964384565.1 uncultured Pirellulales bacterium | reverse complement strand
CCCGCAGAAAAAGTCAGAGCTTTAATCTATGATATTGCATTAATAATCATCGGCTCATTGTTAATCGCCCTGTCTGCCCAGATAGCCATCGGCTGGCCTGTTCCGATTACCGGCCAGACCTTTGCAGTTCTGATGATAGCAGTACTATTCGGCAGCAAAAGAGGCAGCCTTGCGGTTTTGACCTACATATTAGAGGGAGCAGCAGGACTTGCTTTTTTCGCTCAGGGAAAGGCAGGTTTCATAGCCTTAGCCGGGCCCACCGGAGGATATCTGGTTGGATTTATCTTTGCTGCATATATTGTCGGATTACTGGCAGAAAAAGGCTTCGACAGACGAATAGAGACCACAATCCTGACAATGATATTTGGTAATCTGATTATATATGCTTTCGGTCTGAGCTGGCTGTCGGTTCTGGCGTCTTCAGGCAAGCTGACGGAGACAAAAGGTATACTTGCTGTCGGCTTATATCCTTTTATAATTGGCGACATAATAAAAATCGTTCTCGCGGCGGCGTTACTGCCGACAGGATGGAAACTGTTGAATAAAATCGGCAGCGCAAATCGCAATGTGAAATAATAAATAACGACGATAGGACGGTTTAACTTTTAAGTCTTATTAATCCACTTCGGCTATTTCAGTAAATCTTACAAGGGCACTCGACGTAGCAGGGTGTGCTTCAATCGTCCCTACGAGCCCGACCTTTTTATCAAAATATCTGCTGATGTCCATTTCCGGCGCCGAGCTGGCCGGCAAAGCATAGCAAATAATATTGCCTGCGCTATCGAGTATTTTATAATGTTTCACGACAGGCTCGGTGCCGTAGACACTGGAAGTCTGGATTCTGCCAATCACAGCAAATCTTCCGAGATTTGGAAGCTGCTGAAGTCTACTCTGACTGGCTTTCTGAATATTTTCTTTTGTCTGCCGTAACTGCTGGTCCTGAAGCTGAACAGCTTTTGCAACTTCAGCAGCCAGCTCAAAACCTTCTATGCGTTTGACCATAAACTCGGCATAACGCGCGGCTTTACCGGCATCTTTATTCTCAGCCAGCAGCTGCAGGGCCTCTTTTACCGTAGAATAATCCTGCTCAAGCACCGGCTTTTCGTGCTCTGCCTTGACTATCTGCTCAAGCGCATAATACTGTCGAAGGTCCTTTGTAGCCGGAACCATTGCAGGTGCAAATAAGCCGGTTTCAACAGCCTTTTCCTTGCTCCCTTCGGCAGTATTGGCATCTTCTGGCGCAGAGCCGAGAGGCTTTGTGTACTGCGTGCTTACCCACAGATAAGCAAACGACGGTGGATAAATTTTATAGTAATCACTTTGCTCCTCATCCATCAGCCTTACCTTGTCACCCTTATCGAACGTACCCTGAACCTGGTCCGAATGAAGAGGGTTATTATCAGCCGAGCCCGCCCTGACACGCACATTGTCACCGGTGACTATGCCAACCGATGGATTGGTCGGGTCAATTTCTATATACTGCTTCGATATCCAGGAAAAAGCACCTTCAGGCGGGACTACGCGGGACCAGCCGTACTTCTGCTGGACGACTTTTACCACATCAGTTTTATTCAGCTCGCCACAAAGATAATAGTTGGTGCCGGGCCCGGAACGAAGTTTAACATTGTCGCCTATAATCTGGGCAATATAAGGAAAAGAAGGCGTCTGTTCGTCAAGAGCTATGATTGTACCGGCGGTTTGCTCGGCAGAAGCTGTCGACACCAGGCTTATTAAAAAAATCATCATTAGAAATGAAAATCGTGACTTCATTTTTCTATCTCCCAAAAAGAGGTTTCTTTCTTAAAAATAAAATACCCGAAATTTAACTGATTAAAGTTAACAGCCGATTCAGTTATTGTCAAATTTATTTTATTAATCTGAGCCGAAGTTAAGCGGCAAGGCAACTCTACAGCTTTTTAAGCTCATCTTTACACATTTTTAGCTGGCCGGGGTCGGTAAGTTTTTTTTCTGCCTCTTTGAGATAATGCACAGCCGCTTCAGTCTGCTGCAGATAGCGGCTATATATCAAGCCCAGCATCAGCTCTACCTGCTCGATGTATTCGTAGTTCCCATAATGTCTTATAAATTTTTCGTAGGCCTGTGCTGCGTCCTCGTATTTTGCTTCGCTGGCAAGCTGGTTAGCAATATCGAGCAGGTTCTGTCGCGGCAATAGCTGACCGCCGTCGAGCTCGATTAATTGCAGATACAACTCAGCAGCGGCGACGAAGTTTCGCTGAGCCACCCGGGTATTGATTTCGTTTCGGATATTGGCGATTTTGTCTTCTTTTTCCTGCTGGGCTGCTGTTTTTTTAACCTTCTTAACCTTTATTTGTTTTGCAGGCCGTGGGCCTGCAAAAGGGTCGAACCCACCAGAAACAGCATCTCGATACCGGCGCCGGCGGTTCCATTGCTTTATCATTGACAACAAGTCAAAACCGCTGACCGAAACAACACCTGTTACGAGTAAAAGCAAGGCCGCTGCAATGCCAAAGGCGTAACCTGCAAGGTGGGCATCATAGGCTACGTAGAGAGTATAGCGAGAGATTATGTTATCGATAAAAATCAATTTGAAGGCGATAAAATAAATGGCCGGTATTTCCATCGTACCGATAAAGAAGAACCAGTAAAATACCGTTACCAAAGTTTGTGGAAACAGCGCTAGGTATGCACCTATTACCGCTGAGACAGCTCCGCTCGCACCAACGAGGGGGACATTTCCAGCTATGGAAGCCGAGCCGTAAAGCTTGCCTATCGCTATATGACCTAAAGCGCTTAGAACTGCTCCTGCAAAATAAAAAATCAGATACTTTACCGTCCCGAGCTTATCGCTGACGTTATTTCCGAAAAGATATAAAAAAAACATATTGCCGATGATATGCCAGAAGCCGCCGTGCAGAAACGCATAAGTTATAAACTGATACCAGATGCCTGCTGAAGGGTAAAGCATATACTTTTCAGCCCAGTGACGAATTGGCACCTTTACAGCATAACCTTCGACGATATGCAAATGCGGGCCGAAAGTGATAATAAAGATGATAATGTTGGCGGCTATAAGTGCGTAGTTAGCATAAGGCGTTCGCCTCGGCCATATATTTGTCCGTATAGGCA
>CAYLMG010000176.1:0-3158 GCA_964384565.1 uncultured Pirellulales bacterium | reverse complement strand
GGCTGGCTTCGATGTTTTTCGATTTTGGGCAAGTTTATTATTACGATGATGGCTTTGATTGCGCTGGTCTCGACAACTCGTTTTGGTAATTTGCTTTGCGGGCTGCAAAGATTAGGATTTCCCAAGATACTGGTTATCCAGCTCGGCTTTTTGTATCGTTACATTTTTATCTTGATCGACAGAGCGCATCATATAATTCGTGCGAGGAGCGGCAGAAAACTTAAGAATCTCGGTGTACAAAGAGAAGTAAAGGTCGCTGCATCAATGGTAGGCTCGCTGTTAGGCCGCAGCATCGACACGGCGCAGCGTGTCAATATTGCGATGGAGGGACGGGGCTTTAATGGAAACTGGCATAGCATATCGAAGCTAAAGGTGAGAGCAACTGATATTATTTTTATATTTTTAGCAGCGGCTTTTACAGCGGGACTGTTTATTTTTGTTAAACCAATTTTAGGCTAATTACATTCGATGTCAAAGGCAGTTGAAATCAAGGACTTAAGTTATAAGTATCCGGACGGTACCAAGGCGCTTGAGGATATCAATTTGAGCATCCAGGCCGGCGAAAAGGTAGCACTAATCGGGCCGAACGGTGCGGGAAAATCGACGCTGCTTCTGGCGATGGCAGGATTTTTAAGAGGCAGCGGTAAGGTTTTTGTCGATGGGCTGGAAGTTAATAAAAAGAATATAAGAGAGATAAGAGCATTAATCGGAAGCTGTCTGGACAATCCGGACGACCAGTTATTTATGCCGACACTGCAGGATGATGTCGCTTTCGGCCCTCTTAATATGGGTCTTGAGGCTGAACAGGTTGAGCAGAGGGTAGCCGAGGCATTAGCGACTGTAGGTCTGAACGGGATGGGTGAGCGGGCACCGCATCATTTGTCGGGAGGTCAGAAGAGAGCGGCAGCGATAGCTACGATACTTTCGATGAGGCCGAAGATAATTACGTTTGATGAGCCGGAAGGCAGCCTGGACCCGAGAAGCCGCAATAATCTGATAGGGTTATTAAAAAAACTGCCGCAAACTCTCGTTATAGCAACCTGCGATATGAACTTTGCCTTTGCCGTGGCAGAACGTGCGGTTCTTACAGATGGTGGTCGAATTATCGCCGACGGAGACGTTAAAAAGATAATGCTCGACGAGCAGTTAATGACAGAGCACGGCCTTGAAACTCCCAAAAGGCGATAAAAGTTCGGATAGGGTAAAATCACTCTTTGCTTGTTACGTAAACGACCTGCTCGGCGAAAAAGTTTGGTGCGAACTTTACAGGGCTCTCGCTCGTTTTGGTAAGGGGGATTTTCTTTTCAACCTTTGCACCGAGCCCCCTGCAAAATTCTTCAAAGTCTTTCAAAGAAAGGAAATGTATATTCGGTGAATCGTGCCAGCTGTAAGGCAACTGTTTCGTAACAGGTGCCTTTCCTTTGAAGAAAAGCTGAGCACGACACTTCCAATGAGCGAAGTTCGGAAAGCTGATAATGACTTTTTTGCCGACTCTCAAAAGCTCTTTAAAAACCTTTTGAGGATTTTTCAGGGTCTGCAACGTTTGTGACAGGATGACGACATCGAAAGATTTGTCCGCATAGTAGGAAAGCCCCCTTTCAATGTTGCGCTGGATAATTGGGATGCCTCGATTGATGCAGGCAAGTATGTAATCGTAATCAAGCTCGATGCCTTCGGCTTTAATGGCTTTATCCTCAATAAGGTTTGCGAGCAACTGCCCGTCGCCGCAGCCGACATCAAGAACAGTCGAGTCCTGTTGTATAATAGATTCGATGATTTTGTAATCCACACGAGCTCGCCTGCCGGATTCAAAAAAGCTTGTTTTTTCCCGGGGGAGGCGTTTCGAAGGTCTTTTTATATCCGGTTTATGGGTCGCTTCAAGGAAGGCTGCTATGAGCCGGCCAAGCGCAACGGGCTCAAGCAGAAAAGCGTCATGGCCGTACGGAGATTCGATATTGCAATAGCTGACAAGCTTTCTATTGGCAGCAAGAGCATCAACAATTTCTTCAGACTGAGCGGAAGTGAACAGCCAGTCACTTGCAAAGCTGATTACGAGGAATCTGGATTTGACATTTTCAAATGCTTTTTTTACTGAGCCGTAGTCTTTGTTCAGGTCGAAATAATCCATTGCCTTTGAGATGTAAAGATAGCTATTGGCATCGAAGCGTTCGACGAACGAGCGACCCTGATGGTCAAGATATGTTTCAACGGCAAATTCGGAATTAAAATCATATCTATATTTTTCTGTATTTCTTAATTCTCTTCCGAACTTTTCTCTCATACCCTGCTCAGACAGGTATGTGATGTGTCCTATCATCCTTGCAATGCTTAGGCCTCTGGCCGGCTGATTTTGATTTGAGTATTGACCCTGAGCAAAAGCCGGGTCGGCGAGGATAGCATTCCTTCCCACGGCATCGAAAGCAATCGATTGGGCGCCGAGGTGGGTGTTTGTAGCAACGGGGACAGCGGCTTTTACAAAATCGGGATACTCGATAGCCCATTGCAGAACCTGCATACCTCCCATAGAGCCGCCAATGACTGCAAGGAGCCTTTTTATTCCGAGCTTATCAAGCAAGAGCTTTTGGACCTTTACCATATCAGCTATTGTAATTATAGGAAAGTCCAGGCCGTAAGGCTTACCGGTCTTAGGATTGGTCGAGGATGGGCCGGTGGTGCCGTAGCAGCTTCCAAGAAAATTGGAACAGATTACGAAATATTTATTTATATCGATGTTTTTCCCAGGGCCTATCTGCTCGTCCCACCAGCCGGGTTTGGCGTCATCGGGGCTGTGGTATCCGGCGACGTGGGCACCTCCACTGAGAGCATGGCAGATGAGAACAGTATTATCTCCTGCCTTGTTTAGTTGGCCGTAAGTCTCATAAACAATGTCGATAGGAGCCAGGTATTTGCCGCTCTGAAGCCTCAGGGGGCTGTCCTCATCGACGAGTCGAACTGATTGGGTTTTGACAATACCGACCGAATTTTTATCTATTTTTGCCATAGCTGAACAAAGTATATCATCAAATTAGTGATTGTAAAGAGCAGCGAGAGCAAAACAGCCTGGGGATTTGTCGCCGGAGACAGGGATAAAAAGGTGACGTTTTTTTTATTTAAAATATACCAAAAAGGCTTGACAGAAGGCTGGAGGCAATCATAAA
>CAYLMG010000175.1:0-3260 GCA_964384565.1 uncultured Pirellulales bacterium | reverse complement strand
GCGTCCAGCAGCTTGCTGTATTGCTGCACGGTTAAATAGTGCCATTGTTGGACGATACATTTTGGACGGTCAACATCTGCAAACGGATTTTCCTTAAAATGTCCCCACTTAACGGCCTTGCGAAATATAGTGCGGCAATTACGAAGCGTACGGAATCTTGACCAATTCGACAACGGCTTTTCGCTATTGAGCGGTTTTAGTTCTGCGATAAAACGGGCGGCGGCCTGTGGTGTTATTTGTGCCAAAGCCGCATCGGGTTCAAAGCAGTCGAGCAGTCGCCGGATAGTATTATCATATAGCTTGTACGTTCCGGCTCGCAGGTTCGGCTTGCTGATAGAAAACCAGTCGTCACAAAACTTTTGCAGCGTAGTCCCCTGCGTAACTTTTTGCTTGTCGGGTTTGTCTTTTCCGGTGCGTAGTTTTGCTAAAAAGTTTTCAGCGTCCCCCCTGTATCGAAACGCTTTACTTTTGCGTTTTTCATCGCCGGTAATGTCATCAAATTCAGTCCACCGGCAGCACCACTTTTTATTTTTGCTTCGCTTGTTTCGTGTAACTGTAAAGTGTGTTCTCATAATTCGTTCTCCTAAAATTACTCTTTTTTATCCCCCTTATGCGTCATCCGTTCAGCGAAATTTAATAGCTCGACTCTTGAGTATAAAAGTTTTTTGCCTATTACCGTTGCATTAAGCAAGTGTCTGCGGCTTCCATTTTTCTTAATCGTTATCATTTACCCACGTTCCTTTTTCGGCAACTACAACCCACCGAGTAACATCAACCGCTACAAGCGTTGTCATCTGCCCGGCTGTTGCTGTCCGGCATACATAATACTTCGCAGCCGTGCCGCCGTTTATCGTATCGCCCGAAGCGGCTTTAATCCAAACATCAGTCGCTGCCGTTGCGTTGGCATCGACAAAAGTATAAATCAGTCGTGACGTTGCTGTCGGCGCAACCGCACTCGGCAAATCAAATACTGTGTTCGGGTCTGTCGCATTACCATCAGCGATATAGACCGTTCCTGTCGCAGAAGCGGCAACGGTAACATCGTTCGCATCTGTCCCACTAACAAGCACAACTAAAGGCACGAGTTCAACCTTGCCAGTCGCATCAGGCAAAGTAATTGTTCTGTCTGCCGTTGGCTCAGTTACGGCAAAAGCCGTTTCATAAGCGTTGGCAGTTGCGCCCTCAAAATGCAAAGTACCATCGGCATCAATTAGCAGCTCCCCTGTCTTACCGCCGCCGCCGATAACCCATTTATTGCCGCCCGGCTCAGAGTAATTCGCTGACATATAAGCTGCAAAACAAATACCCACAAAAACTAAAATAAGTAAAGCTGATAAAATTTTACTTTTTTTCATAAGATACATCCTTTGTAAAAAAAGTTAAAAACAGGCAGGGGGAGCGGAGTTTTAGACTCTCCCTGCCTACTGGAATAAAACAATGAATTACGGGCTGCGGAGCTCCTGACCAACTCCGCAGCCTTCTATAACTTAAAACGAAAAGGATAAAGAAAAACAATGAGATTCTGGATTTTACAATTTGGTTAAAGGTTGACATTTTTAATTCCAATA
The DNA here is from genome assembly GCA_964384565.1 of uncultured Pirellulales bacterium. Classification (GTDB taxonomy): domain Bacteria; phylum Planctomycetota; class Phycisphaerae; order Sedimentisphaerales; family Anaerobacaceae; genus CAYLMG01. The sequence continues at coordinate 1,692 of CAYLMG010000175.1, read as the reverse complement.
TCCTTGACTCTTAGTTATTCTTATTCACCCGGATTAACATAGTAATCGTATTCGATAACATCAGCACTCTCGGTTATCGGCAGCGTCTTTGGTTCGAGTAACAAAGCGATAACACCGTTTTTAGTTCCGTTAGCTTCTGCACTTGTTACGACCGCTTTCAGATACCTTTTTTCAGGCCGATAAATCTCAATGCACATCAGAGTATTGTCGTCGTCTGAATCCTGTGCAACGCTCGGGCCGTCCAAAACAGTAAAGCCGCTATCCGAAGCATCGCTTTGGTGAATCACCATTGTCATTGTACCCGATTCTTCAATTGCGCCTGTGTTACAGATAAAAACCACTCGGTCAAAACCCTGTGTATCTAAAGCGTCACCCGTAGTTGCGGCTTGACCGGCAGCAACATTATTCATAACATTTTCTATTCTGCAATTTTCTTTGAAAGTAGCTTGCATAAAAAATCCTTTCTAAACTTAAAGTTTATTCTGTGTACCAAGCTGTCGTTAATTCATCAGTTATATCAAACGCTGCCGGGCGGAGAATACCGATATCAGCACGAAGCGCACCGCACAAAACATTTTGATAATTCTGCGATTTGATTTCCTTCAAAACCTCAATTGTAAATTGCTCACGCATCCCGATTATCATATTCGTAAAGTCCCCCATAATCGAAATACTCTCTGCGCCAGCGCCGAGAGTGTCCGGGATTTGCTTTGTCGCTCTTATCGGTGGACACCAATCCGGCAAAGGCATATATCGGCTGTCACCGTCTTTGAGTTTGCGGACAAGGTTTAACGACCTCGGTGACAATAAACAAACTGTCGGCTCGTGATTCGCATCCTGAATCCGATATATCTGGTCGCTCATATCGTCATAACAAGTTGTAGTCAATGCGGCTGTTTGCGTAACATCGCTGTTGTAGTATAATCCTTGCGGCTCGTTATCAACGCCTTCGCCCATCAGTCCTGCATAGTCGAGTTTCGACGCTGCACAAGCGGCGATTGTTTTCATAAGAAAATCGCCTAAGCCTTTGGCATCTCCCCAGAGTTCCTTTGATATCGGCAGCCAAAACATAAGTGTTCGACTTTGCAATTCGATTGCACCGATTGCCGTTGTCGAATCCTCTGTATTTTCAGCACCTTCGGCCTTCCAGTGGCCAGTCGGATCTGTCGTCAATTTCGGCAGCAATTCTTTTCGTGTCCGCATCTGATATGTCAATGCACCAGCTTCGATACATCTCGATTTGTTCCGCATCAAATCTGCGATTGTATTACTGATTCCGAGCGGCACACTAAAGCCGCCGAGACTATCCTGCGAGCCTGTCAATGCTGTTCGCTCCTCGGCACAATCAAACGGACTTTCACCGGCAGCAATAGCAACCATTTTGCCCAAATCAATCTGTGATTCTCTTTTGTCTTTGGCCGGAAATACATCGGAGATTTTCTCTTTGTTAGTTAGCAAACGAAATTCCCCGGGCTTAGCGATTCTTGTTGCACCGTCATAAGCATTATCGGCAGGTTCCAAATCAGTCTGTCGGCCTCGTGACCTGCTGGAGTATTCTTCTTCGGCTTCCAAAATATCAATGCGGAGTTTGGTGACTTCATCCATCGCATCCTCAAACTGTCTTTTCTCATCGGCTGTCGGTTGACGGTTGTCATCCTCTGCTTTTTGGAGTATTGCCCGTGCCTCTAAAAC
>CAYLMG010000174.1:0-3360 GCA_964384565.1 uncultured Pirellulales bacterium | reverse complement strand
AATTGCCACTGAATGTGCAGTTGGTTATGTTCGGTTCGCTTTTGGAGTTATACATCCCGCCGCCACGGCCTGCCACGTTACCAATAAATTTGCAATTTATGATAGTTATGTCTCCGAATGAGTTGTGCATTCCACCGCCTTCAGTATGCCCACCGGGATCGAGAGCGAAACCGGCGGTGATTGTAAAACCATCGAGTACAACAGTTTCATTTGTTAAGACTACGACTACGTGGTAGCTGTTCTCACCATGGTTGGGGTCGTTCTGTAGGTTGCAGGGTTCAATGCCTGGTGTATCATCTCCATTAAGGTCACCTGAGAGGATGGTTTCATATAATTCAATATCCCGCTCATTTGGGTCTGGTGTGCTATAGCCGGCATAGCCACCTTTTAAGCTCATGCTGTTTATAAGCAGGAAGGCTGCTGTGCTGTCACCAGATGTTTGGCCTTCGCCCTGGTCGGGCTTATAGATGCCTTCGGCAACACGAATCTCGACACCCGGATAGGGATTATTCAAGGCATCCTGCAGATACTTAAAAGCCGTACTCCAGGTTTGGCCGTTACCACCGTCAGGCCTATCGGCATCGACGTAAATGACCTCTCCGGCAGCAATCGATTGGACGAACAAGAAAAGAGTCGTGCTCATTAGTAGAAGGATTTTTGACTTCCTAATTTCCTATCCTCCGAAAAATCAGCTTTTTTAAAGTTTTGTAAAGCTATTCGCGAGCCGCAATTATTAAGGTAGATAACTAAAACAACCGTACTTGAACTCTCGTGCTCTTGAATAGTGTAACCGCGTATAGCAGCTATTCTAACAATGTTTTGCTATATTTCAAGACAAAAATAAGTGAAAGAGATAAAAAGATGTCAAAAAGGGACAAAGGAATAAGCCTGCTGGTTATTTATTGGTTTGAATCCGGGGTTTGGAAGGTGAATGTGCAGGTTTTTTTTGTGAGGTGCTCGGATTCGGTGCGGGGGTATTTGCGACAGCTCAAGGGGCGGAGAGGATAAATTTTGCATACGGCTTGGCCTTCTTTGTCGGTTGTAAAAAATGGGCAGACATTAGGCAGCTTGCAGCAGGCGCCGCAGCGAGAACAGGAGCCTTTTCGGTTCTTGGAAACGGGCAAAAATGAGGTGAAAAAACGAAGGAACTTGGCTGTCCAGGTGTTCTGCGATATAAGTTTTGCTGTTTTATCGGGCATACTGTAATATATAGTGATTTTAAGGATTTATGCAATAAAGAGAATGAAAGAAACGTCTTTATTTTTAGAAAAAGCCTGAAAATGGGTGCGCATACTGAGTTAGAAGAGATAATAGCCGGCTGTCAACAGGGGGATGCCGAGAGCTTTTCACGGCTGGTGGATTTGTACAGCAGACGGTGTTACGGCTATTTTTTCCGGATGACAGGCATCAGGGCGGTCAGTAATGATTTGCTCAGCGAGCTCTTTGTAAAACTGGTAGAGAAGATAGGGACGTTCAAGGGGGACAGCTTTGATAGCTGGCTTTTTAAGGTGACGAGCAATGTTTTTCACGATTACCTGAGAAGAAAGTATCGTGACAGCAAGGTGATTGAAAGCCGGAAAGAGGAGCTTGAAGAAAGATTAAGGCAGGAGCAAAGACAGGCAAGTCGAAATGTAAGTGAGCAGGTAGATAAGCTTGGGGAAAAGATTGAGCGGCTTGATGAGCAGACACGGGAGCTGATAATGTTGCGGTTTTATTCGCAATTGAGTTTTAAGGAAATAGCAGAAATGCGGGGCGAGCCGATAGGGACAGTGATGTCGAAGGTTCACAGGGGCGTTAAGAGGCTTCGCGAATTAATGGGGTGAAATTATGGCAGAGCGAAAAGAAGAAAATCTGCGGGAGCTTTTTGAGAATTTTGTCGGTGCTGAGCAGGCAGAGCAGGCGGCGGAAGATATACGACGAGTTGATAAGATGTTGGAGGAGAATCCTGCGCCCGAGCCGACAGAAGAGCTTCGATGGCAGATAAAGGAGAGGATATGCCAGTCTCTTGAGAAGAGAAAAGCCAAGCGTTACTGGATGCCGGCCTATCGAGCTGTTGCGGTGGCGGCTGTTATTATTTTTGTTTTTGTGGTCAGTCTTGAATTGTTCAAGAGGCCGATGGAGGTAAGCAAGACAGAGCTGATAAGTTATGTAGCAGCTATACCGGCCCAGGTGTGGGAAGGCAGTAATATTATAGAAGACGACGCGGAGCTTGCGGTTTTGTATGCGGAGATAGAGCAGATGGAGGATGATTTTCTAACGGTACAATTGGACCAGGGTTATGGTAACGGAAAAGACAGCGTGACGGAGCTTGAGCTTGAGCTGATTGATATAGACAGTGAATTTTGGGAAAGGATAGAGATATGAAAAGGCTATTTGGGATAGTTTTGTTATCTGCGGCGGTTTTGTTGGTGACGGGAGCTCGGCCTTGTTCAGCAGATGTAAATGAGGCAGAGAACGTATTCGAAGAGTTTCCTGAGCGGATGTTCAGGGAATTTGAGCCTACGGAAGAGATGATTAACCGGTTTATGGACAGGCTAAAAGAGACCGAGCCGGAAAAGGCAGAGGAGCTTGCCAAGCTGCGTGAAAAAGAGCCTGAGAAATTCAAGGAAGAGATTAAGAATGTTATGCGAGAGAATTTTCGTCGGATGTTTCGCGAGCAGAGAGGTCGAGGCCAAAGGGGGCCTGAAGGTCGGGGTGAAAGGGGACCCGAGGGTCGCGAGAGGGGACCGAGAAGGGGCGACATGATGGCGAGGTTTGCCGAACTGCAGGAGAAGTTCCTCGTATGGCTGAAAGAAAATTACGCGGAAGAGGCTGAGAAGCTGGCAGAGATAAAAGAAAAGAATCCCGAATTATATGAGAGACAATTACACCTTCTATGGATGAAGTACGGAAGGATTTTTATGATAGCGCAGGAGAATCCGGAGCTGGCTGAAATACTCAAACAACAGCATGGGCTTAACCATCAGCGTGACGAGCTGATGCGCAAAGTCGGCAAAGCCAAAGATGAGAAGGAAAAACAGAAACTTGTCGATGAGCTTGGTGAGGTGCTGGGCAAAAAGTTCGATTTGATAGTGAGACGCAAGCAGATTGCGTTCGAGCAGCTTCGAGAGAGACTGCAGGAGCTTGAAAAACAGGTCAAGGAAAGCGAGGCCAAGGTTGAGAGATGGCAAAAGGCGGAATTCAAGCAGGAGCAGATTAAAAACAGACTCGCAGAGCTGGTTGGAAAGAGTGAGAAGTTCGATTGGGATTAGAGATAACATTTGATTGATATTGGTTTTTGAGCCGGGTTTGCAGAAAGCAGGCCCGGCTTTTTTTATTAGGTATTCCATATTGCGTATATCAGTCCGTCTGAAGCCGGAT
>CAYLMG010000173.1:0-3427 GCA_964384565.1 uncultured Pirellulales bacterium | reverse complement strand
CTGAATTTGTTTTCGGCTTTCCACATATCGATAAGCTCTGGTATGAAATAGATACCGGGCTCGACTGTTATGACAAAGCCGGGCTCAAGCTTTTTTGCGAGCCTGAGCGATTTTAAGCCGAATTGTTTGCTTTTTTTAAGTTTATCGGTGTAGCCGACGTATTCTTCTCCGAGGCCTTCCATATCGTGGACGTCGAGTCCCATCATATGTCCCAGGCCGCATTGAAAGAACAGGGCGTGAGCACCGGCTGATACAGCCTTTTCCGAATCGGCCTTCATCAAATCCATTTCCTTTAAGCCCTCTGCCAGTATCCTGCAGGCGAGTAGGTGAATGTTTCTGAATTCTGCGCCGGGCTTGATTGCTTCGATAGCTTTTGTCTGTGCGTTCAGGACGATATTGTATATATCCTTTTGTCGGCTGTCGAACTTTCCACCGATGGGGATTGTTCTTGTGATGTCGGAGGCATAGTGCAGGGCCGATTCTGCACCGGAGTCGTTGACGGCAATGTCGCCTGCTTTCATAATATTGTGATGATATGGATTATGAAGCGTTTCGCCGTGGACGGAAAAGATAGTTGGAAATGCGAGTCTTCCGCCGGCTGAAAGAGCGATTTGCTCCATCAGAGCTGCGATTTCTCGCTCATATTTGCCGGTCTTTGAATTTTTCATTGCCTCGGAGTGCATATGATAAGAGATATCAATGGCTGTTTTTATCTGTTCGATTTCCTGTTTTGATTTTTTTTCGCGCAGTGCAATTACAGCCTTTATCAATTCCAGCGAGACATTTTCGGCCGTCTTCGTGTTCGGGATACCTGTGAGCTTTTCAAGGATTATTAAATGGTCGGCACGGTAGGAGGGCAGGTAGTGAATAGTTCTTTTTTGTTTGACTGCCTTCTGAATTGTTTTTTTAAGGTCGGCAAGGGGAGCTGTTTTATCGACGCCGACGGCGGCAGCTTTTTGGTTTATTGTCGGCTGGGTGCCGGTCCAGACTATTTCATCGACGGTAAGCTCATTGCCGAAAACGGTTTCGCTATTTGCGTCGATATCGATGAGTGCTGCGAGGCCGGCAAAATCCAGGCCGAAAAAATATAGAAACGAGCTGTCCTGCCTGAAGGGGTAGTGATTGTCGGGATAGTTTATCGGGCTTTCTTCGTTGCCGAGCAAGAGTATCAGGCCTGAATCGATTTGTTTTTTTAGTTTGTTTCTGCGTTCGATATAAGTTTCGGCTGAGAACATATTCAGGCCCTTAGTTTTATGTAATAAAAAAGCAAATGATATTATACCGGCTGCGCTATGTCAAATGTTTGATGGTGCGAAAGGATATATTGGAAAAGGGAATTATTTAATCGTATTCTTTCAGAACAGCCGCATAATCGTAAAAGTCAACGGTGCCATTGCCGTTAATGTCAGCCTGTCTGCAGTCCCAGTTGAGAGGTGTGCAGACTTCGAGCCATTCCTCCAGAAGGATTTGTGTATCATCGAAGTTAATAGTGCAGTCCCTGTTAAGGTCCATTCGGTGCCACGGATTATTTGCATCGCCGCAATTGGAAGTGTAGGGTTGCGGCAAGGGATAGACATCATTGACATCAAAGCCCAACAAACCTTTTTGTGTATCGACAACTATATGCATATAGGGTGTTTGTACTAAGTCAACTGGAAGTCCCCACAGTAATGTAGCAGAAGCACATAAAAAGTTGCTGCCAAAAATCCCGTCGAGAGTAATAAACTCACCGGTGTCCTCATCGATGATACTTATATCGTGTACAAATATGCGGGCATTATTATAAACCAGATTATAGCCGTTAAGTGTTGGAAGGATTAGATTGTCGATTTCATAACCATCAATTTCAACTATTCCTCCGATGCCGCCTATTGCTGTGTTAAAATCGGGTGGTACTATAGGAGTTCCGTATTCATCAGTCAGTCCCAGGTCAGCAGCTCTGGCAGTTGACATAAGACTTATTGTTGCACCTGTATCCAAAAGTAAAGTTGCGGTTGTGGATTCGTTTCCGTATTCCATAACAACGTTGTCAATAACCGGGTTATATGCAAGTGCCGGAAGCGGCGGTGTATGGAACTCCTCGGTTAAACCGGGATTAATATATTTTTCGAATCTCAGCGGGATATTGAAGTCGGCAGCTGGTATGGCAGTGTCATTTGGTTCTTTGATTTCAGCGACGAATAAGTCGATGTCGTTTGTGGGTGAAGGGTAAAATACTACGGTTTTTCCGGCCATTACGGGTATGCCCATAAGGTCAATAGGTTCATCCGGCCAAGGACCAGCGTAATATTTTTTCACCTGTGTCCGCCAAGGGCCGCCACTGTAAAGATAGTTTTCGGGGATATCTATATTCGGATCCCAAAGGTCATAGAGATATGTGGCAAAATAAAGCGGCTCGGAAACATCAAAAGCCTCAAATCCTCCGACACCAACATCTATATATTCACCGTTGGGATCAATTTCGATTTCAAGATAATCAGTCGTTTCCTTTGAGAGTAGTAACCCTGAAGCTCCTGTATCTAAAAATGCCCAGTTTACTGCAAAATTGCCTTCATATAGAAGAGGTCCTCCGTTAGGTTCGCGTTTCATCAGGAAAAGTATTCTTGGCAGGTCCATTGCATACGCTAAGACGCCGTCGAAATTCAAGTCGTTCGGGTCGGCCTGTGCGGAGCCGGTAAAGACAAAAATTGTCAAGGCCAGAGCTGATATAATATTGTGAAATTTTCTTTTCATTTTTGCTTTTTTAAGCAAAATCCTTCAGTTAAGTTCATATTATATTATACCACAAATAGAGCGGATTGGTGCGAGCAAATGCTAAAAAGCAGGAAAAAACAGTCAATTTCGGTTTGTGTATTTACTGGAAGGGATTTTTGTTTTAATATAGGAAGGTTTTTTTGTCCCTGTAGCCCAATTGGACAGAGCGTCGGCCTCCGGAGCCGAAGGTTAGAGGTTCGAATCCTCTCAGGGACGTTTTTTTTAGTTTGCCAGCTTAGTAAAGGGAGGGATAAGTTATTGGGGGAGAACAAGAGGGCAGTAAAAATTTAGTTGCAAACGGTGGGTGCAGGTGTTGAAGTTTTAAGAAAATAGCTTATATCTGTTTGAAGTTGTTGCAGTTATGGCTGATGATTTCATCCTGCTTGAGCATCACAACACCGGCTGGGCAGGAACCGATATCAGATTTGAGTTTTTGTCCATTTCTTATTGCAATGAGTTTTGCAGGGAAATCGGCACCGGCCAGATGAGAACAGGGATAGCCGCCGCCGAAACGGGGATTCATCTCCAATAGTTTTGGCCCATCGGAGCTTATCATCACATCGACATCCATCGGACCGAAAAGCTGTAAATTCTGCAAAATTTTCAGTCCTAATTCTATAAGCTCTTTGTTGTCAGTGCTGATGGCTTTGTCGGTTTCGCCGGCACGCATTTT
>CAYLMG010000172.1:0-3443 GCA_964384565.1 uncultured Pirellulales bacterium | reverse complement strand
ATAAAAACAAAATCGCAACCATCAATAACATCCTTGGCTCGATTATATGTCATTTTTGCATACTTTTCAGTGTTTCCCCTATCGAGCAGATTTTGTTTAAAATCATCAAGATGTTTTCTTAGTGCAACTTTCCGGTATTTGGCATATTTGTCTATGACACCGGCTTGGGCTAATTCAGACTCTTTTTCAAGCTTTGCGGCTAATTGAGCTGTTGCCTGTTTGTCCTTAAAGCCCTTCACCCTTTTTCGCTTACCATCGGCGTCTTTATAATCGATGTACCAGTATTGAGACCTTTTCTTGACCTTTTCTCCCGTCTTTTTATCTATCATTGTATATTGCTGCCTTATTATTGAAGCCATATTTATCACCTGCCTTTCTTAGTTGGGGTTAATTTTAATCCCAAAGCTTTTGCCAGTTTTGCAGCCGTTGAAAGTGTTATCGATCGCTTTCCATTTACAAAAGTACAAAGAACCGAAGCTGGTACTCCAGTCATTTGACTCAGCCTGTAGCGGCTTATTCCTGAATGAACTATTGCCTGCTTCAGCTGTACCTCGATATTTTCTTCTGTATAACATTTCTTTTTCCCCATTTAGAGTATTATACATCATCACATATGATTCGCAAGTGCTAATTATAAAAATATCTCATTTTTTAAAATTTTCTCGTGCTTTTTCTGTTTCGATGACACATATTCCCTAAACCTATTAAATAGCATTACTTAGCTCCGTCATTTTAAAAAGACGGATTTTGACGAATCTTGCTTTCTCGTCTTTCGTCAACATCTGTCAAAACCAATTGACGCATATAACTCTTTTTCAAATATACCCTTATTACTCATTCGTCAAAAAACTACGGAACTTATTCCGACATTATTGCAATTCGCTCAGCTATATCTTCGGGGCTTGGCAGGCCAATATCTACTGATTCAACTAATTCTGGTTTTTCAACTCGATATTGAAAAGGTTTGCCTGATTTGTCGACCCCAACGATACCAGTCCAAACCAGTGGTCCAAGCCTCCGTCTAATAGTAGGTTCGCTCAGCCCTGTCCAGTTCTGACAATCTTGATTAGTGAAGGTCTTGTATACGCCCGCTGGGTTATCAGCTTCTGGTTTTGTTTTCAACAGTAATACATCTAGCAGATCCTTTGACTTTTGATTCAAGGGCGAATACGTACGAGCTAGAATTTTCTTCATTAACCTATAGGTTATTTTGTAGTCAGTTCCATCTGCTTCTATATATCCCGCTCCATCAGTATTGTGCTTTACGTCTTTTTGATATTGTCTGAGTAAAGCAACGGCTTTCATTACTGAGACTAAGTGTCCAAACGTACGTCGAGTGGCAATGTTGGTTTGCGGCAATGAGATACTATCGATATAAGATATTCGCACAGCGTAAGGTTTTAGGAGACGCTGTATCGTATGGTGCCGCTGTATTATCTTTTGTTGCTTTGCTACATTTACTTTGGCCCCTTTAGCCTCTCGTTTTTGCATCTCCATGACCATTTGAGTCTGTTCAGCAGATTCATCTGTTACTAGTGGCAAGAGCCTGGTAGCATCTTCGTCCTGAATAGCCGTAGCCGTTGTGCTTTCAATGTATGCAATTGGTCCCGGCTGCTCTATTATTTTACTGGTAAGTTCACCGCCGACTTTTATCGTAACAGCTTTACGCAAGTAACCACTACTGACCATCTCACGGAATGCCTTAGTGCTATCCTGGGCATCCCCATCCTTGGTGTGGTGTTCGTGCAATCGTTCTCCTGAGATAACGACCTTATGCTGTAATGATCCTTCTTCCATATAGTAAAAGACTTGATCTGTAAAATCATGTGCCTGCACAACCTCTTCCGGCGGCATAAGTTTGGCGATGGTTTCTATGATGAAGGTTTTCCCGCTTGATGAAGCCCCCTGAATTATTGCCGAAAGTGGCTTTTCAAGAAGCCGTGAGGTCATAATAATATACAATATCAAGGCAAGTTCCTCTTCCCCTGCTACACCAATAGAGGTAATATCAGCAGAAATTTGTTCGAACAAATTATTGCTTTTTAACGCCTCAGTAGCAGAGCCTTTGACCTCCTGAGGTGTAATTTCTAACATATTGATATCCTGTTTGTTATCTGTCTTTTCTCCTGCCTTACGACGATCTGTAATTATTCTTACGACGTGTTCTAATAATGCCTGTTCTACCTTCTTTGCGGCGATGCCTGGATATTCCTTGGTTAGCTTGTTAACAAAAGACTTTCGGCGTTTCTCATTAGCTATATCAAATGTATCACAACACAAAGGTAGAGATGTGCTTTCGTCTTCGCTATAGACAATCATGGTCCCTTTTGTGCTATAGCGTTTATCTGGTTGAAAATCCAATTTAACTTCCACTCAGTCAATCCTTAAAATTAATTCTGATTTCGATAGGTTTGGTTTTTTTGATAAGATTCAACAATGTTTTCGTACTTAATCCCGCTTTTAACCATTGCCTCAGATCGTTAATTCCATCCGGTGGGTAAATAACCTTTACGTTTGGATAATGAAGCACTAAAGCATCAGCTAACTTTTTGGCCCCGGCTCTACCCTGCGTATCATTATCCCCGACGATTACAATTTCTGTTCGGCCCCGGGCGGCTTTGGCTGTCATTTCAATCTTGGAGTTACAATTAGGTCGACCGATAGCAGCAAAATCCAAATCCAGCGCAGCAGCGGTATCCGTAGTCCCTTCACAAATCAGCAAAAGACCTTCAGGCGATAAATCAGTAGGGATAAACAAACCTGTTTTACTGCCAGTCAGCGAAACTTTCCGGCCATTCGGAAAGCGTCTGCGAATGCCGATTATTTTGCCGAAATTATTAGACATTCCGAATGTATACGCTTTTCCATCCCAGCCGATACGCAGCCGCCTTAGGCTTTGTGTAGATACTCCTAATTGCTGGCTGAGGCTGTTAAGCTGCACATCTTTAATCTGACGGTTGTATTGCTGCTGTAAGGATGTAAAGTCTTTGTCCGGCTTGTCGTCTTGCCCTACAGTAAATCGCCGCTGTAAGCGGTGCTGCTTATCTTTAGGTCGGTCAACTAAATAATGCAGATAACCCGAATTGGGGATCTCTTTTACTGCCCCTTCTGGTGTACGTGGACATATAGCCGCTGTCTTGTCGGACGAAATCAAACACCAATCACTACGTCCACAAATCGGACAAGGATTATTGTTATCTACACGCTTCATTTTGCCTTGACTCATTCCGTCACCTCAATAAATTTCAGGTTAAGGTATTGGCGCAACTTTGATTCAAACTCTACCCAGTATTTTTTCTGCTGGTTTTGGCTAAGCGGTGCTTGCAGGGCAAGTAATAGTTCGCCGATTTGCAATTTTGCCCTTGACGCAGCTACAGAGTCTTGATATGATTGATTTAGTCGATTGTAGTTTTGGGCCGTTGCTTCTGCCGAGGTAACGGCCT
>CAYLMG010000171.1:0-3447 GCA_964384565.1 uncultured Pirellulales bacterium | reverse complement strand
TTAAATAACTATATTTACCAAACGTGACTTTATAACAATGATTTTTTTCGGTTCTTTTCCGGCTATAGCTTTTTTAATCCTTTCACAGTCAAGGGCTTTCTGCTTTATCTGTTCCTCGTCGGCATCGGCTGATACGACAATTCTATCTTTTATCCTGCCATTGACCTGTATAGCCAGCTCAATTTCCTTTTCCTTGATAAGCTCTTTGTCGTATTTCGGCCAGTGCACATAAGCCAAACTGTCGGTGTGGCCTAATTTATGCCAGAGCTCTTCTGCGATATGCGGCGCAAAAGGTGACAAAATAAGAACAAATTTTTCGATTACCGATTTCGATTTAATATTCTGTTTGCTGAGATGATTTATAAAAATCATCATTTGGCTTATTGCCGTATTGAATGCAAAGTTTTCAATATCGCTGCCCACTTTCTTTATAGTCTGATGCAACAATCTCAATGTCTGCTCATCGGCTTCGGTATCTTTTACTGAAGGGCTGAGCACTCCTGTTTGTTCATCGACAACCAATTTCCAGGCTCTCTGCAGGAATCGATGAACACCTTCAACGCCCTGCATCGACCAGGGTTTTATCGCCTCGAGCGGACCCATAAACATTTCGTAAAGCCTCATCGAATCGGCGCCGTATTCTTTTATGACCTTATCCGGATTAACAATGTTCCCGCGTGACTTGCTCATTTTCTGGCCGTCCTCGCCCAAAATCATTCCCTGATTGACCAACTTAAAGAAAGGCTCCTTCGTCGATACGTAGCCGAGGTCATAAAGAAATTTATGCCAGAACCGGGCGTATAAAAGATGCAGGACGGCGTGCTCTGCACCACCGATGTAAAGGTCGACACCGGAAGGTGACATCCAGTACTTTTCCTTTTCAGGACTCCATGGTCGGTTGTTATTATCTGGGTCAATATATCGCAGATAATACCAGCAGGAGCCGGCCCACTGCGGCATAGTATTTGTCTCTCTTTTTGCCTTTGTGCCGTTGGGTAAAACGACTTCGAGCCAGGAGCCGGCATTTGCCAGAGGGGACTGGCCTGTTCCAGAAGGTTCATAATCTTTTACTTCGGGCAACTCAAGCGGCAAATCTTCTTCCACCAGACTCATAGTTCGGCCGGCTTCCGTATGCAGAAGCGGGAAAGGCTCGCCCCAGTAACGCTGCCTGCTGAAAAGCCAGTCACGCAATTTATAATTGACAGCTTTTCGGCCAAGTCCCTTTTCACCAAGCCAGCTAATAATCTCTTCTTTAAATTCAGAGGTCGATAAGCCATTGAATCGGCCGCTGTTAATAGCCTTGCCATCGCCTGTAAAACATAACTTTTCCTGCCTTGCAAGCTCAGCTTCTTTAGCGTCGGGGGGCTCTACAACCTGGATAATGGGCAGCTTGAATTTTTTTGCGAATTCGAAGTCACGTTCATCGTGGGCAGGGACAGCCATAATTGCACCGGTGCCATAGCTTATAAGAACATAATCGCTTATCCAGATTGGAATCTTTTCATCGTTGACAGGATTGATTGCATAGGCACCTGTAAATACACCCGTTTTTTCCTTTGCTAAATCTGTTCTGTCGAGGTCACTTTTGCGTGCAGCTTCCTCGCAATATTTATGAACGCTCTTTTTGTGTTCATCGGTCGTAATAATGTTAACGAGGCTGTGCTCTGGTGCCATAACCATATAAGTAGCACCGAAGAGCGTGTCCGGCCGAGTAGTGAAAATCCACATATCCTCGTCGCGGCCGTCAACTTTGAAATTAACTTCTGCGCCGATGCTCTTTCCAATCCAATCGGTTTGAAGCTTTTTTATGGATTCGGGCCAGTCAACGTCTTTCAAATCTTCAAGCAGTCTTTCGGCGTATTTTGTTATGCGCAGCATCCACTGCCGCATCGGTTTTCTGATTACGGGAAAGCCGCCCCGCTCACTTACCCCCCCTACCACTTCCTCATTTGCCAAAACCGTGCCGAGCTCAGGACACCAGTTGACAGCAACTTCGGCCTGATATGCAAGGCGATGGTCGTCGATGTATTTTTGTCTTTCAATTTCGCTCACGCCTTGCTGGACGGCAAGTTGTTCGATGGGTTTTGCCTTATTCTCTTTGTCATCAAAATAGCTGTTAAAAAATCTGAGGAAAATCCACTGCGTCCATTTGTAATACCCCGGGTCAGTGGTAGCAAATTGGCGGTCCCAGTCATAGCTGAAGCCAAGGGATTTAATTTGCTCTCTTATATTATCAATATTCTTCTGGGTCGTAATTTTCGGGTCGGTTCCGGTCTGAACGGCGTATTGTTCTGCGGGCAGGCCGAAAGCGTCGAAGCCCATTGGGTGCAGGACATTAAAGCCTTTCATACGCCTGTATCGGGCGACAATATCAGAAGCTGTATAACCTTCGGGATGGCCGACGTGAAGGCCCTGACCTGAAGGATATGGAAACATATCAAGGACGTAAAACTTCGGTCTTTCGCTGTCGCAATCAACGGCCCTGAAGGTTTTGTTATCTTCCCAGAATTTTTGCCATTTCTTCTCGATGCGGTTAAAATTGTAATTGCCTTTTTTATCGCTCATTTGAAAATCCAAACTCCTTAACTGTATTTTAAGTTCTTGATTATAAAGGGTATAGACATATTCATCAAGTGCAAAACCCGCAGTAAAAAAGCCGGCCGTGAAAGGCCGGCTTTTTTTACTCGGGGAGACAAGATTTGAACTTGCGACCTCTGCGTCCCGAACGCAGCGCTCTAGCCAAACTGAGCTACTCCCCGAAAGAAATCCAAAATTAAAAATGCAAAACTCAAAGTTGCAGCTAAAAGCTTAGAATTCCCCTAAAGCTTCAAGCCAACTCAAAAATCATCTCAAAAAAACCAACTCATATACATTCTATAAAACATAATTATAATAATTAGTTCTGCTGATTGCAAGCTACAATAAATTTAGAGGGTCGATATCCACAGTCGTCTGAACAGCAGCTCTGATGGGAGCTTGTTGCCGCAAAGCTGAAAATATTGCGCGTATTGTCTCTGCGACAGGAGCCTGGATGATGATTTGAATTCTGTGAAATCGCTGGATTCGGCTGATAACGGCAGGCATAGGACCCCTGAGAACAGCTTTGATATTATTGCGCCGGATGATAGAGTCGATTTTATTTCGCATAATCCTGGAGGCAGCTTCGAGCTTTTCGTAGTTTCTGTCACGCAAAGTTATAACAGCAAGTCTCCAGTAAGGCGGCAGATTGCACCCCTTTCGGTGCTTCAATTCCTCATTAACAAAGGCAGAGAAATCGCCGTCGAGGGAGAATCTGATTGCAGGCTGTTCGGGCAAAAAGGTCTGCACGAGAACAAGACCCTTTTTCTCGCATCGGCCGGCCCTTCCTGCGACCTGGGTTATCAACTGAAAGGTACGCTCATTTGAGCGAAAATCCGGCAGATAAAGACAGGTATCCGCACTGATAAT
>CAYLMG010000170.1:0-3517 GCA_964384565.1 uncultured Pirellulales bacterium | reverse complement strand
GCACCGACCACTTCTGTATCTGCTCAGCCCATTCAGGCCTGTCTTGCGGTATCTCCATCTGGCATAGCAGCTCGAACAAGCTGTTCGCATCATTGATTGCCGACGGATTGATAAGGTGGAACTCAATAGTATTAACAAACTGACTTTCAGGCTCAAGGTCTTCTGCAAGAACGCGGTTATGAATCAATTGCTTGGCCTGCTCTATATTAGGCCAGCGCAGGTATACATCCAGCAGCTCCGCTAAAAGAACCTTCTTTTCCTTCTCGTCCATATCGGGATTACTGCTCAGCAATACACCATAGTATTGCGCCGCACGCTCATAGTTGCCGCTGCTTTTATAAAGCCTGGCCATCTTGCTGCGAATATCACCGAGCATTTTCACATTCTTCTCAGTTGCAGCTTTGCCTTCCGCTGTCTCAAAGAACAAAAGCATCTGCTCGTCCAGCAGCTTTCCTTCCATCAGCTTGGCATCCAGCCTGTCAATCCAAATTCCCAGTGTCTCTACATCAGTGCGATTAAATATTTTCAGCATCGCCTGCCATGCAGGTTTGCTTTCCGAGTTGGAACCGATTTTCTCCGAAAGCCAGACCAAGTCCTCCCTGCCGCCAATCTCCTCTGCAAGCGTTATGATTTTCTTTCTTATTGCAGGGTTCTTATCATTATTAAAGCCTCGGCCCAGCCTGGCAAGTGCAGCAGGTTTGTCTATATAAATAAGTCCGTCAACCGCCGCCTGTCGAAGCGTATCTGATTCGCTCTTAAGGGCATCCTCGAATAAAGGCCTGAAAATATCCGCAGCCTTCTCCTTGTTTACTCCTTTACTGCAAAGTCGCGACATCACTCCAAGAAGCTCGCCGCAAAGCTCGTTAACACCCTTGTTCTCCTGCTCCTTATATCTTCCTGCAAGCAAACTTAGATATTTTGTCACCTCCATTTCGCTCAGCTCGCTATTTTCCAGAAGCTTGCCTATAACATCCGAACCCTTTACCGCCCTTTTAGTATTACTGTCAGCAAGAAACTCCTGCGCCCATTGAAGCGTTTGTCTTATTAATTCAGGCGACACTTTAATCGAAGCATTCGGCAAAGAACCATAGTAGCACGCCCAGCCGAGAGCCGTCAGAATCTCATCTTTAACCTTAGGGTCAGTTTCAACCTTAAACTGCTCAGCCAGCGGACCGGCTGAATCCAGCTCCCCTATCACGGGCAACAATATCGCCGTCTTCAGACGCACCTGCTTATCCTCATCCGATATCAACTTTATCAGAGACGGGCCCAACTCAGCCGGTATGTTCGATTTCGTACCCGTACCGGCCCGCCATTTGCTCACCTTATCAAGCGCCCACAGTTTAACTGCAGCCTCAGAATCACTCAAACGCACCGATAGAAACTTGCCCCTCTCCGTATCCTCTGTAATGGCACTGTAGCTGGTATCAAGCAGGGCAAGATAACGCTCTTGCCAGAACTTAATTTTACCTTCCAGGTTGTCCATATTCAATTTCTGCTGAACGAGCCTCTCCTGCAGAAACTTTTCTTTCCCCTTGCTCTCTAATTCTTTTATGGTTCTTTCCCGTGCCTCGGCGTCCTCGCCGACGGATATGCCCACAGATTGCAGCGACCTTTCAGCTTCCGCAGACACACTCGGCTCCGCGTCACCTGCAAGCCGGATAAGTTGTATTATTGCATTCATATCCGACTGCAATCTCAATGCATATATGGCATTCAAACGTGCATTAAGCGGCGAGGAGGCATCCTCCGCTATCATATTAAGCTTTGATGATATCTGACTGTAATCGAATATCAAAAGGGCCTCCGCCGCTAATTTTACCTCGCTGGATTCCTGAGATGTTACAAGAATGGATAATAAAGGAACAATAAAGTCTTCCTTGTTTTTGATTTCTTTTTTCTCAGTGCGGCTCTTGCTGAGCGCTCGACACACCGCCATCCGGGCAGCTGAATTCTTTTCCATTTTCAGCGTTTCAAGAAGGACTTTTCTCGCCCCTTCTGATTCGTCTTCCAATATATATGAGGCAGCCTGCAGTCTGATTTTTTCATCCTTGTTTTCCTGAAGAGCCAGCCTGTTGATGTTTAGTTGCCCTTCGGATAACTGTTGCGTGCCGGCCTGTGTACCCCCCTGCTCAGATTTTTCCTCACCCGGGCAAATCGGCACGAAAATCAGCAAAATTATTAATATTGCAAACAGATTAATCCTTTTTATATGCATTACAGCCCGTCCCGATAATATGGCTTGACTATTTATTAATTCGTCATTTTTATCCCCGAACTTCATTTAAGTTGACTTGCCTGCCGGCTTTTTTTCTTTTAACAAATTTTAGCAAAAAAGTCACTGCTGTTTTGTCAATACTTCGTAAAAAATGCTTCTATCATTCTTTAAACTCGAGCCTTTTCAAAATTTCAGCTTCGCCAAAAAACAAAATACCAATTTAATAATTAACTATGGCCTCGGGTGAAACTGTTTATGTATTTTTCTAAGTCTTTCCTGGTCAACATGTGTATAAATTTGTGTAGTAGCTATATCTACATGCCCCAGCATCTCCTGTATACTTCGCAGGTCTGCTCCACCTGCCAATAGGTGCGTCGCAAAGCAATGCCTCAGCGTGTGGACCGTAATCTTTTTCGGCATACCCGCACGTGCTGCATATTTCTTTATCAGCCGCCAGACTTCAATACGCCCTAAAGGCCTGCCTGTTCGTGAAAGGAACAGAAAATCAGCATTATTATCCCGCTTTTCAGGCTTTGACTGATTTTTTACTATCGATGACGCAACATTATAGTCGTTTTTCGCTGCTAAAGATTTCATCTGAACTAACCGGGATTCTGTTTTCTGTTTTTCTTTTCCACCTTTCTCTATTGGTTTTTTATCGTCAGAGGCCTGATTTTTAAAGCCAGCCCTGCCTGTGGCGAGTTTCGGCCTAAGGTTCACGAGATAATCATTTATGGCAGCTATAGCTGTTTTGCCTAAGGGGATTACGCGCTCACGGCGGCCTTTGCCAATACAGCGGATATAGCCGATATCGAGATTCAAATCCGAGATTTTCAGCCCGGCTATCTCGCTTGCCCTTACGCCGGTAGCATACAGCAATTCCAGTAATGCCCTGTCCCGCCAATAGTAAGCCTCCTTGGGGTCAGGAGTATCCAAAAGCTCGAAAATTTTCGCCTTATTGATTACTGTGGGCAATCTTTGCCATAATTTTGGGCCGTCGAGAATGGACTTAAAATCGTCGGCAATGAGCTTATTTAGCCGGCAGAAGCGTAAAAACATCCTTATAGCTACCAGAGACCGCTTAATCGTGGCCTCGCAGCGCTCGTGCTTAGTCAGTGCCATTTGATAGCTTTGTATAAGTTTTGGATTGATTTGCTGTAAGTTCTTTATTTTACGGTCTTTACAGAATTCAAGGAAGTTTTTGAGGTCCCTGCCGTACGCCAAAATCGTATTCTGTGATAGGCCGGCTTCGACGTAAAGGTATGTAAGAAAAGCATTTACGTGCTTTCCAATGGCAAA
>CAYLMG010000169.1:0-3559 GCA_964384565.1 uncultured Pirellulales bacterium | reverse complement strand
TCGAATCGCTTCCTGACCCTCGTGGAAAATATTATGACCGGCGCTAAACTTTCAGAATACCATACCGGCTATCGTGCCTTCTCCCGCACACTTCTGGAAAAGCTGCCCTTCGAAGGCAATTCCGATGATTTCGTATTTGACAATCAGATATTATTGCAGATTCTCTGGTTAGGTTACAAAATAGCCGAGGTGAGTTGTCCCACCAGGTATTGTCCGCAATCTTCCTCAATTAATTTTCGACGCAGTCTAAAGTACGGTTTCGGTTGTCTGTGGAACGGGCTGTTATACCGGCTGGCCAAAATGAAAATAATCAAATCAAAACTCTTTCCCGGATAAATGAATAAGGCATCGGATAAATATTATACTCTTTGCATTTGTCTGGTCTTGACATTTGCCACAGGGGCGGCTTACTGGCAGGTTCGCGGGCATGAATTTGTAAGTCTTGATGACAGAGCGTATATAAGCGAGAATCAGCATGTACTCAATGGACTTACGCCCGAAGGTATTAAATGGGCTTTTACGACGAACACAATGGGTAACTGGCACCCGTTAACCTGGCTATCACTAATGCTTGATTGCCAGCTTTCTGACTCGAAGGCCAAAGCATGTCATACAACCAACCTGATATTACATATTGCCAACACCCTGCTGCTGTTCGTAGTACTCAAGCGTATGACGGGCTCAGTTTGGCCGAGCGCATTTGTATCGGCATTTTTTGCGCTGCATCCCCTACACGTCGAATCGGTGGCGTGGGCATCGGAGCGAAAGGACGTTCTGAGCACATTTTTCTGGATGCTCACAATGTGGGCTTATATAAAATACGCAGAACGTCCGAGCTTCGCAAAATACATACCAATTGTAGTGTTTTTTATACTGGGTCTTATGGCCAAGCCGATGCTGGTAACATTGCCTTTTGTACTGCTGCTTCTGGACTACTGGCCATTGGGGCGTCTGCAGTTAGGACAAACGACAAACAGAAACACCTCAGCATCTCGTGAGACGGGATTACAAGGTATTTTTAAGACGGCGGTTCGCTTAGTAGTGGAAAAAGTACCGCTTTTTGCGCTGTCAGCAGCCTCGTGTGTTATAACATATCTGGCACAACAAAGCGTAGGTTCGGTTGGTCGAATAAGACCACTTATCAGAATGGCCAACGCAGCGCTTGCCTACAGTAGATACATATGGCTGACGTTCTGGCCGGCTAAATTGGCTGCGTTTTATCCATATCCTCGCGGCGTGCCGATGACGGTACGGATTGCATCTGCTATCTTTCTGCTCCTGGTATCAATTATAGTAATTTTGATGCTCCGTCGCAGGCCGTATCTGGCAGTGGGCTGGGTGTGGTACTTAGTTACACTGATACCGGTGATTGGTCTGGTGCAGATAGGCGGACAAGCAATGGCCGACCGATATACCTATATACCACTAATAGGCCCCTTCATAATGATAGTATGGGGCGGGCTGGACCTTATAAAAGGTGTGCGTTACCGACAGATTATACTATGGACGGCAGGTATATCGGTGGTTGTTACTTTAGGGATATGTACATGGTTTCAAGCAGGCTATTGGCAAAACAGCATCATCCTTTATGAACATGCACTAGCTGTAACGAAGAACAACCATCTGGCACATAACAATCTCGGTTCGGTACTCGTCGAGCAAGGCAGGTCAAACGAAGCAATTGAGCATTACAAACAGGCATTGAATATTATGCCAGTGTATCAAGATCCTATTGTCAATCTGGGAGAGGTTTTAATCCGCAAAGGCCAGATTAATGAGGCAATTCAACACTACAGAAATTTTCTTGAGCATAATCCACAAGACTATCTGATACAAAAAAAACTTGGTGATGCTCTTCTACTTCGTGATAAAGTAAAATGATACGCTGATTATTAGCGGCGGTAGTTTTTGTCCATAAACAGGGTGGTTTTCTTATAGACTTTTGGTGGCAGGGTCTGTTTGAGGATTTTTTTGGCTTCACGCAGTGATGTTCTGTGCGTTACGTGTGTGACTATTATATGCTCATTGTCTAAATCGCTCAGCAGTTTTGCAAATTCAGTTATGTGCATATGCTTGCCGGCTTCAGCCCGCACGGTGTGCTCATCCTCATAAAAGGTACATTCTGCAATAAGGATTTTGCTGTTTTTGACGTAATCGAGCCGAGCAAAATCGACATACTGTGTGTCGCCGAGATAAGTTACAATAGGAATTTCGAGGGGATAATCGATTTCGACGCCCTGCTTTTTCAGCTCTACGATTTGTCTACTGTTAAGCTTGAGGTACTCTTCTTTAAGCTTTTTTCTTTTCTCAATAACAGAGTAGCCCACAGAGCCTTTGCAGTGCTTTGTGGGGAAGACCCGTGCGAAAAGGTTTGGTTTTATCTGGTATTCGTCGCCCGGGCCGACGCCTACAATATTGGCAGGTATCTCGTTGCCATCAAGCAGGCCCCAGGCGTCGAGGAGCTGTTTTAACGGTGATAACAGGTTTTTGGGTATAAGAACGGTGCCGGGAGACTGGCCGTTAAAGTGACGGTGCGATAGGTAATAGGCTATGCCGGCGGCGTGGTCCATATGGCCGTGAGTCAAAAGACAATTATTTATGGCAATAACCTGGTCGGGAGCCTTGCCGATATCAAAACAGACATCAAGCTGTGGCATAGCGACGACGGTTTCCTCGCCGGCAATCGAATAGCCGATGATTTCCAAATCATCAATTTTAATATATGCTAAGTTGTGGCTGGGCATTTTTAATTGATTATCTATTATTTACTATTGATTATTAAAAATCTTTATTAAATTATGCTTATAGTAGAAGTTATTTAGTTCCAAGTCAATCGGTTTTTGACTTTTATTACAATGAGAATATACTAAATATAGTTGAATTTACGGAGCTTTATTATGCCTGATAAGCGTAGTCATAGAGGGCCGCATCCTTCCGATGAAAAACTGTTCGCAGCAGACAAAATCCCTGATATAAGAGATGCTCTTGCTGATTATTCGCTTCTTCTGACGAAAGGCTACGGTGATAAGGGTGCGTTGAAGCTTGTCGGTGACAGATTTTCACTCACAGAAAGGCAAAGACTGGCAGTGATGCGAAGCAGTTGTTCGGATACACAATTAGAGTTACGAAAGCGCAGCGAATTACAAATCGAACAAGTCGCTGGCGAACCTCTTGCAATTGACGGTTACAATATCCTGATAACGGTCGAGGCAGCAATGAGCGGTGGGTGTATCTTTGTCGGCCGAGACGGTTGCTTTAGGGATTTGGCGAGTCTGCACGGGACATACCGCAAGGTCGAGGAGACGATACCGGCGGTCAGGCTGATAAACGAATTCCTAAAACAGGTAAAAGTTTCAAAATCGCTGTGGCTGCTGGATAAGCCGGTTAGTAACAGCGGCAGATTGAAGACGCTTATAAGCAAACTCGCGGAAGAAAACGGCTGGGACTGTGAAATCAAGCTTTCGATAAGTCCCGACCACGAGCTGATTGAAACTGATTTGATAGTTGCCAGCAGTGACGGAGTAGTGCTTGATGGCTGCAAAAGGTGGCTCAATCTGGC
>CAYLMG010000168.1:1369-3631 GCA_964384565.1 uncultured Pirellulales bacterium | reverse complement strand
ATTGATTACATTAACGTCATTGGCAAAGTCATTATTAGAGAGATTGAACCAGTCATTTTTGGACGGAATATAATAAAAAGTTGAGGTTCGTACGACAAAAAGAATTTTGCTCGCATTTATTGAAAGGATAATAAAAATGGGTCTAAAAATGGCTGGATGCGAACCTCGATGAAAATAAAGGAGAAAAAAAATGAAAAAGAAAGGTTTTACATTAGTTGAGCTATTGGTCGTTATCTCGATTATAGCGATGCTCATGGCCATCTTGATGCCGGCCCTGGCAAGGGTGCGCTTTATTGCCCAGCGAGTCGTCTGCGGCACCCACCTGTCAGGCTTTGGCAAATCGATGCTCACATATGCCAACGATTTCAAAGACAAATATCCTCGTGGCGGAGGCAAAGACAGCTACTGGGGACCCCTACAAGGTGCAGCGGGGTGGGACGCTAGCAGATTGACCGTACCACCAGAACAGCTAGGTGCTTTCGGCGCCTGGCAGGACGCACCGGCGACAATCGGCTCCTGTTTGTTTCTTTTGATTAAGTATGCTGACGCAGGAACCAAGATATTTATCTGCGGCGGTGATACCGCTTCAGAGGAATTTGACCTTCAAGACTCAGACTATCAGCCCAACACCGTTTACCAACAGGACATCACAGAGGCTTGGGATTTCGGTGGTAACCCAGCAAGGCATTATAGCTATGCTTATCAGGTACCATTTGGCACTATTGCAACTTCCTATTATCCTTTGACTCCTTATAGTGAATCTGATATGGCTATAATGGCTGACAGAAGCCCCTATCTGGTTCTCGTCCCAGAACCACCGTTACCACCAGTTTTCTATGTTTATCCAGGCACAAAAGAGCAGGAAAAATTAGGAAATTCTCTAAACCATCGTTCTGAGGGACAGAATGTATTATTTAACGACGGCCACGTGGATTATCATGAAAAACCTTACTGTGGTGCTGATCGCGATAATATCTATACGATGCTGCCAACCAGAGCTGACGTACCAAAAGAGTGTGGTGATGACCCACCTGATGTTTTCGACCCGGACGTTGTTCCCAGAAGTAAAATTGATTCTATCCTCATAAATGAAGGTGGAAAACAGAGGCGTGCAGTATGGCAGCCATCAGGATAAGAAAGCGGAAAGGTCAGGTACACTTCGTACTTGCAGGCTTTGCTTAAAATTTTGCTCAGTTCTTCACCGGCGGCCTTGAGAACATTTTCTCAAGGCCGCTTCTTTTGTTTTCGGTCTTGTCACTTCACCAAAAACGTCCTCAAATGACTTTTTACAGAAGTAAAATAATTTTGTTTTTTCTCTCATATTATGCTAAATTGCCCGTTTCTCAGGAATTCGATTATGGGTCAAACGCTGATTTATAAAATATTAGCTGAACATCTGGTTGAAGGCAGTCTCGCTGCCGGCCGGGAAATTGCTATACGAATCGACCAGACACTCACACAGGATGCCACGGGAACAACAGCTTTTTTACTTTACGAGTCGATAGGCAACGGCAGAGTAAAAACCGCTCTTTCGGTCAGTTATATCGACCATAATATCAGTCAGTTCGGCCCGGAAAATCATAACGACCATTTGTATCTGCGAACGGCCGCTGCCAAAGCCGGTGTTTATCACTCAAGGGCCGGCAATGGTATCTGCCATCAGGTTCATCTCGAACGGTTCGGCAGACCCGGCGCAACACTTCTCGGCAGTGATTCACATACACCTACCGACGGAGGTATAGGAGCATTGGCTATTGGTGCCGGAGGACTTGATGTGGCAGCATCAATGGCGGGCGGGCCTTTCTATCTGAGATGTCCCAAAGTGCTCGGCGTCAGGCTTGCCGGCAGACTTAACGACTGGGTCTCGGCAAAAGATATCATTCTCAAACTGCTAAGTATTCTTACAACGAAAGGCAATGTCGGATGGGCAATCGAGTATTTCGGTGATGCAGTTTCGACCCTTTCAGTACCACAGAGAGCAACAATTACAAATATGGGTGCAGAGCTGGGCGTAACAACAAGTATATTTCCAGGTGATGAACAAACCAGAAAATTTCTTGCCGCCCAGAAAAGAGAAAGCGATTTCAAAGCTCTGGCTGCAGAGCCTGACGCTGAATACGACAGAATCATTGAAATTAATCTATCTGAGCTTGAACCGATGGCTGCCTGTCCTTCTTCTCCGGATAATGTCAAGACCGTAGCCAAAATTGCAGGCTCTAAAATAAATCAGTTGGTTATCGGCAGCTGCACCAACTCCAGCTT
>CAYLMG010000168.1:0-1269 GCA_964384565.1 uncultured Pirellulales bacterium | reverse complement strand
AAAAGCATTGAGAGGATTCACAGGTCGAACTTAATTAATTTTTGCATCGTGCCGATAGAATTTGCCAACTATAACGATTATGAAAAGCTCAACACAGATGACCAACTGGAGATGAAAGGTCTTCTGGAAGCGATAAAAATCGGTGACAAAGTGACAATTATTAATAAGAGCAGCTCATTTGAATTTGTCGGCAATCTCAGCCTATCCGATAGGGAAAAGCAAATTCTGCTGTCGGCAGGTTTATTGAACTTAACACGTAAAAAAGCAAATGGGTGAAAGAATTATAGCTATTTTCGGCAGCGGCAATTCGCTGACTGACGATGAGACCTTTAAGCTGGCTGAAAAAATCGGTACGCTGCTGGCAGAAGCCGGTTTTACAGTCATTAACGGCGGATACGGCGGTACAATGCTGGCAGCAGCGAAAGGCTCTTCAAAAGCCAGCGGCAAAACTATCGGTGTTACCTGCAAGGCCTTTGGACCCGTAAGGGCCAATGAATATGTCAGCAGAGAGATTGCAACCGAGACTCTCGATGAGCGGCTTGATACCCTGATAAAAACGGCACAGGCGTATGTCGTCCTGCCGGGCTCAACGGGCACACTGCTGGAGCTGGCAAAGGTATGGGAATTGAAAAATAAAGGCTTTATAAACAAGAATAAACCTGTTATACTGGTCGGCGGATTCTGGCAGCCGCTTCTCGATTTGATGAAGGCCGAAGATCCCGAGTGCATACAATACATACAGGTAGCCGAAGAACCGGAGAGGGTAATAGAGATTCTAAAAACAAATATTTGATTGATACTTTTTTAAACAGGATTACTTATGTTAAAAAAATCTTCGCTAATAATTTTAGTAGTTTCAGCACACCTCACAGCTTTTGGACAGCAGCCCAATCCGAATGCCCTCCTGCGTGACGGCATGGCATTGAGCGGCGTTGACGGCAAACTGATTGTCCCCGATACCAACGGCATATATTATTTCAGGCTTGATAATGACCTTAGAGACGACAAAGCAGTCATTAAGGGCGGAACAAATATCGAGCTGCTGCCATCTATAAGTCTTGAAAAAATGACGGCTAACATAAAACAAGACCCCGAAACCGGTTTTCGGGCCTGGGGCAGGGTTACAACTTATAAAGGAAAAAACTATTTCTTCATAGATAACTATCTGCCGGTCGGTCAAATTAAAAAAATCGAAAACATACCCCCAAAGGAGCAGGAAAAAACACAAGTCAATAAACCTGACGATGAATTGCAACTGCCCGCTCATAT
>CAYLMG010000167.1:0-3690 GCA_964384565.1 uncultured Pirellulales bacterium | reverse complement strand
CAGATAGAGTCTGAAAGACGTTCATTGCAGAAAGAGCATCCGAGGGAAGCGATTTTTATAGCGAGGCGGCTCCAGAGAGAGCTGAAAAAGGCCAAGCTGCCTCTTCTTGGCCCTGAAGGCAGGGGGGTTTTGACGATAAGTGGAGGTCTTGCGAGTTTTCCGCGTGACGGCTCGACTGCGGAGCGTCTTTTTGCACAGGCCGACAAGGCTTTGCTCGAAGCTAAGAAAAGCGGCAAAAACAGGATTTATATAGTCGGCGGCACTCAGAACGATATCGCTAATATAGAATAGAGTTTTAAGCAGACGTTAAGTTCTGTTTGTACGTAACTATGATTTATTTTCTAAGATGACAGTTTCCGTTGGGCCTATGAGTTTGTATTTTATTCCCCGCCAGCAGATGGTTCTTCCGAATGCTGAAGCTATAATTAAAACAAGCATGAGCAGTGACCATATCCAGAAGCCGAGAATATCAGCGGCGGCAGCGAGCTTCATCTTCGGCTGTTCATCTTTTAGTAATTTGCTAATCATTCGCTGTCTGAGTATTGCTCTGATAAGCTGACCTGCGAAAAATATGAGCGGGACTGCGACAAAAAGTCCGAAATATACACTTTGCCTGCTGTAAGCATATATGGCCAGAAGCAATCCTGCCCACAGCCCGAGTATGGAATAGAGATTGCTGAATAGTGCAAAGAGCCATACCTTTGGTGCACTTATGCGTGTTATCAAAAGTTGCCTTCTGCCGAATTCGAACAGTTGCGACCAGCTGACGGATTCGTAAGAGGCAACGAGGCAGGCAGGTGCGTAAGCGATTCTCAAGCCGCCCTGTTTAAGGGTGTATGTCAGGGAAAGGTCGTCGCTGATGGTCTTTGCCCATATTTTGTCAAGTCCCATTTTTCTGAAGTTATCAACGCTGATAGTCATAGAGCCGCCCCAGGCCTGATTGAAGGGGGTGTTGCCGAGCAGTTGAGCGACCTTTGCGTTCAGTGCTGAAAGGGCAAGGGTGGCCAGGTTGTTTTTTGAGGGGACGAACCAGCGGTAACCGCTGGAAGCACCGTATTTTTTATTGTGAAGCGGATAGACGATTTGGCTAAGCCAGTCTTTGCGAATGCAGGTGTCAGAATCCGCAAAGGCCATTACCTCGATATCATCAGTGATTTTACTGTAGCAGCAAAGCAGGTTGTGAAGTTTCTGGCTGCAGGACTGACTTTTACCTGCGACGAATATCTGTATGTCGCGTGCCTTTGTGGAAGTGGCGAGTTCTTTTTTTAATTGGCTCAGTTTGTTGTAGGCAGGGTCATCTTTGTCGGCTACAACAAACCACAGCAAAAAGTCTTCGTAATCCTGATTAAAAAACGAGGCAATGTTTTTTTCAAATGCTGAATCGACACCTTTGCAAGGGACAATCATTACGGTTTTCGGCCGATACCAGCTGCGGTCTATTTTGTATTTTTTCAGCACATAGCGATAGTTGCGATACATCTGTGCGAGAAAGAATAACTGTGATGCGATTGCTAATATTGCTATGTAAAAGTACCACTGCATATTTTAACTCACGTTTTTAATGTTTGCCTTAACGGTCTAAGGCATTTTTACCATTGAGTGGTTATGTTTGTCAAGAAATAGAAGCGAGCGGTACGATTGAGTCTGTGAGCTGCTTTATTGTGTATGATTTTGACAGGTTTATCGGCAGCAGGCAGCCGTGATTATGGTCGGATGCTATAATAATCAGGTTATTGCCTGCCAGGCTGAAACCGGCCTGCTGTCTTTGGTGACCGAGGATGAAGATATCGACATCGAGTATCTCTGCCATTTTGTCGAGGGTCTGCTGGCTGTGCCTTCTGCCCCAGGTCAAAAGATAAGCCGAACCCGGCATTGCGGTATCCTCAAATTTAAGCTTCCTGTAGAAAATACCTTTGTCGAAGCTGTCCAGATACCTGTCTGCCGGCAGGGAGTGTGACAGCCAGATTCTGTTCGGGCATTGTACTGCCAACGGCTGGGAGAAGAAAAATTGAGTTATAGCTGTTTTGATATCGTGGCTGTTTTCCTGAAATTCCCTGTCAATGGCCAGCCTCATTGCGCGATTCATTTCTTTGCCGTTTTTAACAACTTGGCCGTCATTTATGAAAGTAGTATCGTGGTTTGCCATAATGATATGGACCTGGTCTGGAAATCTGAGTTTATGTTCGACAGCGTCAAAAAGCAGCTTGTAAGATAAGCAGCCGCCTTCTTCGTCTACGGGCCCGCCATGTATGATTTCCTGCATCAGCAGATGTCTGTTTGGGTTGTTCTGCAGGTCCGCGAACCTGATAATTTTTTCAAAATTGTGCTGGTGACCGTGTATGTCACCTGTTGCAACCAGCTCGGCATCGGGTGGCAAAAGGACTAAGTTTGCCTGCCTGTGTTTGTCGGCGTAATTGGCATCGGTGCCTTTTTTGAGCAAACTTATTATATTTTCAAACATTTTTCAGCGGTAAATCAAAAAGTATAATGTTTGTGAGGTTTTGTTCATACGTTATCAACTTTTTTCGTTCTGTTGTTTTTCCCTGTAATTTTTGTTTTTCAAGCTGCCCCCTAATATGCCGTGAATTAGCATATCAAGCCTTGATATGGTTTCCATCATGTTACGGGGTCTTTGAAGGGGGTCTTCTTTCACACAGTCCATCACAAGGTTCGAGATGGGCTCAGATATCTGGCTTTTAATTTCGTGAGGCGCTCTTAAAGGCTGTTTTATGAAGACGTCAATTGTGTCTTTTTTCGGTATTAAAGTAGGCACGTTTTTGCCCGTAAGAGCCCAGTACATTGTAGCGCCGAGATTGAAGACATCGGTCTTAGGCCCGAGGGGGGCGCGTCTGACCTGCTCAGGAGCTATATAATCGGGTGTGCCCTGGATTCGCCTTTTTATTGTTCCTATTTTACAGCTCTGGCCGAGATCTATAATCCTGATAGAGCCGCTTTTGTTCAGCAAAATATTGTTTGGTTTTATGTCACAGTGTAAGTAGCCGTGCTGATGCATTGCATTTAGGCCGTTAGCAACCATTCTGAATACGAGCAGCACGTCGAGCAGACTCAGGTTTGGATGCTCTTCAAGTGTGACGCCGTCAAACAGCTCCATAGAAAGAAGCAGCTCTTTAATCCGGAACATGCTGCGGATTTTTTTGAGCTTATAGCATTTTCTTACGTATGGATGGTCTATCCGCTGGGCGGTTCTGAATTCGTTTTGCACCTGCTCGAAGACTCTGGCATCTTCGGGTCTTTCGTAGATAACTCTTTTGAGAGCAATTGTTGTGTTGTCCTGCTCGTCGATAGCTTCATAAATTGTGCTGCGCGCACCGCTGCCCACGCGTTTTATTATTTTAAAACCACCGACTTTGAGTATATCTTTTGCCATATCCTGTAAAACCTGTTATAAGGTAGTTATTATGACATCAAAACTGCTTTTCCATCTTTCAGCTTAATTTTATGCAAGCTGAGAAGTTTATATGATTATTACGTAATTGTCCAGTATTTGGTTTATTTTTTATATATCGGCCTTGATAGAGCAAAGCTTGACAAAGCAGTTGAAATTTAGATAATATCACAGCTTGGTTTTGACGAAGTGATATTTTTGCAGAATATAGACGTCTTTTGAGCTGAGAATCCCCGATAGCTCAACTGGTAGAGCGAGCGGCTGTTAACCGCTAGGTTGTAGGT
>CAYLMG010000166.1:0-3705 GCA_964384565.1 uncultured Pirellulales bacterium | reverse complement strand
GAATTACGATTACCCGAATGAGCATTCGACCTCAGAGGTTATCTGCCATGTCCCCAGCGGTATGACCGTGCTTGCGAATGGCCGGCTTGTATCAGAGGTGATTAATCACGACACAGGTTTGAAAACAGTCTGCTGGAAACAGGAAAAACCGCATGTAAATTACCTTGTTGCTCTTGTCGCGGGCAAATTCGAGAAGGTCGAATCGAAGCACAAAGACATTCCGCTCGCCTTTTATACCACGCCGTCCAATATCGAATATGCACAAAGCTCTTTTCGGGAGACGGCGAATATTATGGACTTTTACGAAAAGGAGATTGGTGTGGACTTTCCGTGGTGCAAATATTACCAGGTCTGCGTTGCGGATTTTGTGGCAGGCGGGATGGAGAATACCTCTCTGACGATACTGACGGAAGGGACGTTATTTTCGGATGATTTTGA
Organism: uncultured Pirellulales bacterium; assembly: GCA_964384565.1. Lineage (GTDB taxonomy): Bacteria > Planctomycetota > Phycisphaerae > Sedimentisphaerales > Anaerobacaceae > CAYLMG01. The sequence goes on along the minus strand of CAYLMG010000166.1, from coordinate 3,267 downwards.
AAATATACGCTCAAGCCGGATGCTTAATTCACATGAGATGGCACACCAATGGTTCGGTGACTACGTTACCTGCAAAGACTGGAGCCAACTGTGGCTTAACGAGGGCTTTGCTACGTATTACGAGAAGCTTCACGACGGACATCAAAACGGCAGGGACCATATGCTCTACAATCTGTACAACGCTGCCGTACCTATATTAAGACGAACCGATGAACAGCGGCCTATAGTTTATAAGGAATATTCTGACGAGGGTGAGCAGTTCGATTATAGAAACTATAACAAGGGATGCTGGGTGCTGCATATGCTTCGCAACAGGCTCGGCGAGGATTTATACCGCAAGTGCATCAAAACCTACCTTGAGAGGTTCGCATACGGCAGTACGGTAACCGAGGATTTGATTTCGGTAATTGAGGAGCTTTCCGGCAGAAGCTATGACAGGTTCTTCGACGAATGGGTCAGGCAGGGACGCTTCCCGGAGTTGAAGATAAGTCACTCCTGGACGGAAAAAGACAAACTTGCCAAAGTCTCCGTAACGCAGATGCAGAAACCGGTAAATAACGTAAAAATTTATCATTTTCCTGCTACAATTCGATTTGTTGTTAACGGGGAAAAAATCGATAAGCAAATAGAGGTCGATTCCGAAGAGCACGATTTTTATTTTCCTCTGCCGGCGAAACCTGAAATCGTTCGCTTCGATCCCGAATACACACTGCTTGCCAAAATCGAATTCAATAAACCGCTTGAAATGTTATACGCCCAGCTTGCGGATACCAATGATGTCATCGGACGGATACTGGCAATCGAGCAGCTTGAGGAAAAGACGGACAAAACAACTATCGAGAAACTCAAACACGCATTGAATAACGATGAGTTCTACGGTGTAAGAATCAAGGCCTGCGATGTCCTTGTTGAGATGAAAGACGAGGAGGCCGCTTTCGAGGCTCTGTGCGAATCAGTTGAACAGCCCGACGCAAGAGTGCGGCGAAGTGTGCTCAGAGGTATCGGTTCGGTTTACGGCAAAGAAAGTCACGAGATTATCCTCGAAGTTATCGAAACGGAGAAAAATCCCGATATCAAAGCGAATTGCCTGCGCGACCTTGCCCTTTACAGAGATGATGAAACAAAACAGGTAATGAAAGACTACCTGAAGTCCGAATCATTTAAAAATCTTTTAGTCGATGCTGCAATAGATGGAATTCGCAATCTCGACGACCCGTACTTTATAGATGAGCTGCAGGAAACGATAGAGACTCGTCTCGGCGAGCTTGAGACAAGAACAACCGGTAGCGGCCTTGACACACTTGCATATATAGCACGCGAAGAAGAGGACACAAGTGAGGTGCGGGAATTTTTGACCGGATATGTAAACAATAAAAATCGTCGAATACAAGCCGCAGCATTGAGGGCTCTCGGCACGCTCGGCGACGTGAAGGCAAGAGCGCTTCTGGAATCCTTTGCTCCGCGTGGTGAGATGCCCGGCGTCGTCCCTCGAAGAAGAAGGTTTAACAGCCCGGCCTGGGCCGCAAAGAATGCTCTCGATAAGCTCAACAGAGAACAGAAGTTCGCACCGGACGAGGTGATAGAGCTGCGTGAGAAAATCGATGAGTTGAAAAAGAAAACCGAAAAGACGAAAGAAGAGCTTGAAGATTTGAAAAAGAGGTTCGAAGCCCGGCAAATTACAAGCGACTCTAATGATATATCCACTCCTGCCGACTCGAACGAACCGACGACAGAAGAATGCTCCAAGGTGCTGGTTGATGCTAATCAACCGGCGGATGTAAATAATTAATCATCGGCTTTTACCATAGAAAAGCTACAAGAGCAGGGCCTTCAGCCGGTTAATTATAGTGTCTGTAATCCCCGCATAATCCACTCCTCCATCATCTCAAAAGAAGCTCTGCAATCGGGTTGTGAAAATTCGACAGGCAAACAAAAGAATATTGGCAGCGAACGGCTGCTATAGTAAAATAACTTCCTGAACTATTTTGTGAGTAATCAGCAGGAGATAAAAGAACAATTATGGTCAGGGGAAAAATAAACAGAGGAGCAGATGTTATGAGAAATCAGGTTGTTACAGTTGTTTTATCGTTGTTTTTAATGACGGCGTTTACGGCGTGCGCGCAATTTCAAAAGCTTAATAAGACGCGGCACTTTTACGTCTGGGCGCCGAGGCCGCCGATGGGCTGGAACAGCTGGGATTGTTATGGCCCGACTGTCACCGAAGAGGAAGTAAAAGCCAATGCAGATTATATGGCCGAACATCTGAAGGAATTCGGCTGGGAATATATCGTTGTCGATATTCGCTGGTTTGTGAAGAATACAAAGACACACGGCTACAACCAGAAAGACCCGCAGTACGTTCTCGATGAATACGGCAGATACCTGCCGGCGGAGAACAGATTCCCGTCTTCTACCGGCGGTAAAGGCTTTAAGCCGCTTGCGGACTATATACACAGCAAAGGGCTCAAATTCGGTATTCACATAATGCGAGGTGTCCCCGTCGAAGCAGTTAAAAAGAGATTGCCGATATTGGCTTCTGACGCAAATGTGTCTGATATTTACTCAACTGAAATGCAGTGCCGGTGGCTTCGGGATAATTATACAATCGTCGCTGGCAGGGAAGGTTCGCAGGAATATTACGACTCGATATTCAAACTGTACGCATCCTGGCAGGTGGATTATATCAAGGTTGATGACCTGTCCGTGCCTTATCATAAACAAGAGATTGAAATGATACGCAAAGCGATTGATAATTGCGGCCGGCCTATTGTGCTCAGCACGTCACCGGGGCCGACGCCTTTTGAAGACGCAGAGCATATCAGCAGACACGCCAACCTCTGGCGTCTGACGGGCGATTTCTGGGACGACTGGAATTCGCTCAACAACGCCTTTTCGAAATGCAGCCAGTGGCATAAATACATTCGGCCGGGCAGCTGGCCCGATTCGGATATGCTGCCTCTGGGAAGAATCGGGATCCGTGCGGAAAGAGGCAATAACCGTATGAGCCGGTTTACCAATGACGAGGAAATTGCACTGATGACTTTATGGTGCATCGCACGTTCGCCTTTGATGTTCGGAGGTGACCTGCCGAGCAATGATGAGTGGACATTAAAGCTGATAACAAATCCTGCGGTGCTGGCGGTAAACAAAAATAGTAAAAATAATAGACCCCTTTACGAAGGCGATTTAACTGTCTGGGTCGCTGATGTGCTCAAAAGCAAAGATAAGTACGTCGCCGTTTTTAATCGTACAGACGAAGAACCGAAG
>CAYLMG010000165.1:0-3708 GCA_964384565.1 uncultured Pirellulales bacterium | reverse complement strand
TCACGTCCGAAAATGCGAACAAAATCCATCTTGCCGTCCAGCTCTTCCGGCCTTAACGAAACCTCCGGATAATCTCTTAATACTCGCTTCATTTTCAAAAGTTTCTCTAAAACAATTCACAAACAGGGTTTCAATAACACACAAGGCAAATCAATAGCAATATTATACAAAAAATAAGCCTCTCAGCGAGACCGGATTTAACAATCATAAACTTATGGCTTCTAAAGTTAAGCTGGGTAAGGTTCGATAAAAATTAAGTGAACTTAATAACACAGGCCTTCGTATCAGTTTATAGAGTCAACTGAGGAGATGAAAGGAATTTAAAATGTTCCGACAGTTGATTAGAGCAAGAAGAAGACAGGTTATCATAGATATCAACACCCAGAAAGATTTCCTTCTCGCGGGGGGCAAAGCCTGTATAAGAAATCACAGACGAGTTCTATCTCATATCCGCCGCATTATGGCCTGGGCAAGACGAAGAAATGTCCCCATAATCTCAGCCTGCGAGGTTTACCCTAATAACAATGGCGGAACCTACTGCCTCGACGGCACTGAAGGTCAGAAAAAAATTCGTTATACCCTCTTAAATAACCACATCAGCTTCCCCGCCGACGGCAAAACAAACTTACCCGGCGATGTCCTTCGACAATACAGGCAGGTCATTCTTCATAAGCGCAGCATCGACCCATTTGATGAGCCGCATATCGAAAGGCTTTTAAGCGAAGTTCGCGCACATGAGTTCATTATCATCGGTGCCAGCGCCGAAGGTGCTGTTCAGGCAACCGTCCTCGGCCTCCTGCAGCGGGGTAAAAGGGTAAGCGTCGTCACAGATGCCGTCGGCTCTCACAACAAAAAGAAAAGTGACCTGGCACTGCGAAAGATGCGAGCCAAGGGAGCAAGACTTATTGAGACAAAAAGATTAGCAGGAACAAGCCATCTCCATCTTGTCGGTATATGTAAATGCCAGCGTTGCAACGGCAGACTACGAAAAGAAAATCTCGAAGTCAACTCCAACTAACACATCCCCTACCCTCAAAACATTTTTTAGATGCCTGTTGCATAAAAGATAGCAGTCTATAATTATAATAACGTTCTAGTCTCTTATAGATTACTAACCGAATCGAGATGTTTTCGTCCGGACCTCAATTTATGAAGAAACGAGCCTTTCTTAAACTCCAAAGTCCACTTTTTAAGGATAATCCATCCACCGAATCGAATGATGTGGTTACGCCACGGCCGGTACCACCTTCTCCAGCCCAACCTGAGATTATGCAAAAAAAACACCAAACCGGCAAAAGACAATACATTCACTGCAATCGTAAAAATGCATCTGAAGCGATAGATTTTCCTCATAATTTTCTTAGCCGAACTCTGCATCTCTTCCGGACCAAATAGCTCGTCTGGCTCAAAAACAGGGAAGCTGCCGTCGTAGTATTCCCACCCGACATCTTCAAGTGGATATATCCGGTGCTGCTCTTTTAGTCTGTGCCTTAATTCCGTGCCGGGCAGAGGAACAGGCAGCAAAACTTGAATTGTATCGATTCTTGCCTTCCTGATAAAACGCTTAAAACGCCTGACTCGTTCATCCACTGACATTTTGAAATCCACGTTCGCGGCTTTTGGATAACCGAAGATAAACATACCATGTATGAAGAATCCGAATCTATGAAATCTCTTGGCCAGAGACAGCATCTCATCAGACCTTATATGCTTGTGCATAACCTCTAACTCTTCCTCAATCGGCGATTCGAATCCGATAGCTACTGTTTTTATGCCGGCCCGATGCATAGCAGAAAGTAACTCGCTGTCCCGGGCTTTGTCCAGCCTTATCTGCACTGTCGTGTTTAGTCTTCTGCCTATTTTTTTCTGATATTGTTCGAACAAGTCGCAAAATCTTATCGTCTCCTCACGCTGCTGTCCGAACAAATCATCGACAATAAAGAAACATTTCGCATTCCGGTTTTCCACAAGCAGGCTGATGCTCTCAAGCAGCCGCTCCGCACTGGCATATCGCGGTTTGCCTCGAACCGTGCAGAATTCACAGTCCATCCCGCAGCCCCGGGTTCTTTCGACGGGGTATAACTTTATTCTCGCGTAGCGAACCAGTGAAAAATCAGGTAAAGGCAGCTTGTCGAAATCAGTCAAAGCTTCTCTCTTCGGTGTACACACAATCTGTCCGTTCTCCGCATATGCGATTCCCTTAACTTTGTGTATATCTCTCTTGCCTTCTATGGCACGCAACATTTCCTTAATCGTCTCCTCACCTTCGCCGAGAACCAGGTAATCGATACCCGAGGAAAAGGCCTCAGCCCTGTTCGCTTCAGCAAAATGCTGACCTCCGGCAATAGTTAAAATACCAATCTCCTGGTAATAACGGGCGATTTCGTAAAGTCGCGGAATGGTACTCGTCAATCCGCCATAAAATCCCACAACGTCTGCAGGCCGAAGCTGCTGGAGTAGTTTATGATTAGCTCCACACGAATTGCCTCTGGGACCGTATCGCCCAAGGTTATTCTCATCGATTACTTCGACATCCCATCCTTCCAGTTCATTGGCGGCACTGGCCACACATACAGGCCCAAGAGCTGTGGTACTCTTGGCAATACGAGAGTAAATATTGAATGCCGGGTATGCCGGAATAACAATTCTTAACCTGGGTCTTTTTTTGGTTATCTTATTCATAATCAATTCTCCGTTTTGAAGGCAATCGTCAAACAATCTCAACCAGCTCAATATCAAACGTCAAATCTTTCCCCGCTAGAGGATGGTTTATATCTAATGTCACCTTTGATTCGGATACGTCTGTCACTTTCACGACAGTCATCCGGCCACTCTGGTCGGTCACCTCCAATCTCTGCCCGCTCGCTACGTCTGTCGGGCATTCGCTTCGTTCCACCACCCGTGTCATATCACTACGGTGCGGCCCAAAAGCCTTATCTGCCGAAATCTTCGCCGTTTTAGATTCACCTGGGGCCATCCCGACCACAGCTTCTTCGAAACCTGATATCATACGACTTTTACCGATTACAAATTCTAAAGGTTCCTGCTCACTTGAGCTGGCGAAAACTTTACCGTCATCTAATCTGCCTGTATAGTTAACCTTAACAGTATCACCTGATTTTGCTTGTGCCATTGTTTTCTCCCTTTATGTCTTGAGTCCTCATAAAAAGATAAACCGGAAAATTCCGACTAAGTTTTCAAATGCTAACAATAACTCTTACCCATAGGTTCGGTTCCAATTTACTACCTTGCTGTTCTGTAAAATTTTAGCTCTGATTGTCAGTAGCGACGCCCGCCGCCGCGGCCTCCACCGTAGCCTCCTCTCCGGCCGCCGCTTCTACGGCTTCCCATTCTTGGGTGAGCCTCACTAACATTCATATTTCGTCCTTTTAAATCCTGGCCGTTCAGACCTGTGATTGCAGTTTGGGCTTCGCTTTGAGAAGGCATCATTACGAATCCGAATCCCCTTGACTCACCACTAATCCTGTCCTTTAAGAGATTGACAGATTCGACCTGGCCAAAAGATTCGAAAGCCTGACGCAAATCATTTTCTGTTACTTCTCCCGATAGGTTGCCTACATAGATATTCATTTTAATTTACTTACCTTTCTTTAAACCTGAAATAATATTTATGCCGGAATTCCAGCCGGCATCGTTTTAAATTAAAGCACCTTACTTAACAAAAATTGGCAGAATAAGAGAAATGAT
>CAYLMG010000164.1:0-3713 GCA_964384565.1 uncultured Pirellulales bacterium | reverse complement strand
GAGCTTGTCGTAGCGGGCATAAACAGAGGAGCAAATGCTGGTATAAACGTGTTCTATTCCGGCACGGTGGCAGCGGCGATGGAGGCGGCTTTTTTACAGATACCGGCTGTCGCAATGAGTCTTACAAGAGAAGAAACGATGGATTTTGACTCGGCGGCAGGCTATTGCATCGATGTTTTGAAAAAAATTATGCCTGTCAAAAAAGGCGAAGTAATAAATATAAATATACCCCAGCTATCCAAAGGAAAACCGAAAGGCATTAGAGTCGCAGCCCAGTCGAATAAGGGATTCGACGAATATTATATAAGGCAAAGCAATGAACAGGGACAGACGGTCTTCCAGCTTGCGGGAAGTGACAACCACACCGCCTCGGAGCCGCCGGACCTGACAGATACGACGTCGCTGGCGGAGGGCTATATCACGATAACGTCACTTAAAGCTGATATGACCGACCATAAGAAAATGCAGAAGCTGCAAAAACTTTTCAATGAATAAAAAGCCGGGTGTTTAATAAAAAGGAGGTAAATGTTTAATGTACTTGAGAAGCCCTGGGGTCTTTTTGGCGCCGCGATTGTCGCACTGATTATAATTTATATAATCCAGCTCGACAGAAAAATGTACTGGCAGAACCTGGCAGTTCTCGCCTGCTCGGTACTGCTGTACGCATCAATCACGGCGACCTGGCTGGATTTCAGCCGCACCATCACGATGTTATTAAGGATTATACTGCCGATAGCTGTTGCAGCATTCTCGATTCTGCTTGTGGTTAATATAGTTCAATTAAATGAGCGCTTAGCCTATCTATGGCTTGTGCCCGTTTTTTTATGTGCACTCGCTTTCGGATTGGACGCACTTGTCGGCACTGATAAAGAAAAAATTACGGCTGTTATCGACAAGAGCATCCAGGCGGTTGAAAAAGAGGATGCTATTGCATTTGCCAAAACCATAGCAGAAAACTACGAGGACTCATTTCATAAAAACAAACAAGATTTAATCAGCCATTTCAGAAGAGAACTTTATGAGCCCGCGATAGCAAACAACAGGAAGACTCATCAGCAGACTGATATAAAAGGCGACAATGCAACCGCAACGGTAGTTATCTGGACGAGCTTCGAGCCGCAAGGCTGGGTATTCGAGATGGGCAAAACCTTTCTGAAAACGGACTTGAAGGTGCAACTGAGAAAATATGATAATAAATGGCTAATCTATGGCGCCGAGATTCTGGCACTCGACGGCTACGAAGCCGACTGGACCGCGATACAAAATTATTAATCTTGAATAAGCGTTAATCACCAAAAAATCCCTTTCAGCCCAGTTATGCCAGCGGATTAAAAAACCTGTTGCATATTCGGCTTTACATATTATAATGTTGTCCTTTGGTAGGCAACGGCTGAGAGGAAAAGGCATTAATTTTACAGGAGAAAATTTTATGGAACAGCTGACAGAAAGCCAGATAGACCTATTCGCGGACACTTTGCCGCCAATCGAGCAAATAAAAGCACTCTCCGACTTCGTTCATTCGAGCGAGGCGCGTTTTCTTGCGTTTGCGCAGAAGGTCGAAGAAAATACGTCAAGAACATCCCAAATCCTGCAGACAGGGATTGGACTTTATATTCTCGGCAGAAACGAAGATGCGCTCGAAAAGCTTCAAAAGGCAAAGGACTGCAAGGAAAAATTTATATGTACAGCCTGTGCCCTGAGAAGAACAGGCGATTTCGAAGGTGCGATTGAGAATTTTCAAAAAGCCCTTGATTACGAAGCCGACTCGCTGATGATAAGTCTTGAAAAGGTCGCAACCTACCGCTGTGCCCGCAACCTTGAGGCGGCAGCAAAAGAAGTGAAGAAAAATTCAAATTTTGAAAACGTAAGCGCCGAGTACCATTATCAGTTAGCAAGATTGCACGAGGCACAAGGCCTTTATGAGCAGGCCATAGAGAACTACAAAACGGCGCTGGAACTATCACCGGAACATCACAGAGCGCTGTTTCATTTGGCGTATCGCTGTGACCTGGCCGGCGACGAGGAGGCAGCTATAGACTACTATAAGCAAATTACCTCGATAAGCCCGGTATACGTAAGTGCGTTAATAAATATGGCGGTTCTGTACGAAGATGCCGACGAATTTGATAAGGCCGGACGATGCATCGAAACCGTCCTGCAATACCATCCAAACCATCGAAGAGCCATCCTATTCAAAAAAGACATCGACGGCTCAAAAACAATGTACTACGACGAGGAAAAAGAAAAGAAAAAAACACGTCGATGCCAGATACTTGAGACTCCGATTACAGATTTTGAGCTGTCCGTACGCAGCAGAAACTGTCTGAAAAAAATGAATATCAACACAATCGGCGACCTCTTGAGAATTTCAGAGGCTGAACTGCTTTCATATAAGAACTTCGGAGAAACTTCGTTGAAGGAGATTAAAAACATACTGAACATAAAGGGACTGAATCTTGGTGTAGCCCTTGAGGAGCAGGAAATTGAAGCAGAGCAGGCAGAAGAAGAAATCGAAGCTGAAAACGAAGGAATCCTGAACAAGCCCGTGGAAGACCTTCAATTATCGGTGCGGGCACGAAAGTGCCTGATGAAACTGAATCTTCGCTCGATTGGAGATTTGACGAGGAAAACGGAAGCCGAGCTGCTGGGCGTGAAAAACTTCGGTGTTACCAGCTTAAATGAAATTAAAAAATCGCTCGCCAATCTCGGCCTGTCACTGCGAAACCTGGACTAAAATTGGCCTTTACTCTCAAAAGCCAACTGATTTGAGCAGGAAAATTTATATTGTCACGAATCAGCCTATCGGCACCGGACGGTAGTTTTAACTCTCACAGCAGAGTATCCTCTGCGCGCAGCTCTGTCATATGCCTCCGATTAAGTGTTTTTTTCTTCTGTCTTATATGTCTTTCTTGCTGCAGGCAAAAGCGTCTGGTAAAAGTAACGCCGCAGATGGATACGGGGAAGGAATTCTGGATAAGAGTACTGCTCTTCGATGATGCAAAAGAGTTAAAACTCAGGATAGCCTCTTCATTCAGCATTTTACAGGCTGAAACCGCCGGCCGGCAAAGATTCGCCCCGCTTAACTCGGCCACAGACGTACATTTAAGAGACGGTAAAATAACAATCGGAGAAAAAACTTTTAACGGCAATCTGCTGACTATTGTTCCCGATTCGCCACACATTTTCAATTTAAACGGCAGTGACTATCGCGGCAAACTCACGCTATTAATCAACGCGGACGGCAAAAGCTTCGATGCTGTTAATCCCGCACCTCTGGAGCCCTATTTGGCAGGCGTGATAGGTGCCGAGATGCCTGAGTACTGGGAGCCGGCAGCCCTGGAGGCCCAGGCAATCGCAGCAAGGACTTACTGTCTTTATATCAAAAGGCGTTTCGGCTCGGCAAGAGCCTGGGACGTTACAAAAACTCAGGCCAACCAGGTCTATCTCGGGGTCGGTGCCGAGTCAAAACAGGTATGGCAGGCGATAGACAAAACTAAAGGAAAGGTGCTCATCTGCACTTATCCCGACGGCAGCAAAGATATATTCGCCTGCTATTACAGCTCGATGTGCGGCGGACATACCGAAGATTCGCAAAACGTCTTCGGCGGCGAACAACTCGAGCCCCTTTCGGGAGTTCGCTGTCCCTACTGCCAGTACGTCGCCAGACCCAGCAGCTTTTTCTGGCCTATGGTCCGCTTCGATAAAGAAGCTGT
>CAYLMG010000163.1:0-3714 GCA_964384565.1 uncultured Pirellulales bacterium | reverse complement strand
ATTGTTGACAAAGAGAGAGTCTGAGGATAATTATAGGTTAAGAAGTTTGACACTTTTTCTGGAAAGGGAGTTTTTATGAGAAGGATACAGATTTTAGGAGCAGTTTTGCTGCTGGGTGGTATTATTGTTTTTATTCAGGGCTGTGTGGCGGTGGCAGCGGCAGGGTTGGGCGTCGGAACGGTTGCATATATTAAGGGCGACCTCCAGGCAGTAGAGGCGGCAAATCTCGATGAGGTGTATAAGGCGACAGAAGAAGCGCTCGATGAGCTGAAACTGGCAGTTACGAAAAAAAGTAAAGATGCTATGTCGGCGGCAATTGTTGCCAGAGATGCGGCAGATAAGAAGATAACAATCAAGCTTTCGGCGGCAGAAGAAGATGTAACAAAGATATCAATCCGAGCAGGAACCTTCGGCAATGAGACCAAATCCAGAATGATTTATGACCAGATAAAAAAATATCTGTAGAGATTCAAATAGCAGGAGGTGATAACTATGAATACCAGGAACAGATTGATATTTGCGTCTGTGTTGTCATTGTGTCTGATTGGGGCTTTGACATTGGGGACGGCGTCTAAAACGAACGAGGACAAAGAAGTTGTTAAACTCGAATATGGTGAAACCGCATACTCATTATTTCCTCCGGAAGTAAGGGAGGCAGAGTTATCTGTTCTGCGAGGCCTGAAGGGAGTTTCTGTTTCGGTAGATGAGTTTTGCGGGGATATCAAAGAGTCCGGCTTAACAGAGAGGGACATCTTAGAGCTTGTTCAAAGGCGGCTTCAAAAAGAAGGTGTTAAGGTATTGAGCAGAGAAGAAGTCTTGCAGGCAGCGGGTCGGCCTAATCTTTCTGCAGTTGTCAAGATTATCAAGGACAAAAACAGTAATTTATGCGCTGTAAACATACTTGTGCAATTAAAGGAGGATGTTTTTTTAGAAAGGGAAAGCGGAGAGTTTAAGAGCGGTTGTGTGAGCTGGCAGGTGAGCGAACTGGGGTTTTGCACAACGAAAGAGCTTGGAGAAAGAATTCAAAATGATGTTTCACAATATGCTGAGAGGTTTGCGAAAGAGTTCGTTTCAGCAAATTCGGCAGCGAAAGATGAGAAGGAAAGAACAGAGCCGATGATTAGCGGCACTGTTCGTTATCTGGAAATCGAAGGTGGTTTTTACGGCCTGGTTGCTGATGACGGCAGAAAGTATGACCCGATTAATCTGCCGGCAGAATACAAAAAGGATAGTCTGCGTGTGAAGTTTTCAGTTCGTGAGAAAAAAGGTGTTGTGAGCTTTCATATGTGGGGAAAAATTGTCGAGGTGATTAAGATACAGAAGGTAGATAATTAATAGCGGTGAAGTTAAAAGAACAAGTGATAGATTTCGAGTTTGAGGAGTTTAGAGATGTCAGAGAAGGTGCCGAGTCGGGAAGAGACTTTTGCATTACTGAAAGAGTTTAATGAAAGCGATGCGCTGATTAAGCATGCGCTATCGGTTGAGGCGGTTATGCGGTATTGCGCCCGCAAGCGCGGGGAGGATGAGGAAAAATGGGGGGTGATTGGGCTGATTCATGATCTGGATTATGAAAAATATCCGGAGGAGCACTGCAAAAAAACCGAGCAGATACTTCGCGAGCGCGGCTGGCCCGAAGAGTATGTGCGAGCGGTAATAAGTCACGGCTGGGGATTGTGCAGTGATGTCGAGCCGAAAAGCGATTTGGAGAAGACATTGTACGCGATTGATGAGCTGACCGGTCTGGTGACGGCGACGGCACTGGTGCGGCCGAGCAAAAGCGTTCTGGATATGACGGCTAAATCGGTAAAGAAAAAATGGAAGGACAAGAGATTCGCAGCGGGAGTAAACAGAGAGGTTATCGAAAAAGGAGCGCAGATGCTTGGCGTAGATTTAGGCGAGCTTATAACCGATACGATAGAGGGGATGAAAGAGGTCGCCGAGCAGATAGGTCTGGGTGGGGAAGCTTTGTGAAGCATCAGTAATTTTATCTGCTGGAGATATTGATATGAAGAATAAAAATTGGGTGTTTGTGTTCTGTGCAGCGATTTTTACGGTTGCATCTTTCGCGCTTGCTAAGCAGTCAGATGTAACTATGACGTTCACCGTGTCGATGGAAGAGCCGAATACACATTATTATCACGTTGTCTTTCACTGCGAGGGGATAAAAGAGGAGAGTATAGATTTCAAGATGCCGGCGTGGACGCCGGGCTATTACCGGATAATGGATTTTGCGGAAAACGTCAGCGAGTTCATTGCTGAAGACGGAGACGGCAAGGAGCTTGTGTGGGAAAAACCTGTGAAAAATACCTGGCGGGTCAAAGGCGGCGAGGCGGAGAATATAACGATAAGTTACAATGTATATGCGTTCGGAAGAAGTGTCGCGGATAGTTTTTTTAACGAAGACAAGGCTTATATATCACCTGCAGCAGTTTTTATGTACGTTGCCGGCCGGTTGAAAAATCCCGTGACAGTCACTATCAAACCTTATAAGAATTTCAAAAAGATATCAACCGGTCTTGACCCGGTCGAGGGAAAGGAAAACACTTTCGCCGCACCAAATTTCGATGTCCTCTACGACTGCCCGATTTTTGTCGATAACCAGGAGATAATTTCTTTTGAGGTTCAGGGGATACCGCACAGGGTAGCAATCTATGAGCCGAACGAACCGGACCGGGGGAAACTGGTTTCCGTACTTACGCGAATGATAAAATCGGCTGTATCGGTAGTCGGTGAGGTTCCCTATAAACACTATACGTTCATTATGATGGGCGATGGTTTGGGCGGCCTGGAGCATCGGAATTCAATGGCGGTTTTTTCAAATGTCCCGGAGCTGGAGGACCCTAATGACTATAAAGGCTGGCTGAGCTTTATCGCTCACGAGTTCTTCCACCTTTATAACGTCAAGCGTATCCGGCCGATTGCATTGGGGCCGTTCGATTACGATAAGGAAAACAATACGAATATGCTGTGGTTTGCCGAGGGAGGGACCGTTTATTACGAATATATTATCCTTAATCGTGCAGGTTTTATGGGCAGAAGTGAGGTTCTCGACAGATTTCGCGGCTGCATCAGAGGCTATGAGAATTCGCCCGGGAACCGGCTTCAATCCGTGGCGGAGTCGAGTTACGAAGCCTTTACTCAGCCGTTTTTCGGCGGCAGAGATACGGTTTCGTATTACGATAAGGGGGCGGCACTTTGTATGCTGCTGGATTTGAAGATTCGCGGCGAGACGAAAAACGAAAGAAGCCTCGATGATGTGATGCGCACACTATATCGGAAATACTACAAAGAGCTTAAAAGAGGTTTTGCGGACGATGAGTTCCAGCAGGTCTGTGAAGAGATAGCGGGCACTTCTCTTGCGGAATTTTTCGAGCATGTTACGACAGTCAAAGAAATAGATTACCCGAAGTACCTTGGCTGCGCAGGACTCCAAATCGAGCCGTCCAGAGAGCTGCCGGAGGTTTATTTAGGAGCGCGGACGCGCCAAATGGACGGCTCTGCGATAATTGTCAGGGTCGAATGGGATTCACCGGCTGAAAAAGCAGGACTCAACGAAGAAGATGAAATAATTGCACTGGACGGCAAACGCATCAATTCTCAGGAAAGAATAGAGAAAATCATAAAATCAAAAAGAAAGGGTGAGAAGGTTCGGATTTTAATCTGCCGCGACGATATGGTTAGCGAGGTCGAGGCCGTCTTAGACAATAAGATAGA
>CAYLMG010000162.1:2477-3717 GCA_964384565.1 uncultured Pirellulales bacterium | reverse complement strand
TTGAAGTGAAGAACGAGTAAAATAAAAATAATTGAATTTCTTGTGTGTAACATAAACAGCGGGATAGATTCTGCAAATTTATGACACTATTTTGTCTCCGCGGCGTCATCTTTATGTCCTTCACGCAGAATCAACCTAAAATTTTGCTTCCGATAAAAATTTTACAGGAATTTACAAATAACTAGCCTATGGAAACTTACTCCCTCCTCGAGGCTGACTCTTTTTCAGCATCGTTACCCACATCCGTGTTTCCAAATCCTCGGCGAACCGAACCATCGGTAATTTCTGCTTATTTTTCCTCTGGTTCGGCAAAGGCAACTCAGACAACAACCCCAAGCGGCTTCACTCTCTTAAAAACAGTGCCGCCCCCAAGGCCGAATTCCACTTGACCGACAAAATGCCTGCCCTATAGTTCAGACACGTTTATTTTTATTTTATAATTAAAGTTATCGGAAGTTCACTCAATTTTTATTAAATTTTAATAAATTTCGGTGTCCTTTCTACTGACGTCACCCTATTATCCCTAATTTGAAAGTGCAATTTTATACATTAAACTGCATATCAGGCAAGATTTTCGTCCATAATTCGAGAAACAAGCTTCGGATTAGCTCTGCCCTTTGTTTTCTGCATAACCTGCCCTAACAAAAAACCCCTTGCTTTTTTGCTCTTTTTAGGATTTTTCTTCACATCTTCAACAGCTTGAGAGTTTTCAGCCAGGACCTGCATAACAATCGCCTTTATTTCATCAACGTCGCTTTTTTGAATAAGATTAAGCTCTTCAGCCAGCCTTTGGGCAGATTTGCCGGTTTTCAGCATTTGCTCAAGGATACTATTCGCTGCGGTAGCATTTACCTGTCCTGAGTCCACCAGTTTTGCCAGCTCAGCGACCTGCTCTGCGGCCAATCCGAGCTCTCCAAGGGATTTTCCCGCCTCTTTGGCGAGCTTCAAGCCGACCTGAGTAATCAGGTTACAGGCCCTTTTCGGATCCGCTCCATATTTGACAACTTCATCAAAAAATTGTGCTGTTGAACGCTCAGACGTCAAAACTTCAGCGTCATAATTGCTTAGCTGATATTGACTTACAAATCTTAGCTGCATCTGCAAAGGAAGCTCACAAAGCCGGGATTTGACCTCATTTAGCCACTTATCGTCAAGCCTTACCGCCAATAAGTCCGGCTCAGGAAAATACCTGTAATCGTGGGCCTCTTCCTTTTCCCTTTGCAAAACGGTAACCTGCCTC
>CAYLMG010000162.1:0-2377 GCA_964384565.1 uncultured Pirellulales bacterium | reverse complement strand
TCCAGATGTGCCCTGATAATTCTGATTTTCTTCGTTGTTCCATCTTTGAGCGGTATCTCGATAAAGCCGTCACTTGCAAGCGGTAAATCATACTGGCTTATCTGATAATTTTTCGGCAAATCCGGATAGTAGTAGCTTTTTCTGTCCCACTTGGTAAATCTTGCGATTTTGCAGTTAAGAGCAAGACCGGTCAGCGCTGCATATTCATACGCCTTCTTATTCATTACCGGCAGCACGCCCGGCATACCAAGGCAGACCGGACAGACCCTGCTGTTCGCCGGCTCGCCAAAGCTCAGCGCGCAGCTGCAGAACATCTTGCTCTTCGTGCACAACTGAACGTGAATCTCAAGACCAACTACCACTTTATAATTCAATTCACTCATACTGATTTACTTCAAAATTGGCGGCTTTTTTTTATGCCAGTCAGTTTTTAACTCATACATCCTTGCTATTCGCAGTAATTTATCTTCCGTAAATGTCGGCGAAAGAATCTGCAGGCCGACCGGCAAATTCTTATCATCAAAACCGCAGGGAATGCTTATGCCGGGTATGCCCGCCAGGTTCACCGCAATCGTGTAGATATCCTCAAGATACATCTGCAGAGGGTCGGTCGTTTTCTCGCCGAGCTTAAAGGCTGTAGTAGGTGACACCGGCATCATAATACAATCACATTTTTCGAAAGCCCGCGTAAAGTCACCTCGGATTAGATTTCGCACCTTCAGCGCCTTCAGGTAATAAGCATCGTAGTAACCGCTTGAAAGAGCGTAAGTGCCGAGCATAATTCTTCTTTTAACTTCCGGCCCGAAACCCTCTGCTCGCGACTTCGTGTAAACTTCAATATAATCACCCGGGTTCTGCGTTCGATGGCCGTAGTGAACACCGTCATATCGGGCAAGGTTGCTGGATGCTTCTGCGGTAGCTATTATGTAATACGCAGCGATGGCATAATCGAGATGCGGCATATCCAGCTCGACGATTTCAGCGCCGCTGGATTTGTATAATTCAACCGCCGCATCAATCGCCTTTATCACTTGCGGCTCAGCCCCGCAGGTAAATTGCGGCGTTATACCAATCTTCAGATTTCTTACCGGTTCATCGAGTTTTTCAAGATAGTCAGGCAGGTTTGCATTTTCTTCGTCAACGCTTGTGCTGTCTTTGTCATCGAATCCGGCGATGACATTCATCATTAAAGCGCAGTCCTCTACCGTTTTTGTAATAGGGCCTATCTGGTCAAGGCTCGAGCCGTACGCAACAAGTCCGTATCTTGAGACTCGGCCGTAAGTAGGTTTCAATCCAACTACACCGCAAAAGTCAGCAGGCAATCGTATCGAGCCTCCGGTGTCTGAACCCAAAGCGGCAAAACACATTCCCGCTGCAACCGCCGCAGCCGAGCCGCCGCTGCTCCCACCCGGAACCCTGTTCGTGTCCCAGGGATTGACGGTTCGCTTTAAGCCGGAATTCTCCGTGCTCGAACCCATAGCAAACTCGTCCATATTCGTCTTGCCGATTATAACCGCATCAGCAGCGAGCAGCTTGTCTACGACTGTCGCATTATATGGCGATTTGAAATTCTCCAATATCTTCGATGCACAGGTGGTTGCCCCGAAGGTCGTACACATATTATCTTTTATTGCGACAGGAACACCGGCCAATTGCCCCACACCTTGCTCTTCAGCAATTTTTTTATCGATTCGCTTTGCCTGCTCAAGTGCCTGCTCCTTGAAAATGCTTATATACGCCCCTATCGCTGGCTCATACTTTTTAATATCCAAAAAAACGCTCTCCGTAACATCAGAGCTTCTAATTCGCCCTGCTGCTATCTCGTCTCTTAACTGTTTCGTAGTCAAGTCGCTGCTCATTTTTCTCACTTATACTTTTTAAAACGACTCTTTTGAAGACCTTATGCCCCTGAAGTGTCATCGAGTATCTTCGGGACTTTGAAGAACTGGCCATCACTTTGCGGGGCATTTGCCAATGCTTTTTGAACATCAAGGGATTCTTTAGCCTCATCTTCTCTGAAACAATTAGTGATTGGCAGACAATGAGCTAACGGCTCAACTTTTTCGGTATCGAGCTGATTCATCTTTTCCATATATTGAAGTATTGACTCAAGCTGGGCAGTGAATTCTTTCACTTCATCATCTGTAAGCTCGAGCCGGGCCAGTTTTGCCACCTTTCTGACCTGTTCTTCGGTGATTTTCTTTTCCATAAAGTAACCTAATATAAAAGGCGAGGCAGCAACCCAGCCTCGCCACAGGTTAATACTCCGGGAAAGTAATTTTCATTCCGACTTCGCCTCAGCGGGCTTGTAGTTTCTTTTGGCAGGTTTTTGAACCAGACCCATCCGGATAGCCTTTGCAGAAACCTTTACTCTGCA
>CAYLMG010000161.1:0-3767 GCA_964384565.1 uncultured Pirellulales bacterium | reverse complement strand
GAAATGATACTTGACGATGATTTTACCGAGGGCGAGCCGGCACAATTAGCCATAACCGAACGCCCCGGCAAGCCGCCCCACTTTATGTCGGAGATGCTTTCCTTTGGTGTAATCAATGACAAGCTGCTTTCAGAGCAAAACAATCCGACTTTTACCGAGATTAATTCGGTTGGGAAAAAACTGCTGCGTATCCAGCTTACACAAAAAAGAGAGGATGTGAATCTACCCGATATAGATGTAAAAATTGATTGTGACCCTGCTCTATCTTATCGTTTATATCGTATTGAGAAGTCTATCAATGGAAACATCGGCGTTGAAACTATTGCAAACGATTATAGAGTTGTCGATGGCGTGACTTATCCTTTCCTGTATATAAATCGCAACTTTGACCTAAATGGCAACATCCTGCGAGAAATAAAATATACCATTGAGAAAGCCGAGTTCGGACTGGACTTATCCGCAAAGGATTTAAAATTACTTATCCCGCAAGGAACTCTCGTTACGGATACTATCTTAAGCATGACAACTTTCGAAATCGAAAAAACCGCTTACATGGGCATTGACGATGTCCTGAGTATCGCTATGAAGCATCGCTGAAGCAACGACTGCCAAATCAAAAGGCTTCCGGCAGTACCTTACGAGCCTCATTACGTAAAAAGCTCGATATGTGTCTTTCTGAGCTCATACTCAGTATCTTTCTCGCCAAGTTGTTGCACTCCTCTATCGTCACCGACCGGATTATCTGCTTTATCTCCGGTATCATCGGCGGGGCAAGCGAAAGAGTCCGAACTCCCATACCCATCAGCAGCATTACCTGTTCCGGCTCGGACGCCATCTCTCCGCAAACGCTCAAATCTATATGTGCCTTATTGGCATCCTGGATAACCGTCCGCATCAGACGAAGCACCGCCGGGTCAACTGCCGAATAAAGCGTCGAAACAAGCTCATTGCCTCTGTCAACTGCAAGTGTATACTGTGTAAGGTCATTTGTCCCTATGCTGAAAAATTTCACATCTCTTGACAGCGTCGATGCCGTCAGCGCCGCCGACGGCGTCTCAATCATTATCCCTATCTCGATGTTCCGGTTATACTCAATCCCCGCCTCATCCAAATCCTCCATAACATCGTGCAGAATCATCTTTGTCTGCATCAGCTCCTGCAGATTCGTTATCAATGGAAACATTATCTTAAGCTCACCCAGAATCGACGCCCGCAAAATCGCTCGAAGCTGCGTCTTGAACATATCAAGGTTCTGCAGACAGAACCGGATGCTCCTCAGCCCCAAAAACGGATTCGGCTCACGCACAAAACGTTTGCTTTGAGTATACTTGTCCGCCCCCAAATCAACCGTCCTTATTATTACAGGCCGATGCTTAAAGACGCTTATAGTCTCCGCATAGGCCTTATAATGGTCCTCTTCGCTCGGCTCGCTCGAACGGTTAAGATATAAAAACTCCGTCCGGTACAATCCTATCCCCTCACCGCCCTTATCAAGCACTATATGAGCCTCGATGGGAAACTCGATATTGCCAAGCAGCGAAATCTGCACGCCGTCACGCGTTACTGCCGGCTTTTCCTTTAGCTCTCTTAGCCTGCGCTCCAGCTCCTGATGTTCACGTGAATACTGCTCATATTGCTGCAGCGTCTGCTCATCCGGCTCTACAATCACTATACCACGATTACCATCGATGATTACGGTATCGCCGCCCAAAACAGCCTCTGTAAGGTCCTCAAGTGCCACCACTGCCGGTATGCCGAGCGACCTTGCAACAATCGCAGTATGGCTTGTTCGTCCACCCGCATCGGTAGCCATCGCCTTGACATATTTCTTATCAAAACCTGCCGTCTGTGTCGGGCTCAGCTCCCTGGCCACAACCGCCACCTCTTCCGTCAAATGCTCAATATCTTCTTTTTTCTTGCCAAGAAGCTGTTTCAACAAACGCCTCTCGATATCATATATATCTGCCGCCCGCTCGCTGATATAAGGGTCTTTAACCTTCGTAAAATGAGATGCTATCTCTTTCATTGTTGTCGAGACCGCGTACTCGGCCGTTACCTGCTCGCTCTGTATCAAATCCGTTATTCTTTTGCGAAGGCTCTTGTCATGCAAAAAACGAAGGTGAACCGCGAAAATATCCTTTATACTCTGCTGCTCCAACGTATCCCTGCCTGCTTTCATACCTGTCAGTTCATCAATCGCACCCTTGAAAGCGTTTTTTACACGCTGTATCTCTATCATCCGCTGCGAAGGCTTTACCGTACGCCGAGGTATCAGGTAATCCTCGGAATCGATAATCAAAGACTTTGCTATCGCAATGCCCGGCGAAACTGCTATACCTCTTTTCACTTCCATAACAACCTTTCGCTATCGCTTATCAAACACTCAACAACAAAAAAATACTACGACTTTTCATTCTGACCGGGCGGCTCATCGAACATCCTAACCTCGACAAGCTCCCTTAACGCATCCAGAGCCGCCTGGGCATCCGGGCCGTCAGCCTTTATTACAAGTCTTGTCCCGCAGGTAGCCGCGAGCATGCTAATCTGCATTATGCTCTTGCCCGCAACACTCGTCTTATCGTTGCTCACCGTTATCTCACTTTCGAACCGATTCGCAACATCAACAAACTGCATCGCAGGACGCATATGAAGTCCTTCTGCATTCTTTATCTGAACCTCAGTCTCACAAACCGTATTTTCCAATATACTCTCTCCAGCCTCTTTCATCTCTTCTGCAATCATCTCTTGCCAACGAAAAATAATCTCTGTCTTCGCACCAAAACAATCCTGCTTATAACTATTTAAATTTACGCCCAGGCAAACCAACGCAAAATATCATAAAAATGACCTTTCGTCAGCCTCTTTAAGAAGCTCTATTATCTGTTCGGCATTACGTGACTGCCGCATAAACTTACGGAACTTTTCCTGCTGCAGATGCCTGAAAACTTTTTCCATTGCTTCAAGATGCTTATCCGGGTCGTCAACGGGACTTATCAAAAGTATCACCGAATAAACCGGCTGCTTATCGAGCGAGCTAAAATCGATGCCCTTACTGCTTTGCCCGACCGCCGCTACTGCTTTCTTAATCGCTTTATGTTTTATATGAGGCACCGCAACTCCCTTACCCATACCCGTGCTCGCCTCATTTTCTCTTTTGATTACAGCTCTTGTCACCTCCTTACTATTACAACCGGCAAGCGCACCTGCCTTCTCAAGTGCAGTTACAAGCTCTGCTATCACTCCGTCACGGTCACCGGCTTGCAGCTCTCCAACTATCGCATCAAAACAAACAAAGTCACCGAAGTTCATATTGTCACCTGATAGCCTCCGGATTCATTTGCAATAAGAACAAATTTAAAAAAATATTTCTCCAAACCTCAGGTTATCTGCGCCTATATATTACCTGTATGTTTATTATTACGCTCCCTGGTCTTCGCTCTTCGAAGCTGTCGTTCAAGTTTATGAACCACAACGTCAATGCATTGGTACGCGTCCTCACTCACCTCCTTGGCGATAAAGACCTTACTATGTGCGCCTCGCGCAATTATCTCTACGCTCAGACTGCTTCCACCCTGTTCCCTGTCAATGATTACTTCAACCTGATTGATACTGCTGTAAAACTTCGAAAGTTTGGAAGTCTTTTTCCTCGCGTGCTCCTTTAGAGCCTCTGTTACATCGATATGTTTACCAACAATAGTAAAAAGCAATTTCGTCCTCCTTAACAAATTTCCAGTAAAAATCCATCAAGCCGTAATTCCTTCATCAAT
>CAYLMG010000160.1:0-3773 GCA_964384565.1 uncultured Pirellulales bacterium | reverse complement strand
TTCTGCAGGCCTG
The DNA here is from genome assembly GCA_964384565.1 of uncultured Pirellulales bacterium. Lineage (GTDB taxonomy): Bacteria > Planctomycetota > Phycisphaerae > Sedimentisphaerales > Anaerobacaceae > CAYLMG01. The sequence goes on along the minus strand of CAYLMG010000160.1, from coordinate 3,760 downwards.
CTGCTTTGGCTAATATCTTTTCCGTTATTGTCATGGCCATCTTTGGCAATCCTTTCGTGTGATTACACTTTATCAGTGATATCGGTTTGGGTGTCCTGTTTTTTGGTTGAGAGCATTCTGTTTATGGCGTCGACGTATGCTTTCGCAGAAGCTTCGATGATATCCGTTGAGACACCTCGGCCGATAAAGACTCTGCCGTCGTCTTTTATTTTTACGGTGGCTTCGCCGAGCGCTTCCTTTCCGCCGGTAACAGCCCTGATGGAATAGCTTTCGAGCTTCGGTGACAGGCCGGTAGCCTCTCTGATAGCTTCGTATGCGGCGTCGACGGGGCCGTCACCACAGGCAGCAGCCTGTTTTTCTTCGCCTCTTACAATAACTTTAACACTCGCGGTCGGTAGGGTACCCGTGCCGGAGGCGACGTGCAGGTATTTCAAGTGATAGATATGCTCAACGACGACGTGGATTTCGTCGCTGATAATCGCTGCGATGTCGTCGTCAAAGACCTCTTTTTTCTTGTCTGCGATTTCAAGAAACCTATTATAGGCCTGTTCGAGCTGGGCTTCTTTTAATTTAAAGCCGAGGTGCTCGCATCTGTCCTTGAAACCATGTCTGCCGGTATGTCTGCCGAGCACCATTCGCGAGCCGGACAGGCCGATTGTCTCGGGTTTCATAATTTCATAAGTCAGTTTTTCCTTCAGGACTCCGTCAACGTGGACGCCTGATTCGTGAGCGAAGGCGTTGGCGCCGACGATGGCCTTGTTTGGCTGAATGACGAAGCCCGTCAATCTTGATACGAGCTGGCTCGTGCGGTGAATCTCTTTGGTGTTTATGTTCAGGATGGGTGATTCGGCACCCGGCTTTGAGAAGAAATCGGTTCTTGTGTGTATTGCCATAACTATTTCCTCAAGAGCAGCATTGCCGGCACGTTCACCGAGTCCGTTGACAGAACATTCGACCTGTCGAGCGCCGTTACGCACGCCGGCGAGTGAGTTTGCGACGGCCATACCCAAATCGTTATGGCAGTGAGTGCTGATGATGCAATTGTCGATGCCGGGTACCTTTTCTTTTAGCTGTGCGATTATTCGGCCGTACTCGTAAGGCAGGATGTAGCCGACGGTGTCGGGAATATTGAGCGTCGTTGCACCGGCTTCGACAGCAGCAGTTAAGACTTCAATCAAAAAGGACATCTCGCTTCTGCAGGCGTCTTCAGGTGAGAATTCGACGTCGTCGGTGAAGCTTTTTGCGAGCTTCACTGCAGCTACAGCCATTTTCAGAACTTCATCGGGACCCTTCTTGAGCTTGTATTTCATATGGATAGGCGAGGTTGCGATGAAGGTGTGGATTCGTTTCTTTTTCGCCGGCTCGACAGCTTTCGCAGCGGCCTCGATGTCTTTATCGTGTGCGCGTGCCAGGCCCGCAATGGTCGGGCCTGTAACCTGCTCTGCGACAAGCTTTGTAGCCTCGAACTGCGCGGGCGATGAGACGGGGAAGCCCGCTTCAATGACGTCGACGCCTAAAACTGCAAGCTGTTGAGCGATTTCGAGCTTTTCATCGATAGAAAGAGATGCGCCCGGCGACTGCTCGCCGTCCCGGAGCGTTGTGTCGAAAATTATTATCTTTTCATTTTTTGTGTCAGTCATTTTTCTTACTCCAAGTTTTTTTGCTAATCGTAACTTAACACGGTTATTATGCACGAATAGAAGCAAAAATTCTACGAATTTATGCGAAAAAAGCGAAATTGGGATACTATTTGTATGTAGTGTGTTTATTGCGCCTTACGGCGCAAAAGGAGCAGGCTAAGGCCTCGAAAAGCCTGAGAAATAGAACAACTTGGAAAGTTTATTTTCATATTAATAGTATAACGGACTATTAAAAAGCTGCAAGCCTTTTTTAAAAAAATCTAAGGGCAATCGCTTAACCAGTAAAGCGCCATAATACGCAAATCTTCCATATCTACGCTTTCACTATCGTCAACATCTCCGGCAAGCCCCGACCCGATTTGTCTCCAATCGGATGCAAGTATGGCAAAATCGTCAAAGTTAACCGGGCTTGTGCCGTTGAGATTGACCCCGGCGCATCCGCATTGAACCTGGCTTCTGATATTGGCAATCCGGGCCACCAGCCAGTTCCGAATGCCGTCAAATTCCTCTGTTACTCCTTCTACTGTGTTTGTGTCAAGCTGGTTGTATGGGTCATCAGCCACCGCCTGCACCAGAACCGGCTCTATCGTGTCAACAAACGATAGAAGGTTATCCTCGGAAAAAGGACCTGCGAGAAGGTCACAGATTATCCGGTCGTACTGTGCTCGAAAAACCGGATTGCCCAGAATAAGCGTCTGGTACTCGGTCGGTTTGTTCCCGTAAATATTGAAAGCTGTGCTCTGGAAAGCTGCGTCCACGTCCCATGGAAAGTACATTCTTTTCCTCGTCTCCGCGGGATTATCCTTATTGAAATCGAGAAAATGGGCGTTTCTCTGGTGTGTAAAGAGTGAATCGGGATTAGCTGTAAAAGCGTCAACAGCCGCAAGCGACAGCATTCCCTGCATGTTTACAAGCTCGCCTAACTGTGTGACGAGATTGTTGTCATCCGGAGGCTCACAGAATGCGTCAGGCTTCAAGTTCGGGTCGTGTTCATGCCTGAAAGGGCGGTAGCAAAGCTCAGCCACCGCGGGGCTTCGAGGATATAAATCCCACCCCACCTCAAGTGTGAAGTTGTATTCGCCGCGATACTGATAAAGCCACGTCTCATGCCATGCATACATACCACGGTTCTGCAAGAACCTTTTGTCCAATTGCTCGGCGTTAACGTAAACGCCGTAGTAGTGACCGTTCACATAAAGCTTGACCCAGTTGGCGTGCCAGGCATCGTATCCGTAGCCCGGCCACGCAGAAGCCATCCGATGAAGGTTTGCGGTAATGCCTTCGGTCAGGACGTTGTTGTCATCACCATTTTCCAAGCTCAGCTTTATAAGACCGTGCCAATCCTGGTCAATGTATTGGTTGATGTCTATTTTCAGGCTGATTTTAGGCCCGCCGTTCCCCCACGCCGGCGGTATCGGGTCAGCGGACTTGCGCCTAACCGATACCAGAAGCTTGTTAGCTTCTTCACCGTCCGCCCAAAACAATGCCTGCCTCTCGTCCTCGAAGGTCTGGTCGTTTACGACATCGTTCCAGTCAGATGGGTCCATTTCTATATTCAATGTCAAAAGAAGACTCGGCTCGAAAATATCCGGCCAGTCATGTGCCCTGAGTGTACAGTTAAATAATAATAGTAATGTCGCTATTACTAAAATGTTTTTACTTAGGGGTATTTTCATCACTCCAAACGGGTATAGCTTCAGTTTTTCCTCCGTTGCTGTTTATCGGGGGTTAGAGATAGTCCTTTATTGCCCCATTTTGTGTTTCACAAGGAACTATTATATCAGATAATGCATTATGAGTCAAGAAGTTGTAAGACCTTTGGATTTCACTAGACCCTTGTTATTGTGCGCACGTTTTGATGTTTTTTGATTTATAGGTCTTTCTGGCAAAAAAACAATTGGTTCTTGAGGTTATCAGGGACGGTTATTATAATTCGTTGAGTTTTTTAGGGCCTTGCGGCCGTATTGGCTTTTTTATAGTCTCGGTTGAGGAAGGAAGAATAAAAATGAAAACAGTTCATAAGCTATTAATATTTGTTTCGGTTTGCATTTCTTTTGCATTTGTTGGTTGTGGTCAGCAGGCTCAGGTAAAGAATGTTGAGCGGATTTGCCTGAGCGGTC
>CAYLMG010000159.1:0-3843 GCA_964384565.1 uncultured Pirellulales bacterium | reverse complement strand
TCTTTCGAAAAATTTGGCATCTATTGTATAAGGTTTTTGCTCAAAAGCGTGAGCCGACCACTTAATGGGGATTCGCACCGAGTCGAAGCCAGCCTGTTTTATAAGCTTGAAATATTCTTCCTGTAGTGTTACTCCCCATTGTCCTTCTTCAGGTGCTTCAAGAGCATTGCCGAGATTAATGCCTCTGCCGAGCCTTTTGTTGACCTCAAAGACTGTTAAATCCTTCTCGGCAAAGCAGACTGAATTTAAGGATAATAATATTACGCACATATAATAAGTTTTATTAAGTGACATTATTTTCTCCCTTCAGCAATTTCGCGCGATACTCAGGACTTTGTATGTATATGGAATTGCTAAAGGTTTTTTCCGCAGCATTTTTTATATTTTTTGCCGCTGCCGCACGGGCAGGGTTCATTCCTGCCGACCTTCGGCTTCTCGTGGACAATCTGTTTCACCTTCACCTCACCCTGCGGCGCCTGTGCCGCCGCACGCTGTCTCTCCTGCATCGCGAACTGGCCGACCTCATCATGACTTGTCCTGCTCACATTCCATACGCTTCTCGCCCTCGCTCCAGCCTCGAGGCGCACCTTAAAGATTATATCTGTCACCCTCTCTTCTATTGCCCCTAACATCTCCTCGAACATCTGGAATCCTTCGCGCTTGTATTCGGTCTTGGGGTCTTTCTCAGCCCAGGCACGGAAGTGGATTTCGCTTTTCAGGTGGTCCATAGCGTACAAGTGGTCTTTCCAGACGCTGTCATAGACCTGCAGAAGAACATATTTTTCAAGGTCACTGAGCTCGCTTCTCAAAAACTCTCTGCCTGATTTGACAAGTTGTTCTCTTATCTGTTCTCTGTCGCCTATTGTCTCTTCCGTAAAGGATGCATCAAATCTTTCGTTGGCCCATTTAACCAGTCCTCTTGTATCCTCCTTCGCGAGCTTTTCCTCAATCTGCTCTTCGAGTTTGCCGTTGTTGAAACTGTTACTGAGCTCTAACAGTCTTTGGTACAAAACTTTTGGCTTGAGCTGCTGAATCTGCTCCGCTGACACGCCCGCCTGGTATTTTTTGTTCGCCCACTCCGCAAGCCTCTCGAATCCGTATATATTCGCACCTTCAGGCCCGAATACCATATTCATCGCAAACTCAACCGGATACTCAATCTCTCTTTGTCTGTACTTTTCGGTTGTCTTCTCTATCACGTATTCTCGTATCTTCGCCGCTCCGAGCGCTCTTAACTGTTCGATGTCGAGCTCTATGGCGAATTTTGACCGCATCCATTCTGAATATGTCTTAAGAGAAAAATCACTCCCTAAAAAACCTGCAACTGCAGAGCAGTCTTTCTTCTCTATTTGTTCTGCTGCCGCAGCTGTAAGCTGCTCTTCTATCTCCTCTGGCCTCTGGCGCTTGACTTTGCCGGAGCTTAAGTTCACACTGAATGCACTCATCGCCCATTTGCTAAGGCCTGCTACATCCCACGTCGCAGAGTCACTATAATCCTCAATATATTCACCAAGCGATAGTGATATATCGTTCGCTGCATTATCCGTCGCACGCTTCTTGATGAGCTGCTCAATCTCATCCGCCCCCTTGCCCTCGATATCCGATTGTCTCAACTCGACTCCAAAGCTGCTCCTCGCCCACTCAGTAATGCATTTTAAAGAATATCGCTTGTCAAGGATGCTCTCATAGCTCTTGGTGACAGTCGCCTGTATCATCTCCTCTATAATATTTTTCAAACCTTTGCCTGCCAGTATCTGCCGTCTCCGCGAGTAAAAAATCTTGCGCTGGTAATCCATCACCTCGTCATATTCGAGCAGACTCTTTCGAATCTCGAAGTTGCGTTCCTCGACCTTTTTCTGTGCTCGCTCGATTCCCTTGCTTATCCTTTTATGCATAATCGGCTGACCCTCTTCCCAGCCGATCCAGCTCAACGCCTTCACCGTCCACTCCGGCGCGAATACCCGCATCAAATCGTCGTCGAAGCTCAGGAAAAACTGACTCGACCCTGCGTCTCCCTGCCTGCCCGACCGGCCTCGCAGCTGATTATCTATGCGCCTTGCCTCGTGACGTTCGGTACCCAGAATATGCAAGCCCCCGATATCTGCGACTCCCTGCCCGAGCTTGATATCCGTGCCTCGGCCGGCCATATTCGTCGCTATCGTAACATTGCCTCGCACACCGCCCTCCCTTGTGTTGTGCTGATAGCCGGCCTTCGCCACTATCAACGCCTCACGCGCATGCTGCTTCGCATTCAATACCTCATGCTCTATCCCGTATCTTCTCGTAAGGGCCTCGCTCAGCGCCTCACTCTTTTCAATGCTGATTGTCCCTACAAGCACCGGCCGGCCCGCTCCGCTTATCTGATTTATCTCTTCTACTATCGCATTGAATTTTTCGCGTATCGACTTGTATATCACATCGTTACGGTCGTCCCTGATGCACGGCTCGTTCGTCGGAATAACAACAACCTCGAGTTTATATATGTTCACAAACTCTTCAGCCTCCGTCGCAGCCGTTCCCGTCATACCCGCAATCTGGTCGTACAGCTTAAAGAAATTCTGCAAAGTTATTGTCGCCAGCGTCTGCGTCTCCTCCTTGACCGCAACGTTTTCCTTCGCCTCAACCGCCTGGTGAAGCCCGTCCGACCACTGCCTGCCGTGCATAAGTCTGCCCGTGAATTCGTCCACGATTATCACTTTGCCGTCCATCACAACATAATCTTTTTCCTTCTCGAATGTCACGTGTGCCCGTAGCCCCTGCTCCAATAGATGTGGCCACTCCATATTGCTGCCCGTAAAAAACGACCCCACTCCTGCTATATCCTGCGCCGCTCCGACTCCTTCGTGCGTAAGATGAACAGCCTTCCTGTCGAATTCAACCTCGTAATATTGGGTAATCCCCTCCAGCTTCGCCTTTGCAGCCTCAAGCTCTGGTTCCGTTTTCTCAATCGTCTGCTGTGCTTTTTTTATCCGTTCCTCATTCTTATCTTTTTTTGCCTCTGAAAGCTCGCCCTGAGCGTTTGCAAGTGTGCGCTGAGCAGAATCAATCTGTTTCTTTATCCGGTCATAATTGCTCTGAAGGCTTATAAGCTTTCGCGCTACTCCATCCGCGCCTTTGTATCTGCTCACGTCATCGAAGGCCGGCCCCGATATAATCAAAGGCGTCCTCGCCTCGTCTACCAGAATCGAATCAACCTCGTCTATTATCGCGTACTGAAGCTCGCTTTGTACCATCTGCTTAAGGCTCAGCTTCATATTGTCACGCAGATAGTCAAAGCCGAACTCGTTATTCGTCCCGTACGTCACATCACAGCCGTACTGCTGCTTGCGCTCGTCTCCGCCCGTATCCATATCCGCCTGTATCGCACCGACTGTAAGCCCCAGCGCTCTATACACAGGCCCCATCCATTCCGCATCTCTTTTCGCAAGATAATCGTTTACAGTGACAATATGTACTTTTCTTCCGGTCAGATAAACAAGGTACACTGCCAGTGTCGCAACCAAAGTCTTGCCCTCACCGGTCACCATCTCCGCTATCTTGCCTTCGTACAGAACATCTCCCCCGATAAGCTGAACATCGAAATGCCGCATCCCGACATTGCGCCTTGCCGCCTCCCGGACAACCGCGAACGCCTCCGGCAGAATCTCTTCCGCGCTAACACCTTCCTTCAGCTGGCCCCTGAACTCCTCCGTTTTGGCTTTCAATGCCTCGTCATCGAGCTCCTTAATCTGCTCCTCGAATTCACCCCCCTGCTGCGCAATTACAGAATACGCTTTTATCAAACGCTCATTGCGGCTGCCAAATACCTTAAGTAATATTTTACCCAGTTTCCCTGCCATATTT
>CAYLMG010000158.1:0-3897 GCA_964384565.1 uncultured Pirellulales bacterium | reverse complement strand
AAGCTATTTTTTCTTCGTAACCATCCATCGTGTCAAGTCGCAGCTTTGCCTGAGCGGCGGCTGTTGTATTTTTGAGCTCGTCTGTAAGAGTAATTTCACTATAAAATTTTTTTGCCTCGTCGAAATTTCCGAGCTCTTCTTCACAAAGTCCGAGCCCGAATTTGGCCTCCGCGACGAGCGCCGGGTATAGTTTTTTTGCTTTATCCTCGTCGTTTGGTGCGAGTATATTCAGCGCTTTATTATAGGCGTTTTTTGCCTGCGTTATCTGGCTTTGTAGCTCGTTTTGGTCGGGGCTTTTGAGACGATAATGCATCTCTGTTCGCAGTATTTGGCCCTGCTCAATTAATGCGACGGCGGCCATTTTTATATTTTTCGTGGTTTGTGCGAGTGCTGATAGTTCTTTGGCCAGGTCGAGAAGCTCAAAAGAGGTGTCTATTCCCTGTGAATAGGCGTAAAGAATTCGAGCTTTCCTTGCCGGCAGCTGGGTGAGAACCCGTGTAAAGTATGTTTTATTTCTGACCGCTACCACATTTTTCTGATAGTTATACCAGAGGAAATAACCTGCAACGACGATTACAGCTACAGCGACATAAATGATTGTATTTCGATTTTGTTCGAACCATTGGGGCAGGTGTGCGAGCCATTCGGCCAAATCGTTGGTCTTAAGTTCGTGGCGGTGTTCGGGTTTCATATTTTTGCCTTTCTTTTCACGAAACAATTTTGTTCGTGTCGCTTTGTAACACGAGCTTCAAGCCCGTGTTAACACGGACAAGATGTCCGTGTTACGTCGGGTTAGATTATAATAAAATTCGTTTTGGCTTGCAATATCCTTAACTGGTAATAAAATCATAGCCGGTTTTTAACAAAAAGGGTGCAGATGTTTAATAAAATGCGAGTATGCTTTATGTCTTTTTTTACGCTGCGTGGTAATAGAACATTTCGGCAGGTTTTTTTGCTGGTTTTTGTTCTTTTAAGTTTTTCGGTTTCCTTGGGTTCTGAGCAGCCGGATAAGAGCAGGTACATTACGATTGATGAGATTAAGGCGGGTATGAAAGGCTATTGCCTTACCTGTCTTAAGGGCACGGAAGTCGAAAAGTTCGACCTTGAGGTGATTAGCGTGGTTTTAAGTATGAACGCCGGCAGGGATGCAATTCTGGTGAAGGTTGACGATGAGCGTTTTATCCATGCCGGTGTAATTGCCGGCTGCAGCGGCTCGCCTGTTTATATTGACGGCAGGCTGGCAGGGGCAATGGCTTTCGGATGGTCGAACAGCAAGGACCCGCTTTACGGGGTGACACCAATCGAATATATGCTCGAGGCGGGTAAGGGCGGCGATTCTGCAGAAGATTTCGGGGCGAGACTTTCCGGTGTTATTTTTGATTATAGCGAGCCATTAGACTTTATCGAGGTTGACAAGCGGTTCAAAAGTTTTCTGGAATCGAGAAGTCAATATTCGGGCGGTATGCCGACCTTACGGTGTCCAGTTGTAATTTCCGGTCTGCCTATGTCCGTAGTGGAACGATTAGGAGCTGAGCTCGAGTCTTTCGGCCTTATGGCGGTAGCCGGGCCAGGCAGTGGCGCTTCAAAGAGCGGTGCTGCGAGCAGAACAGAGGTGCAATTGGAGCCTGGTTCGTCTCTTTTGGTTCCTCTGGTAACCGGTGATATAACAATGCTTGCGACGGGGACGGCAACGGAGGTGATTGGTGATACTGTGTATGGTTTTGGCCACGGTTTGTTGACTTATGGGCCGGTCGATTTGCCTATGGCTACAGGCCAAATTCATACAGTTGTTGCGAGCAGGGTTCGTTCCTTCAAAATTGTCAGTATGCTCGATATAGTCGGAGCACTGAAAGTTGACGAGGCCACCGCTATTCGAGGGCAAATCGGAGCAGAGGCTTATATGTTTCCGATGACTGTAAAAGTGGACCGTTATAACGATACCGAGCAGAAGATATTTAATTGCAGGATTGCTTACAATCGGCTGCTTACGGGCAGTATGATTGGCGCTGTGATAAGCGGGGCTGCTCTTTATGGCGGTGATTTGCCGCCTGATAATATGCTTGAATATAAAGTGAGCATCGGTATCGAGGGGGCGGGGACGATTACTTTTGAAAACGTCTCGACGGGGCTGGGCCTTTCTGATGTATTTGTAGAAACGGTTAATTCGATACGGCTGCTTATGAATAATCCTTTCAAAGAGGTCAGCATAGAATCAATAGATATTGAAATCCGGATAGAGCCTGAAAATATTGCCTCACATATATGGTCTGTACAGGTTTTGGATTCGAAAGTAAAAGCTGGCGAGCCGATTGATATAGAAGTAGTTCTGGAATCAGTGCTGTCGCCGAAAAGACGTTTGCGGTACAGCATTGTGATACCCGAGGATTTAGGGCCGGGCGAATACAATCTGATTGTTTGTGGAGGCAGCGAATATTTAAGATTTCTGAATCAGACTGTGCCGTACAGATTTGCCGCCAAGAATTTTCAGACACTTATTGAAGCGATGAAAGAGATATTGTCTGTAGAGCGGGACAGGTTGTATTGTATTCTGATGCTGCCGGCTGGCGGTATTGTGCTGGAGAGGTCGGAACTGAGTGATTTGCCCGCTACAAAAGCACTTGTTCTCAGCGATGCGAAAAGAGGTCTGGATGCACAGCCATATCGGCACTGGATTGAGCAAAGTTCGAAGACGGGGACTATTATCGCAGATAAAAAGGCCCTTAAAATAAGAGTGGAAGAATAACGGGAGCTGAAAGTGAAGAAGAAAAGTCAAAAAGCTATGACGGGAAACGGCAGATGTCACCGAGTTGTGCTGTTTTATGTTCTTGTTTTTTCGGCTGTAATTTTTATGGCCGTTTTAGATTGCTTTGCGGTCAATAGTAAAATCACCCGCCATAGCAGCGGTGCGGAGCTGCTCAAGGGTAAAGTTGAAGATGTCGTGGTGAGCTCGAAAGGGACGATTCAGCTCGGCCGTTCCGCGGAAGTTCTGGTCTCTGAGTTCGAGGATATTAATGAGCCGTGGTCTATAAACTGTATTGTTGCAACCGGGCCTGCGATTTATTTCGGCACAAGTCCTAATGGTGGAATCTATAAATACAGCCTTGGAAAGCTGGAAAGGATTTATCCGGCTGAAGGCGATAACAGGCCTCAGGCCCAGAAGGGGGAGTCTGCGGCTGAATCGCCGGATGAAGTTAAAGACGCTAACGATAAAGGTGTTGAGAAGGGCGAGGTAGTCGAGGCTGAAGAGCATCTATCCAATGAGCATATCTTTGCCATGGCGACGGATGTATCGGGAAGGCTTTTGGCGGGTATAAGCGGCAGGCGGTGCAGGCTTATACGCTTCAGGGCGGATAAGATGGAAACTATCTTTGAACCAAATGACGCCGAATATATTTTTTCCATAACAACTGATACGAAGGGTAATATCTACCTGGGAACCGGGCCGAAAGGCAAGGTCTATATGCTCGATTCATTCGGTAAGGATGCGCAGGTTATTTATGAAAGCAAGGATAAAAACATACTTTCTTTAACTGTGGATAGCGACGGTTTTGTCTATGCGGGAAGCGACGGCAGGGGTCTTGTATACAAGATAAATCCCCGGACAAAAACGGCAAGTGTTTTGTATGACAGTGAGCAGCCGGAAATTACAGTTCTACTTTTAACAGAGGAAAGTGATTTATATGCTGCGGCGACATCAGCCAAGGTTATTCAAACACAGGTAAAATTTGCAACACAATTGTCGCTGGCCGCCGGCCGTCCCGAAGAAACATCTGATGAAGAGGAAGGAAACAGAACGAGCGGGACAAGTACAAAACTTCAGATAGCAAATACCAGAAAAACATCAGATGAGAAGCAGACTAAAAGACCTTCAGTTGTTCCGAAGGGAGCGAAGCCGGG
>CAYLMG010000157.1:0-3910 GCA_964384565.1 uncultured Pirellulales bacterium | reverse complement strand
TTAGGCACTCCTGAAAGAGTTAATCATCTTGCAATAGTTAGTTTTAACCGTTATTATTCCCAAAAACAAGTTTTTTTAGGGCAGAATAATCTGATGCCGGCAATTAGCAAATCGAGAAAGAAATACATATATTTATTCATTCGGCTTTCTTTTGTGATTATAGGCTCAACGGTAGGTTCATATCTATTGTTTAAGGATGAGGGGTGGGATGAATTTGTGGGAAAGCTGTATGAAATAAATGCGCCTCGTTTTATATTCCTGCTGTTTATAGCTTTATGTATTTTTATATTTGGCCAGGCTGTTATTGGGATACGATGGTGGCTGCTTCTGAGGACACAGTCGGTCTATATATCCTTATGGCAGGCGATAAGGCTTCATTTTCTGGGCTTGTTCTGTAATAACTTTATGCTGGGCTCGGTCGGCGGAGACGTGGTGCGTGCCTGGTATGTTACGAAACATACGGAGCATAAGTTCGAGGCGGCACTGAGTGTGTTTGTTGACAGAGTAATCGGCCTTTTTAGTACGCTTACAATAGCGATTGTTTTTTATATTATTTTCCTAATGGGTCAGAAGGTTTTGCCGGATGAAGCCGCTAAAAAAGACGCTGGAATTATCGAGACAGTATCAGAGTACAAGTGGTTTATTTTCTGGATAGCCGTTGTGATTGGCTTTGGTTTAGCGATGCTTTTGCTCAACTCTCGGGGAAGGCTAATATTAAAGAAAGCAAGTGCATCGATTATTGAGCACGGTAAAAGGCTGGTTGCAAAATTTTCAAAGGCGTTTTTTGTTTATTGCAGGAATCCGTTGACGATTATTTTGGTGTTTTTGCTGACGGTTTTTCTGCAGCTTATGACGATAACGGGTTTCTGGCTGGTTGGAAGAGAGCTTGGTATCGAACTTGATTTAAGGTATTACTATGTGTTTTTTACAATTACATGGGTGGTAGGCTCAATACCTGTTAGTTTTGGTGGATTGGTATTAGTGGAAGGCTTTCTGATATTTATATTTGTGAAATTCGGAGCAGAAAAAACATCAGCAACAGTGCTTGCATTCTGTCAGAGGATAGTGTGGATGCTCGCCTCGCTGCCGGGAGCAGCGATACTTCTATTCGGTGCGCATCTGCCGAAACAGATAGATGTTGACTACGGCGAAAATATGGATTAAGCTATCCGGCTATCTGATTTTTGGGAAGTTGTCATTGTTTAAGGATATATTTTTTTGATGGGGCTGTGATGGCAAAGATTAAAAATTACTTTTTCCGCGGTCTGGCGATTATTCTGCCGACCATAGTGACGATATGGATCTTCATTTGGGGCTATAATTTTATACAGGATAATATAAGCCACTATATTAATAAGGGACTTGTACAGTTGATGTACAAGATTCCTTTTGTGTTTCCGGGCTGGACTAAAGAGAGTCTGGAGGCGTTCTGGGTTGAGGGATGGGGGTCGATTGCGGGATTTATTATAGCTTTGGTGGTTGTTGTTCTGGCGGGGTTTGTATTTGCGAGCGTGATAGGCAGGGCTTTGTGGCAGCTAATCGAAGGGTTTATAATGAATACGCCGCTGCTGCGGCGGGTTTATCCGTATGTGAAACAGGTTACGGACTTTCTGCTGACTCCTGAAGAGCAGAAGAAGTTTTTTTCGCGTGTTGTTGCGGTAGAGTATCCTCGCAGGGGGATATGGTCGATTGGTTTCGTGACGGGGGCGGGTTTGAAAGAAGTAGCTGAGAATCAAGAAAAGGAATTTCTTACGATTCTTATACCCAACTCGCCGATGCCGGTTACCGGATATGTAATAGTGGTTCCGAAGGAAGATACAATACCTATTGATATGACGATTGAGGAGGCATTTCGATTTGCCATTAGTGCGGGAGTGATTGCACCTGGTAACAGGTTTAGAGAAATACAAGGCAAATGAGGATTTTATAAGGAGGATAAGATGAGACGAAAAATATCTGTGGTCGTTGCATTGATGGTTGCCGGTGTATTTTGTTTTCTGTCGAGCGGCTGCAGCGAATCGCTGAAGCGGTCAAGGGAGGATAAATCGGCTGGGATGATTGAGAAGGTTCAGCCGAAGGCAGCTTTTAAGGCGGAGGCTTTTGATTTGAGCCAGGTTCGACTTCTTGACGGGCCTTTCAAGGATGCGATGGAGCGCGACCGCAAGTATCTTCATCAATTGGAGCCGGACAGATTTCTTCATACGTTCCGGCTTAACGCCGGTCTTGAATCGACGGCGAAGCCTTACGGTGGATGGGAGAGTCCTAATGTTGAGCTTCGGGGACACAGTCTGGGGCATTATCTGTCGGCGTGTGCAATGATGTATGCGAGCGCGGGCGATGAAGAACTGAAAAAAAGAGGTGACTATATAGTTGCAGAGCTGGCTAAGTGTCAGAAGGCGCTGGGTTCGAGCGGTTATCTGAGCGCGTATCCCGAGAGTTTTATAGACAGGGTGGAAGCGGGCCAGCCTGTGTGGGCTCCGTGGTATACGCTTCATAAGATTTACGCGGGGCTGATTGATACGTATTTGTACTGCGGTAATGAGCAGGCTCTCGAGGTGGTCAAGGGGATGGCAAGCTGGGCGAAGGGCAGGAGCGATAAGCTGAGCGATGAGCAGTTTCAGCGGATGCTCGGCAATGAGTTCGGCGGGATGAATGAGGCGTTTGCGAATCTGTACGCGATAACGGGCGAAGCGGAGCATCTTGAGCTTGCGAAGCGTTTCGACCACAAGGTGATATTCGAGCCGCTTGCCGAAGGCAGAGACGATTTGCAGGGTCTTCATTCGAATACGCAGATACCCAAGATAGTCGGGGCGGTGCGTGAGTATGAGATGACGGGTGAAAAGAGATATTACGATATAGCATCATTTTTCTGGGATACGGTGACAGGCTGCCGGATGTATTCGATAGGCGGGACGAGCAACTTCGAAAACTGGCGGACGCCGCCTTGCGAGTTTGCGAAGGAATTGAGCGTTGAGTCAACGGAGAGCTGCTGTACATATAATATGCTGAAGCTGACGAAACATCTTTTCGGTCTGTCAGGTGAGGTAAAGTATGCGGATTACTATGAACGTGCGCTTCTCAATCATATACTGGCGTCGCAGAGTCCTGAGAACGGGATGATGATGTACTACATAGCGATGAAGGCGGGTCATTTTAAGGTTTTCAGCAGGCCATTCGAATCGTTCTGGTGCTGTGTCGGGACTGGGATGGAGAATCACGCCAAGTACGGCGAGAGTATTTACTTTTATGACAATGTGGGCTTGTTCGTGAATTTGTTTATATCTTCGGAGCTTAACTGGCGGCAAAAAGGGATAGTGATTCGCCAGGAAACGCGGTTTCCCGAAGAAGAGGTCACGAGATTGACTATCGAGGCTGAGCGTGGGGTATTTACCGCTATACGGATTCGTGTGCCGTACTGGGCGAGTAAGGGAGCAACGGTTAAGGTTAATGGAAAGGTTCAGCGGATACGGGCGAAGGCATCATCGTATCTGAGGCTTGACAGGTTTTGGAGAGACGGTGACGTTATTGAGGTGACGATGCCGATGGATTTGCATTTGCATCGAATGCCGGACGACGAGAGATTGGTATCTATTATGTACGGCCCGGTGGTATTGGCGGCGGAACTGGGTACGGCGAAGCTGACGGAAGAGATGCAGTATGTTTCCAATCAAAGAAGTCAGCATGAAGCAGCGTCTATAGAAGTGCCGCAGATGGTAATGGCTGATACGGAAGAGCTGCAGGGAAGGATAAGGGCGATAGAGGGTGAGCGTCTTACTTTCCGGACGGATGGTATAGGCCGGCCTGAAGATATTACGCTTGTTCCGTTTTATAAGCTGTATGGGCAGCGCTATAACCTTTACTTCAGAATATATACGCCGCAGGAGTACGGGAGGATGATAGATGAGCAGAA
>CAYLMG010000156.1:1284-3913 GCA_964384565.1 uncultured Pirellulales bacterium | reverse complement strand
AACAGTTTCGAAATCACAAATTGCTTTGAAGAAGCCGGTAACTTACAGCTGCACAAGCAAACCAATAGAAGAGGTTCTGATGAACCTGGCGGACTTGGCAGGGATTGATATCGTTAAAAGCCCGGAGGTAACGGGTAACGTTACGGTGAAGATTACGGATGTTCCTCTCGAAGAAGCTTTGTCGAATATTCTTGGTGCACATAATTATACATACGTTGCGACAGAGAATATGGTAAGGGTAATACCTGTTCCGGAGACAGCTGCTTTAGAAAAGCCGCTTATTACAAGAGTTTATCAGATTCGATATTCAGATGCCAATGGAGTTGCTGCGGCTCTTCAGGGATTTGTCTCCCCAGGCGGCAGTGTCGCAATGAGCAGAGAAACAAACCATATAATGGTAACCGACATACCTGAGAAAATCAGCGGGATAGATAAGTTTATCGAGAGCATAAACGAAACGATAAGTCAGGTACTGGTTGAGGTGCGGATTTATGACGTGATGAGCAGGGAAGGTTTTGAGCTTGAGCCCAACTGGTATCTTGGAAGAAATACACCATTGGAAACAATTGAAAGGTGGGATTCAACTCCGCTTACGAGAACTGATGTGACTACCTATGATGATTATGAAGGAGATGCAGCCTTATCAGGTGATGATGCTATTGTTACATTAGCACCTGGTGAAACCGTGGCGTATTTGCCGTCAGATCTCCGTACTTTCAGTACAAGCGGGTCAATAATTGAAACGAGGACTGAGGATATACTTAATCCGGATGGTTACAACAAGGTGAAAACTACTTCAGAGATGCGGAAAAGAAAGCCTTTTGTATCTGGTTCTTTCGACCGTGAAACTGGAGGGACGCTGAGCTTTAGTCTTCTTAATGATGCTATTGACCTGGAGTTAGCACTTTCGATACTTCACAGCCAGGTTGAGGCAAAGCTTTTGGCAAATCCGAGGATTCTGGTACTCGATAATGAGACTGCAAATTTTGAGATAGTTCGCGAGTTTCCTTACAGAGAGCTAAGACAGGTAGCCAGAGAGGACCCAATAACTTATACGGCATTTAAGAAAATCGGTGTAAACCTTCAGGTAACACCGCATATAGCGCCGGGTGGGATGATAAAATTGCGTGTTGCACCTGAGTTCGGAGTATTGGTTGGAGAGAATTTGCAGGGTGCACCGATAGTGGATACCCGCAAAGCAGATACGATGGCACTTGTGGAAGACGGCCAGACAATAGTATTGGGCGGACTCAGGACAAGAGAGACGACTAAAGATATATCAAAGGTTCCGGTTTTCGGGGATATGCCCATCTTAGGAGGTTTGTTCAAGGCTGAGACGGAATCATTAAAGACCAGTGAGCTAGTGATATTTATAACAACGAAGATAGTTCATAAGCCGGAAATGACAGAGCAGGAAAGCAGGCGACTTGAGGAATCGAAGTTTGTTATGCCCGATATGAAAAAGCTTCGATTGGAAGCCGGACAAGAGCAAAAGAAACTTATGCCTGTCGAAAAGGATTTTGAGAAAGTGGAAACAGATGATATTTCGAGTGTTCTCAGGCAGCTGCTTGAGAAAATGGAGAGGTGATGAGGAGCTGAAGTATTTTTTTACAAATGAGCCGTTCAGCTCCTGCCGAACGGCCCATTTTTTAGTATTTATGAAATTGCAGTCAAGACAAAAGATTTCTTAAAGCTGGGTTTTACTTTGCGTAGACGGCGATTTCGTCGATGTAAATATCGTCGGTGTTTGAGCTTGCAACACATTCGAACTTCAGCTTCATATCAGCTGGGAAATCATACTCGCCCGGGCCGCTGCCCTCATCTATGTATAAAGTCACAGGATAAAAATCGCCGTTCACAAAATCTGTTCCGGAAATGAAGCTTGCGATAGGTTGCCAGACTGAGCCGTCAAAAAATTCAATCAGAAAATTTTCACCAGGTTCCATACTCAGGGAGTAGAACCAGAAATCCACCCTTATTTGTGTGTATCCGGGTGTATGGACATTAATACCGTTTGTATGGTAGAAGGAAGATATATCACCTTGGCCATCCTGGATGTTTGCGGCGTTATCTGCCTGATGTGCGTATGTGCCGCCTGTATAAAGAGCGCAGTCGTCACCACCGTCGGTATAATTTCCCCAGCCTGCTTCGAAGTCATCATATGTCAGAATCGTCCATTCAGAGCCCGTTACGTTGCCCGGGCTCGGAGTATTTCCATCCCAGTTAGTCGGGTCATCGCCCGAGTCGCTGCCCGAGGAAGAGATACGCTCAAGGGCATCACCTGTGCCGTCAGGTGTCGCCGGCCAGGGATAATAATCGCCGTAGGTGACCTGGTCAATGATGATCCAGGAATAATCGACCTCGGGCGGGTCCGGTGCCTGCGGCTTTTCAAGTGCAAGTCTTTCTCCGCCGTTGGATAAATTGCCGGTGTAAGAACCGAATACATCCACGTTAGCGGTTAAATCACATCCGTAAGCGCTCTCAAACGCCATTAATCGAGTCGTCTCGACGGCAGGGTCAAATGGCACTACAACAATCCTCACCCCTGAAGCAATCGATAAGCCCGAAGGGAAAGTAAAAGAAACTGCATTGTCAAAACGCCAGGAACCGTCGGCATTGTAAAGCTGAA
>CAYLMG010000156.1:0-1184 GCA_964384565.1 uncultured Pirellulales bacterium | reverse complement strand
GTGCCCGGCAGATACGACAGGAATATCTGTTCACCGACCTTGCTCAAACCAAAACCGCTTGTAATCGGGTTGTGGAAGTCGTTAACCTCATCAAAGCTGATAAAGCCGCCTGGGCCCAGAGCCGCCGGAGAAAGCTGATATTTTTTAAGATCATCCACATCGTCACTCAGATACCAATTGCCCCCCAGATTAACTGTTGAGCCGGAAGCATTATAAAGCTCAATCCAGTCATTAGAATTATAATCTGGATGTTCAGGGTCGTAGTAATCAGTATGCGCCATGAACTCATTTATAACGGCCGTCTTTGCCGGTACCGCCGGATCTTCTGAGCCGGGTGAGCCGTTAATATATGAGCTTTGTCGCCAGTTGCCCGAGTAACTTAAAATCTCGGCCTGCTGGTCTTCCATAGCCCACCAGTCCTTTGGCACGAGCGAGTGCCCGCCGCCATCGGCTGCCTGCGGCCAGCCGTAGCCGTCATTATAAGTAAACGTTACAACTGCTCCATTCCACGTATCGGATATTTCAACCTCTTCGCCGGCGTTGTCAAACTTACCGCTGTAGGCACCGGCGATTTTGCTCGAAAGAGACGTGCCGTAACGAGATTCAAAGGCAGTCTGGTTTCTTACCACAAGAACAAATTCCTCTGGCCCAAGGCTGGTAACGTTACTGCCTGCAAAGTCGAATTCAACTCCATTCGTAATCGAGACTGTGCTCAGGTCATCAAGTGTTTCAGTTGTGCTTATGTTCTTCAATTCGATAAACTCGAATTCGTTTTTGTCATAAGTTCCGTTCGGGTCGTCTTCTGGATGATACATAAGCTCACTGACACGAAGGAAATTTAGAATATCGGCGCCGATAGGCTCACCGGCAACAAATTCAATCGGCTCTGACCAGTGACTCCATCTGCCGGTGTCATCTTTCATCCTGCAGCGGACGCGATATGTTCTGCCAGGTCTGACGGCGGAGCCTGGTATCTGTATATCGAGGTTGCCGGAGTCAGTTATTTCGTCGCTTTCCCACGCAGCGTTAAGCTCATACTTGCTTTTACCGAGAGTCGGGCCGGCAGGGGTCTGCTGCTGGCTCGTGTAGCTAATAGAAACGTCGATTGAGAAGTCGCTGCTGCTTTCTAAAACCTGCAGGGCATGAACAGCGATGACATTTGTTCCGTTCACAAGATAATCATA
>CAYLMG010000155.1:1839-3962 GCA_964384565.1 uncultured Pirellulales bacterium | reverse complement strand
AATTTGTACCTGACGAATAACATCTATGCGGAAATTATCGACTCTCTTTTGAATTTTCAAAGGCCGATACTTATGACCGGCGGCGGCGGGTATAATATGGAAAACACGGTACGGGCGTGGGCGCTTGCCTGGAGTGTTTTAAGCGGAGCCGACAGCGGGATTAGTGAGAATATCGGCTTGGGTGGTGTAATGCTTCAGAGCACCGACTGGCAGGGGGGGCTGAGGGACAGAGTGCTGCCTGTAAGCAGGGCGAGAATGGAAGCTGTTGTGCCCTCGATTGATGCAATAATAGAAAAGATTAAAGCAAGTGTGTTTAAGATTCACGGGCTTTAGTTTTTATGTATAAGTAAAAAAGGCGCCGGCTTAAAAAAAGAGAGGCGCCTTTTTGCATTTCAAATTTATTAAGTTTCTGGTCCTAAAGGAGCTATAATTTTGCCATAAACCTCGTTTAAGACCTGAGCCAAGGCGGCGTATATTGCGGAGAGGCCGCAGACAATTCCTTCAATACCAGCGATGCGTCTAATAACTGTGCTGCCGCTCAAGTCTGCAATTGCCAGCAGGAAAAACAGAAGAGCAAGAGATGCGAATACGAATTGCAGAGCTTTGTTGAGCCTTAACGTTGCGAAGTACATAATCAAAGTAAAGAGTCCCCAGAAGAAGAAATAAGCTACCATAGCAGCTTTTGCGGGTGGCGGGGCCCAGCCTAATTTTGGTGCGACGAGCAGCACGACAAGAGAGAGCCAGAAAAGGCCATAAGAGCAAAAAGCTGTTGTTCCAAAAGTGTTTCCTTTTTTCCACTCCATTATTCCCGCAAAGACCTGAGCCAGCCCGCCGTAACAAATTCCCATTGCCAGAATCATAGTACCCAGTTCATAAAGGCCGGCGTTGTGAAAATTCAAGAGCACAGTTGTCATACCAAAGCCCATCAGGCCAAGCGGTGCGGGGTTGGCAGTAGTATCCTTGATGTTTGTGACAGATTCGGGTATTTGATTTTCCATAATCATCCCTTTCATATAAAATATATTTTATACGGAGCACATTAAGGAAATAGCACTAATCAGTTATTTCTGTACCAGCTCTTTTATTTCGTCAACAATTTGAGGATTTGCCAGGGTCGTCACATCGCCTACGTCTTTTTTGTTTGACAGAGCTGCAAGTACTCTTCTCATAATCTTTCCGGAGCGTGTTTTCGGCATATCGGATACTATCCAGACATTTTTGGGTTTTGCGATTTTTCCGATGGAATCACAGATGGTATTTGAGATTTTTTCAGCCAGTTCAGGGCTGGATTTCTTTCCGGGTTTTAAGGCGACGTACAGGTCGGGCACTTTACCTTTTATCTCATCAGCTACGGGAATAACCGCAGCTTCGGCCACCTCATCAACGAGAAGAGCTATAGATTCAATCTCCTTTGTGCCCAGCCTGTGACCGGAAACATTTATTACGTCGTCAATCCTGCCGAGAATACGATAGTAGCCGTCATCGGCTTCAACAGCGGCGTCACCGGCGAGATAAGGCCAATCCCTCCAGTCCTTGCTGTCTTTGTTTGTGCAGTATCTTTCATAATATTGGGCGACATATCTGTCTCTGTCCCGCCATATTGTTTGAAAGGCGCCCGGCCAGGGATTTTGTATGCATATATTTCCCGCCTTGCCCTCGCCTCGCTTAATTTCCTTTCCGTCCTCGTCAAAAATTATTGGGTGAATACCCGGCACACCCGGGCCTGCGCTTCCCGGCCTCATCGGCTTTAACGCAGGTACAGTGCTGCATAAGAAGCCGCCGTTCTCTGTTTGCCACCAGGTATCGACTATTACAGCCTCACCTTTGCCGACTACTTTATAATACCATTTCCAGACTTCAGGTTCGATCGGCTCTCCCACGGTGGTCATATGCTTGAAGTGATAATTGTATTTCTCTGGTTCGTCCGGTCCGAATTTTCTGAGAGCCCGTATAGCAGTTGGTGCGGTATGGAATATATTCACATCAAGCTCTTCTGCAATTCTCCAGGGTCTGCCCGGGTCCGGATATGTAGGTACGCCTTCGTAAATGACAGTAGAGGCACCTAAGGCAAGAGGGCCGTATACGATGTATGAATGGCCTGTAATCCAGCCTATATCCGCCAT
>CAYLMG010000155.1:0-1739 GCA_964384565.1 uncultured Pirellulales bacterium | reverse complement strand
AGGACTTTATCGACCTTCAGGCCTTCCTTTTTTGCTTCCTGGACAGCTTCGTCTGCCTTTTCTTTATGATTGATGAGTTTACCATTTCGGTAGTAAGCATCCATTGTAATCAGGACTTTGCTGCCTGAATCTACAATTCTGTCCGCGCATGCTTTTCCACTGAAACCACCGAATACCTCGGAGTGAATTATACCAAGTCTGGCACAAGCAAGCATTGTTATCGGCAGCTCAGGGACCATTGGCAGATGAAGTGTTACTGTATCTCCTTTCTTGAGGCCAGCGAAGTCTCGAAGAAGGCCTGCAAGCTCGTTAACTTTTACATAAAGCTCCTGATAGGTGATATGTTGAATATATTCATTCTCGGGTTCCGGGACAAAATGGATAGCTGTCTTGTTTTTATTTTTTTCCAGATGTCTGTCAACACAGTTGTAGCAGGCATTAATTCTGCCGCCAACAAACCATTTCCAGCAGGGAGCATCGCTTGTATCGAGTGTTTTCTCCCAGTATTTATACCAACTGAGTAAGTCGGCATATTCTTTGAAGCATTCGGGAAAGTTATCGAGGCCGAACCTCTCATAGATACCTTCATCATTCATATTGGCCTGGGCAATAAATTTTGTTGAAGGATATATATAATCTTCTTCCTGCCAGTGAACGGCTATTTCGGCTTCACTTGTTTCTACAATCTCTTTTTCTGCCATAGATTTGCTCCTTTGTTTGTAGTTGTAGTTAAGGTTAACAGCTTTTATTTATGTCGATTTCTAAAAGAAGAAATAAATTATAAAACCAAGTCTTATATGTCAAACTAAAAATAGTTTAACTTTTTATATGAACACTCATTATGAGCGTATAATTGACCTCCTGGTAAGAATATCGGTTATTTAAAATTTGTATTTCATCGTTAAAATGCAGTACGTAATGTCCTTGCGTTTGCTGACGGAATCGTCCATTGTTATCTGCTGGTAAACACCGGGAATAAAATCCAGATTTTCATTGACTTTTAGCTTTGTTGAGAGCCCGAAAGTGGCGTATCCCCAATCGTGAGCGTTAGCACCGAGCCCGTCATAGTAAGCTACTTCCGAGGATAGATGTAAAGGCTGCGGAAGCTCGGCGATGCCCATATCATAGCCGAGAATAAAGCGATGTACCCAGCCGGAAACTTTTCTGTTTATATCACCGCCGCTGACCGGATACTCATAATGAGCAATATATTGAGGCGTGAGGCCTTCGGGCAGCAGATTCGGCCAGGAGAAGGCAAAAATCCATTCCCATGTTGTATTTGCCTTATGTCGTGCCAGGCCGGGATAGTGTTCGTATCCGGCACTGATATTATAGTTCATCTGGTATGGGGTGTCTTCGAAGAGCAGGCTTTTATAATATGGCCTGTAGTCGAATCTTGTTTTGTCAACATAACCGCCGGCAGTAGCGTTTCTGTGAGTAACCTTAAAGCCGAAACCTGAGCCCCAAAGGTCAATATCGAGAGTTTTGAAAAGCGCGCCCTGCTGACCATAGGCTTCGGCACCTTTGCTGAGCCATTTGCTGTGATAGGATAAATCGAAAGTTACGCCGATGTCCTGGTCCTGTGCGGTAGAAACATTTTCTGCGGCCAATAGTATCAGTGTTGTCAGGAATAGATTTTTGCTCATCTGGCAGCTCCAAATCAAGTTACTCTAAGGCCTTATGCCGTTTCGTCAGCCCTGCAATATTAGAAGAAGTGATTATACACAACCAGACTTGAA
>CAYLMG010000154.1:0-4049 GCA_964384565.1 uncultured Pirellulales bacterium | reverse complement strand
TTGGTCGGCTGAACCTGTCTTAATGCTTTTGTATATTCTGCCATATTGTCTCCGTATTACAAAAACTTAATCTAAACTCCACTAAAAGCATTAAAGCCGCCATCTACAGGTACAACAACTCCGGTAATAAATTTGGATGCGTCACTAAGCAGCCAATGGACTGTGCCGCAAAGCTCGTGTGCATCTCCGAAACGTCCCATCGGTGTATGAGCGATAATCGTTTTACCGCGGGGCGTCAGTTCGCCTGTTTTTTCATCTGTTAGCAGAAAGCGATTCTGATTTGTCAAAAAGAATCCGGGGGCAATAGCATTGACCCGAATATTGGTCGAATAATTTTGACACATGTGCACAGCCAACCATTGGGTGAAATTGCTCACGGCGGCTTTGGCAGCTGAATATGCTCCAACTTTTGTTAAGGCCCTGAAAGCACTCATACTGGAGATATTCAGGATTATTCCTTCGCCGCGCTCAGCCATATGCTTTCCGAATACCTGGGAGGTGAGAATTGTACCGGTGAGGTTTAAATCGAGCACCGAGCGGATGGCTTCGGCGGGTATATCAAAAAATGAAAGGTCGTTAGAGACGGTCGCTTCCTTTTTGTTTCCGCCAGCTCCGTTGATGAGGGCATCGACTTTCCCCATACTTTTGATTGCAGAATTATAGGCCTGTGTTATTTCTTTATTGTCAAGAACGTTAGCGCAGGCCGGTATTGCAAAGCCGCCTTCCGATTCTATTTCTTTTACGAGCTGGTTTGTGTGAGGTTTGTCATAATCAACAATGCAGACCTTAGCTCCCTGCCGGGCCAGGTACTTAGCAATCTCGCTGCACAGGATTCCTGCGCCGCCTGTTATTACGATGGCCTTGTCTTTAATACAAAATAGCTCATCCATATTTAATCCTGTTCAATAAAAAGAGGGCTTATGTGCCTCTGGTAAATATTTTCTGTTACACAGGGACTGATATGTTCCTGATATTGCTCAAGAGCATTTATGAATTCGGTTCCCATTTCGGCTGCAATTTTGTAAGCCAAATGCAAAAGCTGGCGGACATTCGTATCATATTTGTTGCAGGATGGGTTGTTACGTACGGCATTGACAAAATCGTCACGGTTCCAATTGCAGACGGTAGACGGCGGCGGGAGTTTTTCTTTTTCGATATGTACAATAGTTGTATAAGGTGCGCAAAGCTCGTCAAAACGCTCGTAAGCATCCGCATATATTCGCCTGGCGATTAAAAGCCCTTCGCCGTCGGCAGAGGCCAGGGCTGTTAGTTCTTCAAGCCAGGTTGTTCCTGCGGTTTTGAGATGCAGGCCTGCGTCGTATTTTTTTAAAGCCTTGTTAATGGGTTTATATAACGAAAACTTGTCACTGCCGGAATGGATACTGAGCTTTAGATTCTCAGGCAGGGCAAATTCATTAACAGCAAATGATATGATTGCAAGGTACTGCTCGAACTCATTTGCAAACTGCTCGATGTCGCCGATATAATCGATGCCTTTTAGAAAGCAGCCTGTGAACTTCGGGGCTATCGTTTGAGCGGGTATGCCCTGGTCGGCGATAGCAGCGAGGATGAAAAAAAGTTCCACAGGTGTTTGCGGCGTATTGGTTTCGTCTATCGATACCTCCGTAATAAAATTATCTTTGCCCTTTGCGTATTGGATGTGACGATATATGGCTGCGGCCTGTTCGATTGCCTTAAGGTATTTGTGAGCGATTGAACGGAGCTGATTCTCATTTACGTGGAGCGGCTTATCAATTCGCGGGATAGTTAAGCTGCCGATATATTTGCTGAATTTGCCAAGGAAATTATTAATCTTATCGTCATCGGCACTTTGGCCGATGGAGTCGGCGATGTCAATCGTGAAATAGTTGCTCGAATCTATAAATAAATCAACGTTGCTGATTTGAATGTGGTCGGCATCGACATAAAATGAATCCTGCCAGCCCAGAGTTTTGACGGCTTCTTCGGCAGCAGTGTATGTTTGTTCAGGGGATGTGCCCATAATCGAGTGCTCACGGTTGGATTTGTTCCAGACGGGGACGATATTAACGCCGTCAGCTTTTGCAGCGAAGACGGCCTGAAGCTGAGCTTTGCCCTGTCGGCCAAATCTGTCACCCAAACCGAAAGAGTATTTTTCCAACTGCATAGGAAAATCCTGCTACATATGAAAGGGCAGTTTCTTGTCCACGAGTTTTTTCTCGAAACGCATAAATACCGGTAAACCATTTTTGCCAATTGGCATTTCCACCTCGCCCTGTACGAGAGGCTGGACGTAGTCCAGCATTGCATTGGTAACGAAATTTCCTGCCGAATTGATATATTCATCGGGGACAATTTTTTCAGCGGTTGCGACGTCACTGAGCGGTGCGAGCCCTGTCACACACTTGTATGGTTTGTTGCTCTGGCGAATCAGGGTAATCATTTTTCCGTTTTCGCCTTTCAGGGCTGCTTTTACTGCTTCCCGGCCGCACATATATGCTTCATCGCGGTCTGTCAGGGATGCGAAGTGCATTGCGCTTCGTTGATTGGTTCCGAGTTTGTTGAAACGAGCTTTGATGCCAACCTGTTTTTCTACGATGGCCTTGAGGATTTCCGCGACACCGCCCAGTTGGATGTGGCCAAAACTGTCTTTGCTGAATTGTCCGGTATCGGTAGTAATGTACTGGCCGCTTTCTT
This sequence comes from uncultured Pirellulales bacterium, assembly GCA_964384565.1. Taxonomy (GTDB): domain Bacteria; phylum Planctomycetota; class Phycisphaerae; order Sedimentisphaerales; family Anaerobacaceae; genus CAYLMG01. The sequence continues at coordinate 1,373 of CAYLMG010000154.1, read as the reverse complement.
CCCGCAGACCTTCACCTGCCACGATGAAGACTCGTTTGAACTCTTTTAAGACGAGCCTGACGTCCTCGACGAACTTATTAGAGTTGAAAGGCCGTTCTGGCAGATAAATGAGGTGCGGTGCATCTTGCGGGCAGCGACGTGCCAGGGCTGTTGAAGCAGCAATCCAGCCGGCGTTGCGTCCCATTACCTCAAGAATTGTACAGGTGTCGGTGGTATAGAGCGCTTCGGTGTCCCTGCCAGCTTCCATTGCACAGATCGCGACGTATTTTGCAGTGCTGCCATAGCCGGGACAATGGTCGGTAAAGCCAAGGTCATTGTCGATGGTTTTTGGTATTCCGATGCAGGTCAGTTCATAGCCGGAATCGGCTGCCAGCTTGTTGACCTTATCTGCGGTATCCATTGAGTCATTTCCGCCGGCGTAGAAAAAATAATGGATGTTATGTGCCTTAAAGACATCCAGGATTCTCTCGTAGTCGGCTTTGGAATCTTTTAGGCTTTTGAGCTTATAGCGACAGGAGCCTATCGCTGCTGCAGGGGTTGTCTTAAGTGCTTCGATTGTGTCTGGCTTTTCGGAGGAAATATCGAACAGCTCTTCTTTCAAAACTCCCAGAATACCGTTAACTGCGCCGTAAATCGTGCCGAACCTTCCGGACTTCATCGCTTGCTGAATGACACCGCAGGCACTGGCATTAATGACGGCGGTTGGCCCTCCGGATTGAGCTATAATCACGTTTTGTTTTGTTGCCATAATATCTCAAACTCCGTAATTGTCGGGGTTAGATTATTATCTCATAACGTGAGATTATTATCAAGTTTTTTTTCAAAATAGCAAGGGATTTTCTATTTTTTATAAGTGCTTTATATATATATTCTTATATAAATTTGAGTGTTGCATAAGCAAACTGAGGCTAAGAATTTTCTTGAAAATACTCAGGATGTGAGATATTAAAGAAGAATGGTTAAGAAAAACAGCCCCATAGATTCCAAAAGCGCAGGTGAGCGTAACGAGAAGCTGATATTGTCTCTTTTACGTAAGCAAGGCAGTCTTTCTCAAAGTCAGCTCTGTCGTCTGGCAGGGATGGGAAGCTCTACGGCCAGTACCATTGTCCTGCGGCTTCGAGAAAAAAACCTTATTTCGGAAAAGCAGGGGGAAAGTAGCAAACGCGGTCCCAAGCCTGTTCTGCTTGAACTAAATCCGAACAGTCACTATGTAATTGCTATGGAAATTAATCCCAGTTATCTCGTTATCGGCATTTATGATTCTCTTGGGAGCAACATCGATAAAATCAAACTTTTATTGGGAACAGACCATTCCGTCGAGCGTGTAGTGGAATTGGTTTCGGTGAATCTGGCGGGTCTGATAGAGCGCTCTA
>CAYLMG010000153.1:0-4059 GCA_964384565.1 uncultured Pirellulales bacterium | reverse complement strand
CTTTGTTTTCCTCAAACGAACCCAATTTCAAACCCAATTATGTTAAAATAGGTAACCTGAAAAGCAAAATACTAACGAGAAATGCAGAAAGGTTGAATTTATCCGCTTTTTGTGAAGATTGTGTCTTTTTCAGGGCATCTGTTTTCCAGGCCGGGAAGAAGATAATTTCTCACGACCGTCTCCCAGCTCATATTCCTCGCCAGCGAAAAGCCGGTCTCAATCCGCTCCTCAAGCTCAACCGTATCCTCGGTCAAACGCGAAAGAATCAGATTCGCAACCTGCTCGCTTACCCGCTGCTCAATCTGGCCTCTAACTTTGCCGTTGATTTTCAGCAGCTTTTCCAGATTGTTAAAATTATGGCCGTTAAGGTTCGTATAGTCGGCGATAATGATATTGTTAATGTTTTCCGGTACCGCGATATCTTTTACAAAACCTGCACAGCCGCAGACGCTGCTTATGACGCAGATTCCGCCGAACGTCAGCGATTCGAGCTGCGAGATGCCGAAAGGCTCATATATACTCATCCCAAACTCCACGTCCGAGCCTCTGCAGATATCGATAAGTTGTATATCCTCAGGTATATTCCGACCGCAGCTCAGCCGGTTAAACCCGAACTGGTTTATGAATACGATTTTTATATTACGGCTCCTCGCGTTGAATGCCTGTATCTTTGTATAAAGCTCTGCTTCACCGCCCGACAGGTCCGGCCATCCCTCGCGGTGCGCGACAGGCCAGTTGTATTCCGATTCCATTCTCAAAATATCTTCGCTCGGCCTGTGTGCAACCTCTGTCGAAAGCAGCAGCATTACCGCAGTTTTATTTTGCGCCCGAAGCGCTCTTTCGATATGCTCGAGAACCTGAAAATCACGCCACAGCCCCTTGCTCGTTACCAATCTCGTAATGTGCGTAAAGATAAAGTCGGCTTCGTAGCCGAGCAGGTTCTGGCAGTATTGCTGAAGCTTGCGCTTCGAATTAAGCTTCTGGCTGAGGTTCGTCTGGTATGCAGGCACCCCGTTATAGACAAGATTGATTTCAGCCGACTCGAAATTTTCTTCCAGAAACCGAAGCTCCTCGGCGACGCGATTGCCAACGGCGAAAATTCTGTCACAGAATCTGGCTGCCTCGACAAGAGGATGTTTGAAGTAGCTGCTCTGGTCGCCGAACACGTCTTTGAGATGAAGATTATTTTTTCGGCAGTACCTGATAAGATTAGAAAGCATCGTATCGTGTCCGGGATGTTTTTCGATGAGGTTGCGGATTGTTGCCGTTTCGTGGGCGTAGAAGATTGTCTTGAAATTGCATTGCTCCTCGAGTATAGCGGCAAGCGCGGTCGGCATACCCATAAATTCGTGCGCGATAATCGTCGTATCATTGCCGGCAGCCCCGATGGCTTTCAGTGCTTCGATAGCCACCGGTGCTGTTCTTATATACTGCTCGTATTCCCACAGATGCTCGTGCAGGTCGCTGCGAACGCCGAAATGCTCGTAAAGCTCTCTTTTGAAAAGGTTAATCGGTCCTTTTTTCATATTCCGGATATCGAACAGCAGCAGTTCCGGCGAGCTCTTGATAGCGGTCTGAGGGTCGTGATACGTTCGTCTTCCGTAAATGATAGGTACGTTATAAAGGCTTTCAATCCAGCGAAGCTCGAAGGAATATTGCGATTTTTCGATGTTCTCTGACGAGCAGTAAAGAACTTCAACGTCCTCACCAAGTCTTTTTTGCAGAGGGCCGTCGAAGTGAAAAGTTGGCCCCAGGACGATTGAGCGGCTGACGGCATCGAGATATGACCGGCACGTAAAGAAGCCTTCCAGGACCGCACCGATACCGCCGACTTTTCCGATTGTCTCGTGAGTAACGTGAATTACTGTTTTAGTCTCTGCCATAATGAATTTCTCTCCAGATTATGGCTGCAGCTTTCTGTTGTTTTCTCTATTTAAATTTTAACAAATACACCGCTTATACCCAAAAGCCGCTCTCTCCTGGTGACATCTTGGTTTAGGGGTCCGAGAATATGGATATGTTGAGTTTTTGCAGCGGGATATTTGAGGACTATCGGGTGATTGCTTGAAAAATTTTTCTTATTCGCTTATTTTATTTCTCAAATCTTTTATCATACCGCTCAATACCACCGGCCGTATGTTGGCCAGCTCAGGTTCCGGTATCTCGCTAAGTGCAATTTTATCAAGGATTTTTAAGGCCTTATGTTTATATGGACTGATTGTTATTTGCAGTTTTTCAGCTTCCTTGAGGTTTCCGTCTGCTATATTTCTCAGGTATGAGATTATTCTGACCTCCAGTTTCTTCTCGTCTATCGGGTACGGAACTGAAGGTGCAACTGGGCCGGCGGTTTTGCTGTCATCTCGCTCACTTAAAATATGCATCGTGAGGTTATGTGTTTCTGCCATAAGCGCTTTTTGTCTGGCCTCTGCTTCCTCGTCGATTGGGGCCAGTTTCAAATCGTCGACATCAGCGTTTAAATCGGGAACATAAATTTTGTTATGGCACGAAGGGCATTTGCCCCATTTACCTACAGAGTCGTCTTTTGCGGATATTTTATGACCGCAGTGCTCGCAGTGAAATGTTATGCTCATTTTGCCGCCTCTCTTAAAAACCGACTTTGATTTTTAAGCTTCCTTAGCCTGTATTAATCATAAGATATTTAAGCTTGTTTTTCAACCTTTTTTATACTCAGCCGTTACCTCTGTCGTTATCCCGCCGCGGGGTGTAAAACTCGAGGTTATCTTCATCCATCGCGGCTTGCAAACACCCGCCAAATCGTCGAGAATCTCGTTTGTCAGCGCCTCGTAGAAAATACCCTTATTTCGGTAGCTCTGCATATAGAATTTGAGGCTTTTAAGCTCAATGCACAATTTATCCGGGCAGTATTCGATATTTATCTGCCCGAAATCCGGCTGACCTGTCTTCGGACAAAGGCTCGTAAATTCAGGGCATTCGATTCTGATAACGTAATCACGCTCTGGCTTGGGATTTTCGAATAATTCAAGCTCCACCTTTTTATTCATTTTATTGAACCTCGCCAATAAAGTATTAAACTAATATAATAAAGATTCTTTCTTTTGACAAGGATTGAAAAGTGGCGAATAAAAAAGCTGTAGTCTTATTAAGTGGAGGCCTTGATTCTGCAACTACGCTGGCTATTGCAAAAAGCCGGAACTTTGATTGTTATGCCCTGACTTTCAGGTATGGCCAGCGGCATTCGATAGAAATCGATTCAGCAAAACGACTGGCTGATGCCCTCGGCGTCATTGAGCATCGCATCGTCGATATTGACCTGGCAGCTTTTGCAGGCTCGGCTTTGACCGACAGCCGTCTCGATGTCCCCAAAGACAGAAACGTGATCACGCAGGCAACCGATATTCCGGTGACCTATGTGCCGGCCCGGAATACAATTTTTCTAAGCTTCGCCCTCGCCTGGGCCGAAACGCTCGGTATCTTTGATATTTTCATCGGCGTTAATGCAATCGATTACAGCGGATATCCCGACTGCAGAGCAGGGTTTATAAAAGCATTTCAAAAATTGGCCAATCTTGCAACTGCAGCAGCGATTGAGGGTAAGGGAAGATTTGAAATTCATACCCCGGTTATAAAAATGACAAAGGCTGAAATTGTAAAAACGGCTGCGAAATTGAATCTGGACTATTCGCTCACGCACAGCTGTTACGACCCCGACGAAAACGGCAGGGCGTGCGGAAAGTGCGATTCCTGTAAGCTCCGCTTAAAAGGTTTTGCCGATGCGGGTCTGAAAGACCCAATCGAATATCGAATACCGAATAGGGAATATTGAATGATGAAGGTTAATGAAATATTTTACTCACTGCAGGGTGAAGGATTCTTGGCAGGTGTGCCCAGCGTATTTGTCCGCCTGGCGGGCTGTCCCTTGCGATGCAGATGGTGCGATACGAAGTATGCACAGGACTACGAAGCGGGGCAGGATTATGAGGTGGCTGATATCGTTGAAGCTGTCCAAAAATCTGACAGCAGGTTTATCGTGATAACAGGCGGCGAGCCGCTTGTCACCGCCGAGCTTCAGCCGAGAGA
>CAYLMG010000152.1:0-4123 GCA_964384565.1 uncultured Pirellulales bacterium | reverse complement strand
ACTATTGCAAAATGCAGTCGAGCTTGGAAAGTATGCGAAAGATAAACTCGAACAGCTAAAGGATAAGCATTTTATTATCGACCACATCCGCGGCCTTGGCCTGATGCTTGGCGTGCAGCTCAAGAGCGGATGCACGCAGATTGTTGACAAGTGTCTTGAGAAGGGTCTGCGAATAAATTGCACTCACGAAACGGTGATACGTTTTATGCCGCCTATGATAGTAAACAAAGAGCAGATTAATAAGGCGATTGAAATTTTTGACAGTGTTTTAAGCGAGCAGACAGGATGAAAGATTTTCTTTGTATAAATGATTGTAGCGTGGATGAGCTGAATGAGCTTCTGGCTTTAAGCGCCGAGCTAAAGCAGCAGGACAAGGCTGGTACGCTAAAAAGAACTCTCGAGGGTAAGGCTCTCGCGATGATTTTTGAAAAGGCCAGTTTGCGAACCCGTGTCAGCTTCGAGGTTGCAATAGCCGACCTCGGCGGTGTGGCTATATATCTTAAACCGGAAGATATCGGGATACTGGGTGAGCGCGAGCCCATTAAGGATATTGCCAGAGTCTTTTCGAGGTATGTGCACGGCATAATGGCAAGGACCTTTGCACACAAGAGCCTTATCGAGTTTGCAAAATATGCAGATGTGCCGGTGATAAACGCCCTGAGCGATTTTACGCATCCCTGCCAGGCGATGGCGGATGTGCTCACAATTAAAGAGCATCTCGGCAGACTCGAAGGCCTCAGGCTTGCATTTATAGGTGACGGCAACAATGTTGCTCGCTCGCTTGCTTTTGCATCTGCAAAATTCGCTATGAAAATGACAATAGCATCGCCTGCAGGCTACGAGCTTGATGACAAGTCCATCAAAACGGCAAACTCGACAAGCGAGCAGAGTGTCACTCAAGTGCGCCAGCCTCGCGAAGCTGTCAAAGGCGCCGATGTAATCTATACCGATACCTGGATAAGTATGGGCCAGGAGGCTGAGCAGCAAAAGCGGATTGAGGCTTTCAAGTCTTACCAGGTCAACTCTGAACTTCTCAAGTTGGCACCGGATGCGAAGATTATGCACTGCTTGCCCGCGCATCGCGGTTATGAAATCACCGACGAAATAGCAGAGAGCACCAATTCGGTAATATTCGACCAGTCAGAAAACCGCCTCCACTTCCAGCGAGCACTGCTGCAAAAGTTACTGGCTGGGTAGAAGGAGGCTTTTGTGATGAAACAGCAGGTTGTTGTTGCGACGACGAATCCGGGTAAATTTGCGGAGCTCAAATCTATGCTCGGTGCGGATATCGAGTGGCTGAGCCTGTCGGATTTTGACAATATTATTGAAATAAAAGAGGACGGCAGAACCTTTGCTGAAAACGCATGCAAAAAAGCGCTTCTGTATGCAAAACAGACGAAGCTGTGGACAATAGCTGACGATTCCGGCCTTGTTGTGGATGCTCTCGGCGGCCAGCCGGGCGTTAAAAGCGCACGGTTTTCGGGAGAAAAGGAGAAAAACAGACAGCTGCTTGACCATAAGAATATGGCCAAGGTTCTGCATTTGCTTGAGGGTGTTCCGAAAGAGAAAAGAACAGCTCGTTTCGTTTGCTGCCTGTATCTGGCAAGCCCGGAAAAAATTTTGATAGAAACGGAAGGTATGCTTGAAGGTTTTATCGCTCAACAGGAGAAGGGAGAGAACGGATTCGGCTACGACCCGATTTTTTTTGTGCCTGAATTAAGTAAGACCGTCGCACAATTGACGGCTGAGCAAAAAAACGCCATTTCACATCGCGGCAATGCCATTCGTAAATTCAAACCCTTGTTTGATAACCTCTTAAGAGAGCACAAAGAGGGCTAAAATTCTTTTTTCTTGACAATTGTGCAGTTCAATCTTATTTGTCCTTAACTAAATTATATTCGAGAAATAGCCGAATAGTTAAGTTAATGATATTTATCAAATGTTAGAAAGTTTTATTTATGCCTAAATCGGGCGCCGGAAAAAAATCGCTGGTAATAGTCGAGTCACCTGCCAAGGCCAAAACTATCAATAAATACCTGGGTCCCGGATACGAAGTCAAGGCCTCGATGGGACACGTACGTGATTTGCCTGCCAAAGGTTTGAACGTGGATATTGAAAATGATTTCGCGCCTACCTATGCGGTAATGTCGGGGAAAAAGCGCACAGTAACAAGCCTGAAGGCTGCTTCAAAAAACTGCGATAAACTTTACCTCGCGACGGATTTGGACCGCGAAGGTGAAGCCATAGCATGGCATTTAACAGAGCTGCTTGGCTTTGCTGAACAGAAAACTTACCGCGTGATATTTAATGCGATAACCGAATCCGCTATAAAGCACGCTTTTGCCGAGCCGGCCAAGCTCGATATGGATAAAGTCTTGGCCCAGCAGGCAAGGCGCATCCTGGACAGAATCGTGGGCTATCAGATTTCACCGCTGCTGTGGAAGAAAGTGGCATCGGGTCTTTCGGCTGGAAGAGTACAGTCAGTAGCAACCAAAATGATTGTGGAAAGAGAAAGGCAGATTCGGGCATTCAAGACCGTAGAGTACTGGCTGATACCGGCAATCTTCACCACAGATTTGCAGGCTGACTATACGAATCAATGGCTTAATTTTATCAATACAAAACGAGCGAATGACAAAGGGCCTACTGTCGATGAGCAAAATGACTGGCTTACAGACCATAATGCTTTTAAAGCTGAACTTTATAAAATAAACGATAAGAAATTTCACGCTCCCGATAAGAAGACAGCCGAGCAGACTCTGAATGCACTCAAAGAAGCTGAATTCGAGATTGCCGATGTGCAGAAAAAGCAGTTGACCTCCCGGCCGTCGCCGCCTTTTATAACGTCGACGCTCCAGCAGGCGGCGGCAAATCGTCTGGGCTTCGCTGCCAAACGGACGATGCGGATTGCTCAGCAGTTGTATGAGGGTATTGACGTGGGCTCGATGGGCTCGCTTGGCCTGATTACGTATATGCGAACCGACAGCACCCATCTGTCGGCTGAAGCTGTTAGCGAAGCCAGGGGTTATATCAATAGAAAAATGGGAGCCGACTATCTGCCGCCAAAAGCCAATGTTTACGCTTCGAAGAAATCTGCACAACAGGCGCACGAAGCAATCAGACCCACTGATATCGATATGTCACCGGATGAGCTCAAATCCTTCCTTACCGAAGAACAATTTAAGCTGTACGATTTGATATGGCGTAAGTTTGTCTCCTGCCAGATGACAGCCGCCCGATGGGATATTACGAATCTTGATATTGCTGCACAGACTTCGATAAGCAGATGTCAATATCGGGCGACGGGCAGGACGCTGGTTTTCGACGGCTTTACAAAGGTCTGGCCTGTAGGCTCGGCTCAGCAGCAGCTTCCCAAAACGCAGGCAGGCCAGAGAATTGCGGCTGTGGATATCAAGGCGGAGCAGCATTTTACCAAGCCGCCCGCCCGCTACAACGAGGCATCGCTCGTCAAGGCCCTTGAAAAGGAGGGTATCGGCAGGCCGAGCACCTATGCTGCGATTATCAGCACTATTCAGGACCGGGGTTACGTCGAACAGTTAAAAAAGCAGTTTTACGCTACCGACCTCGGCGAGGTTGTTACTGATAAGCTCAACGAATACTTTCCGAATATAATGGATATTGCTTTTACGCGCCAGGTGGAAGAGCAGCTCGACAAAATTGAGGAGCAGCATCTCGACTGGCTGGCTGTTTTGAAGAAGTTTTACAGCTCGTTTAAGAATAATCTCGATACCGCCCAGCGTGAAATGAAACACGCCAAGGCTGAGACGACGCCGAGCGAATATACCTGTCCGAAATGCGGTGAGCCTATGGTTTACCGGTTCGGTAAAAAGGGCAGATTCCTGAGCTGTTCTGCATATCCGAAGTGTAAGTTTGCAGCCGCCTGCAACGGCGAAGGTAAAATGCTGGAAGAGAAAACAACCGGGCACAAATGTCCGAACTGCGGCAAGGCGATGGTGGAGAGGACAGGCAGGTTCGGCCCGTTCTTAGGCTGCTCGGACTATCCGAAGTGCAAAACAATAATTAAGCTGGACAAAGACGGCAATATTCAAAAGCCAAAAGCCAAGCCTGAGCCGACGGGGGTAAAATGTCATAAATGCAAAGA
>CAYLMG010000151.1:0-4126 GCA_964384565.1 uncultured Pirellulales bacterium | reverse complement strand
ACTGTACCCGAAAGCCTCGGTTGACATTTAAGTTACCTTTATCATCCTGCCAGGGGACGCGAAAAAATATCTGCCTTTCAGGTTCGACAATGAGTGATAGGATACCAGCCTTGATATATTCCGGATGTTTCTCGAGCACAGGCTGGAGGGACTCTAAGATTTCTTTAACCGCTTGATGGAATTCCGGCTCGCCGGGATTGCGTCTCAAGACCTGTTCATAAACAGTCTTTATTAAAGTATTTGCTGTCATTTCGATTTTCTCCGATATAAAAATTTTATATAAATTAAGGCATAATAAACATCTACGAGAAAAAGCAGACGACTTTTTGCGATATTATGTCACATAGAATCTGCAGCTGCTCATTTTTTATTTCGAACACTTTAATAACATCGGCATATTTGCTGTTTTCGGGCAGCAAATCAGCAAGCAAATTGGGATTTTGATGAAACCATTCTCTATTTAAGATTACATTTTCCTCTTGCGGGAACAGAGCCACATAAAAGATGTCACTCTCGATAAGGTCTTGAAAAAAATGTGTTCCGAAGGAGAGCTCCGGCATTAAGTTGCTCCCTTCATAAGCCTTTTCAACGAGTATTGATACATTATTAATTTCGTGGAAGTTGACCGGAATGCCTAAGCTTGGAGTTGTCGTACCCCACCTCCCGGGCCCAATAAGTATAGTCGGCTCGTTTTCTTTGTGTTTTATTTGTTTATTCAGCTTACCGACGAGTCTTGCTATTTCGTATTTTTGCGGCTGATGCAACTGGATATATCCTCCTGGCTCGACGTAGATTATTTTTTTAATAAACTGTGAGATACTTGTTCCCATAAAATATCGTTCGCATTGAAAAAGGATTTTCTCCGGCGGGATATTCGAGGGGATTTCTACTCTTGCGTGCCTGCCTTTAGTCTGTAGAGGTCTGCACTGCAGTAAGTTTATGATGGGCTTTCCGTTTTCGGTGAAGTTAACAGTAAATTCGATATCGACGGGATATTTATAATTCTTTTCGAGGTTTTTGAGTATTTTTTGCATAGTATCTACAAAGGTGGTGTTGGAAAGCAGCTTTTCGAATGTAAGAAGCCAGTGTTGTTTTTCTTCCATACCCAATTGTTTCATCTTTCTGGTCATTTGATAATCAGGCTCAGCGATGAGGTCGAGTTTTTTCAGTTCGAGTCTTTCATTCAGGAGCTTTTGAAGAGGGATTGTATTAAGGACATTTTCTTTTATATCAAGCAAATCAACATTGCGCTGAGAATATTTTCTGACATCATCCAGTCCGGCAAGAGGTCTTAACAGAGGGGCATCGAGAGCGATAATTCGAGGGTAGTCATTTTCAACTCTGTTGACAGCCCTTGTCCCCAGACCAAATACTAATCTTAGCATACCTGCTTTGGCGTCGAGTTCCGGGTTCCAGACAAAAGTATTTTGTGAGACGCCGACACCGGCAAGGTCGGGAAAGAAATAGTTTTTATGCTGGGAGCCTGAGACCCGCTGAATAAGCAGTGCCATTTGTTCATCCTGTTGTTCCAAACCTCTCTGGAGCCTGTAGGTCAATGCATTTTCATTCATTGTGCTTGCATACACTCTTCGTACAGCTTCTTCAAACCGCCTGTATCGCTCTTCCGGGCTTCCCTGGTTAACACAGAATATACTTTCATACTTGCCTGCGAAGGCATTTCCAAAGGCATCCTCGAGCAGACTGCTGGAGCGGACTATGATAGGAGATTGGCCAAAATACTCTTCCATTTCCTGGAATTTTTCGCGGATTTCATCAGGGAATCGACCGTTGAGGAGGTTTTCCTTTAATTGGTGTGCAACTTTGAAATACCCATCCTTGGTTTTCTGTTCCATTCTCAACTTCCACCAGCCGTTTTCAACGATGTAGGTATAAAAGACATCTGAGCCTACATAGAATGAATCGTGAGGTTCTGAATTCTGTTTCCAGTTTAGAGATGCCTGCTTTGAGATGATTTTATTAGCGAGCAGCATTCCGACAGCTTTTCCGCCGATAAATCCTGTTCCTATTAATCTGCTTTTAACATTCAGTAAATCTTCGAGCGAAAAGTTCTTTTGTGCCAGAGTCAGAATTCTTTTCTCGTGACCAATCATTACCTTGCAAAGATGCTCAATGGTTTTTTGTTTTTCCTCGGCTGGTGCAGAGTCGTCTTGCGAGAGCTGTTGAGCGTGAAGGAAAAGTCTGTCCCAGTAATCCATGACTCTTTTTGTGGGTTCGAGCCCCTTGCCGGAGACAAATGAGATAAGTCTGGCTGCATCCACGCTACTTGTGATTGGCAGGAACTTGTCGCCTTGCTGAAGGTGAGGAAAGAACATCTTTGGAGAGTAGCGTTTCCAGACTTTTAGCGGGTGTACGTAGAGATTATCTTCAAAATTATAGACGTCCAGCAAAAGTTGTGTTGTCTCACGGATGCGGGCTATTGTCTTAAATGAATGATTGTTTCTGAGGATAGCAAAATAGCCTATGGTTTCTAATTCAAACAAGTATGGGCAGGTAACCATAAAAAAGTTGCCTACCATCAAGTCCGTTGCCCATGCGCTTAATAAGTCCGAGAGACAATCGAAGATGTAAAGAACACCTTTGCCTTCGTTGAAGATTATATTGTGGACTTGTGTTGAGAATTTTTCGAAACCGCTGTCAGCGTCTAAATTGTAAATCTTAACGTTAGAGTCATGTTTTACAAGAGGCTTATATTTTGCAAACCTCATATACACCACTTTCCGTCCGTCCTGTTTTGCCTGGGTAACGAAAGGAGTTACGAAGTTGCGAAAGTCGTCTATCTTATCCACCTGCCAGACGACATTGTCACCTTTTTGCAAATGATTTAGTATTTCATCTAAGTCTTTTAAGCCTGTACTTTCCAATTTTGCCATAAATCAATCGCTTTTCGAAATTATTATTTTTCACGATTTAAGGTTGAATACTTTCACAATCCTTATAAATTACCCTGATCCATCATAGCATTAGCAACCTTAAAAAAGCTGACAATATTAGCACCAACGACAAGATTGTTTTTTGCTCCGTAAGTTTCGGCCGTTTCGATGCTGTGGTCGTATATGTTATTCATAATAGACTTAAGTTTGTCGTCAACCTCATCGAAACTCCAGCTGAGCCGCATGGAATTTTGGGATATTTCGAGCCCACTTGTTGCCACACCACCGGCGTTTGCAGCTTTTCCTGGTCCGAATGAAACGCCGGCGTCATGGAAGACCTTTATTGCTTCGAGTGTCGATGGCATATTAGCTCCTTCACCAACAGCTATGCAGCCGTTTTTTACAAGAGTCTTGGCAGCAGCTTCATCGATTTCGTTCTCCGTAGCGGATGGAAGAGCTATATCACAGGGTACTAACCAGACGTCCTGCCAGTCATCGTGGAACTGAGCCGACTTGTGCTGTTCGGTATATTCCCTGATTCGTCCCCGCTGTATCTCCTTTATCATTTTTATTGTATCAAGCTTAATTCCTTCAGGGTCGTAAATAAAACCATTACTATCAGACATTGTAATTACTTTTGCACCCAGTTGCTGAGCTTTCTGAGCAGCATAAATTGCAACATTGCCGGAACCTGAAATAGATACTTTTTTGCCGTCCCAATCTGTGCCCCTATCGCGAAGCATCCTGCTTACGAAATAAATCAAGCCGTAACCGGTAGCTTCTGTTCGTACCATTGAACCGCCGTACTCGAGTCCCTTGCAGGTCAATGCACCAGTGAAAGAGTTGGTCAGTTTTTTGTATTGGCCGAAAAGGTATCCTATTTCCCTCGAGCCTACGCCGATATCGCCGGCGGGGATGTCGGTAGAAGGACCGATATGACGATAAAGCTCATTCATAAAGCTCTGGCAGAATCGCATAACTTCGTTATCGGTTTTGCCCTTGGGGCTGAAATCGGCGCCGCCTTTAGCGCCTCCCATCATCAGGCCTGTAAGTGAGTTTTTGAAAATCTGCTCAAATCCGAGAAATTTGATAATGCTTATATTAACACTGGGGTGGAATCGCAGACCGCCTTTATAAGGTCCAAGTGCGCTGTTGAATTCGATTCTGAATCCTCTGTTTACCTGGTATTCTCCCTGGTCATTCTGCCAGGGTACTCGGAAAACAAGTTGTCTTTC
>CAYLMG010000150.1:0-4273 GCA_964384565.1 uncultured Pirellulales bacterium | reverse complement strand
ACTCTCAGGCTCACTGCCGAGCGATTTCAGGCAGGCAAGGACCGTTCGCTGAAGGTGCTTTATGCCGAGCGATTTACTGTATGCCTTTTTGCTGTCGGTTATTAGCAGTCTGCCGGCGATATGTTTTCTTTTCAGGCTGACACTTTTATTTAAGAGCTGCCAAAGGTCGGCATCGAGCAGAGAATCATCAATCGAAAATACAGCCGATGATATCACCAAAGGCCCGAGAATCGGGCCGAAACCGGCTTCGTCAATCCCTGCCAAAATCGCCATCCGTGAAAAACCTCTTCGATAAACTTAGAATTACTATGACAAAGTAAAATAAAAATACGATTATAAATTAAAAATTCAAAATTACACATCTAAATTCAAAATCTTCAATTGCTCTAAGAGAAATGGATATATCTGCCAAAATGGCATATACAAAGCAAACTTATCTTATATAAGCCCTCTAATTTCAATAACTTATAACATTTATTGGTTTAGGCACAGCTTTTGCACGATATTAAGTAATATGGAAAGAGTATTAGACTGCGAGGTGATATTAAGATGAAATTCGACAAATTCACGTTAAAGGCTCAAGAGGCGCTGGCCACCGCTCAGCAGATTGCGATGGCAAAATCACATACTGTGGTGGGTGCGCTGCATCTTTTAAGCGCGCTATGCGACGATGATGAAGGGCTGACGGTAGAAATACTCAAAAAGATAGGCGCCAATGTGCAGCGGATTAAAGATATGACAGAAGCGGAACTGAAAAGACTGCCGCAGGGCAGCACAAATCAGATAATGCCGGAGCCGGCCTTCAACCAGGTTGTGCTCGATGCCCAGAACCATGCGGATAAAATGGGCGATGAATACTTGAGCGTTGAGCATTTGCTTTTATCTTTAGCCTCTGTCCAAAGCGACGCTAAAGAGGTTCTCAGTCTTAACTCAATCACGACGGAACAGATTGAAAAAGTGATTAAAGATATACGCGGCGGAGAAAAGATAACCGACCAGAGTCCCGAAGGTAAATACAAGGCACTCGAGCGATACGGCATAGACCTGCTGGAGATGGCACGCAAAGGGAAGCTCGACCCGGTTATCGGCAGGGACGAAGAGATACGCAGGTGCATGCAGGTATTGAACCGGCGGACAAAAAATAATCCCGTCCTGATTGGAGAGCCCGGCGTGGGCAAGACTGCTATCGTCGAAGGGCTCGCTCAGAGAATAATCGCAGGCGACGTGCCGACAGGGTTGAAAAATAAAAGAATCATCGCCCTCGATATGGGAGCCCTGATTGCAGGAACGAAATTCAGGGGTGAATTCGAAGACCGCTTCAAGGCGGTATTAAAAGAGATTGTCTCGGCCCAGGGACAAATAATTCTTTTTATCGACGAGCTTCACACGGTTGTAGGCGCGGGCAAGGCTGAAGGCGCTGTCGACGCTGGAAATCTCTTAAAACCATCGCTTGCGCGCGGTGAATTGCGGTGCATCGGAGCTACGACAATCGACGAATACAGAAAATATGTCGAAAAAGACGCAGCACTGGAGAGACGCTTCCAGCCTATAACAATTGACCCGCCAAGCGTAGAGGACACGATAGCAATACTTCGGGGACTTAAAGACCGCTACGATACACATCACGGCGTCAGAATTACCGATGCAGCCCTTGTGGCGGCGGCTACGCTCTCGAACCGCTATATATCAGACAGATGGCTGCCCGACAAGGCGATAGATTTGATAGATGAGGCGGCTTCGAAACTGCGAATCGAAAATGACTCGCTGCCCGCTGAATTGGACAGTATTCGCAGAAAGATAGTACAGCTTCAGATAGAAAAAGAGGCACTGAAAAAAGAAAATGATTCTGCCAGCAAGGAAAGACTTAAAAAGGCTGAAAAGCAACTGGCAGAGCTGCAGCAGCAGGATACGAAACTTACGGCGCAATGGGAAAATGAGAAGGGGCAAATCGACAAGATAAAAGAGCTGAAACAAAAAATTGAGGAGGCCCAGAATAAATTCGACGATGCCCAGAGAAAAGGAGAGCTCGAAACAGCAGCCCGGCTGAAATATGAGACGATAGCCAACCTGAAAAAAGAGCTCGAGGAAAAGGAGCTGCGGTTAGCCAAATCAGAAATGTCGATAATCCGCAACGAGGTAACAGAGCAGCACATTGCCGAAATCGTATCCAAATGGACGGGCATACCGGTTTCGAAGCTATTAAGCGGTGAGCGAGAGAGACTTATGAAGATGGAGGAGCAAATCCGCAAGAGAGTGGTCGGCCAGGATGAGGCAGTCTCTGCGCTGTGCAATGCCGTACGCAGGAACCGTGCGGGACTGGGTGACGTTAACAGGCCTATAGGGACATTTTTGTTTTTAGGGCCGACAGGTGTCGGCAAAACCGAGCTGTCAAAGGCACTTGCGGAGTTTTTATTCAACGATGCCAATGCGATGGTCCGAGTCGATATGAGCGAGTTTATGGAGCAGCACTCGGTCGCAAGACTGATAGGCGCACCGCCCGGCTATGTCGGTTTCGAACAGGGCGGCAGACTAACGGAGGCGGTAAGACGCAAGCCTTATTCGGTCATACTGCTTGATGAGATTGAAAAGGCGCACCCGGATGTGTTCAATGTGATGCTGCAGGTCTTCGACGACGGCAGACTGACAGACGGTAAGGGAAGAACAGTCGATTTCAAAAACACGGTTATCATTATGACCAGCAATTTTGCCGGCAGCGAGATAATGAAACTGACCGAAGAACAGGGGGCCGACTGGGAGATAGAGGCACACGTCAAGGACACTCTCAGGCAGTTCTTTAAGCCCGAATTCTTAAACCGCATCGACGAGATAATTGTTTTTCACACGCTGACAAAACAAGACCTGGCAAAAATAGTCGATATTCAATTAGGCTATCTGGCTGAACGCCTGAAGGCCCGAAAGATAAACGTTGAATTCACAAACAATGCAAGAAATTTAATCGGCGAGGAAGGCTACGATACTTCTTTCGGCGCAAGGCCTCTGAAAAGAGCTATTCAGCAACGTCTTGAGAATCCACTGGCCGGCGAGATTCTGGCCGACAAGTTCACCGAAGGTGACACAATAAAGATTAATGCAGATTCACATAAATTTACTTTCGAAAAAGTAAATTAAAAAGTCTCTCAACAGTACACCATAAAAGAGCCTGTTGACAGCCCTGCCGGCAGGATATACAATGCCTGCATTATAAACTTTCAGGGAGATTTTTATGGATTTAAGGGGCGTTGTACTTGCAGGCGGGACGGGCACAAGATTAAGGCCGCTAACCAAGGTTACAAACAAACATCTGCTGCCTGTCGGCAATAAACCTATGATATACCATCCGATTGAGAAACTTCTGGGCGCGGGGATTGAGGAGATTCTGATAGTAACGGGTATCGAGCATATGGGTGATGTAGTTAACCTGCTCGGCTCGGGTAAAGATTTCGGCTGCCGGTTTACCTATAAGGTTCAGGACCAGGCCGGCGGAATCGCTCAGGCGCTGGGTTTAGCGGAAAACTTTGCTCAAGGTGAACGCATAGTGGTGATACTGGGAGATAATGTCTTTCAGGCAAATCTGAAAAAATATACAGACAAGTACAGAAAGCAAAAAAGCGGGGCCAGGATATTGTTAAAAGAGGTTGATAAACCTCAGAGGTTCGGCGTAGCTGAAATTGAAGGCAATAAAATAACAAATATCGAGGAAAAGCCCTCAAAGCCAAAAACAAACTTAGCAGTTACAGGTATCTATTTCTATGATGCAGCTGCATTTGATATTATAAAAACACTGAAGCCGTCTGCACGGGGCGAGCTGGAAGTAACTGATATAAATAATGCTTACATCAGCAAGGGGCAAATGGAATATGATATTCTCGATGGCTGGTGGTCGGATGCGGGGACCTTCGAGTCATTAAGTTTTGTAAACGAACTTGTTATTAAGGAGCCGCCTGAATGAATAAAAAAATTGCACAACTAAAAACGGTTTTTAGCGAAGATGGAATCACAATCAGGGGCACCGATACGTTGATAGACGGTGTTGCGGTAAGAAGCGCGAAAGTCATCCCTGACGAGCGAGGCAGACTCGGCGAGATTATGCGGGCAGATGATAAGTGGTTCGAAAAGTTCGGTCAGGTATATTTTACTACGACATATCCGGGCGTGGTTAAAGCTTGGCATTATCATAAAAACCAGACAGACCATTTCTACGTTGTCAGGGGGACTGTGAAAGTCGCTCTATATGACGGGCGTAAAGATTCGCCGACATACGGAGAGGTAAATG
>CAYLMG010000149.1:0-4298 GCA_964384565.1 uncultured Pirellulales bacterium | reverse complement strand
GAAAAGGAAAAAGCAAAAATTTCTGTGTCGCCGATTACGAAAAAGCTCTTGTCGATTATGAAAAAATCAAAATTTGAAGCAAAACTTTTCTATACCTGCTAAAAGCTATAAACTTAAACTGTTAAAACTTTTCCGTAAAACATCAGCCGATGATTCCAGCGCCTGCTGCTCAACGGTGTCGAGTTTTGCCGTTATAATGCTTGACACACCAGCGCTGCCGACAATACAGGGGACACTTAAACAAATATCCTTTATTCCGTATTCGCCTTCCAGCAGCGTTGAAACGGTCAATACGCTGTTTTCATTTCTCAATATCGCCTCGGAAATCCGAACCAGCGACAGGCCTATTCCATAATAGGTCGAACCCTTATAATCTATTATGTGATATGCGGACTCTCGCACCTGGGCTGTGATTTTCTCATAGGTTTTTGTGTGGTCGCAGGCTCCGCAGATGACACAATAACCTTTAATGGGAATACCGGCGATATGCGTCATACTCCAGGCAGCAACCTCACTGTCACCGTGCTCGCCGAGAATATACGCATGCACGTTTCTCGCATCTATCCCGCAATGCATGCTCAGCATATACTTGAACCTCGAACTGTCGAGAACGGTACCCGAGCCGATAACGCGCTGTTTAGGCCAGTCGAGCCTCTGCAATGCCAGATAGGTAAGGATATCAACGGGATTGGTCACCATAACGAGCACAGCCTCGGAGCCGCTCTTTTTTATCTTTTCACATATTGAGCCGACGATTTCGACGTTGTTCCGGATAAGCTCAAGCCTGCTTTGTCCCTGCTTTTGTTTTGCACCGGCAGTAACAACAATCAGACTTGCATCGCCGCAATCGTTATAGTCACCTGCTCGTATTTTTACCGGTGGTATAAAAGGCAGGCCGTGCGATAAGTCCATAACCTCCCCCTCTACACGCTTCTGGTCGATATCGAGCAATACTATCTCAGAAGCAATTCCGCCGGGCAGCAGTGCATAAATATACGCAGTTCCAACCGAGCCTGCACCTACTACCACAACTTTTCTCTTATCCTGATGCATTTTTCGTCCCCTCACTTGATTACGTTTCATCTTTGAGAACAATCCCGCTTTTTTTGTTCGAGGAAACTCTCCAATATATATGCAGCGGCTACCGCATCAAAGCGTTTTCTTTTTTCTTTTCTCGTCAGCTTGATATCTGCCAATCTTTCTCCGGCTGCAAAACTGCTCAGCCGTTCATCCTGAAAATAGATTGGGAGATCGATTTGCTCTTTCAGTCGCCTGCCAAATTCTTTCACAACCCTTGTCTGTCTGCCTGCACTGTTATCCATATTCAGAGGCAAACCGAGCACTACCGCCTCAACACCTTCGGTCTCGATAACTTCGACGATTCTCTTTATAAGATTTCTTCTATTGTCTATGACCTCAAGCGGTGAGACAACTATTTCCAAAGGGTCACACACTGCCAGGCCGCAACGCTTGTCTCCGTAATCTATAGCCAAGTATCTCATCTGTTTCTGTTCAGAAGGGTTTCTTTTAAGGTTCTTTTACAAAAATTTTTCACCGGTATTTTTCTGTATGATTTCAAGCAGCTCTTTCAGCCTCTTTGTTTGTTCTTTAGTACAGATAAGTGTTGCATCCGGTGTATGTGCAACGACCATATCTTTTAGACCGATTGCTGCGATTAAATGTCCCTGCTGCTCTGTAACAATAATATTATCGTTGCAATCGAGAAGCTGGCTGTGTCCTGCCACGATAATGTTATTGTTCACATCCGATTCGATAAACTCTGTAAGAGACGTAAATGCTCCCATATCACGCCATTTGCAATCCAGTATCAATGCGTAAACTTCTTCTGCGTTTTCCATAACAGCGAAGTCAATGCTTATCTTCGGCAGTTTTACAAACCATTCATACATCGCATTTTTCTGGTTCGGGCCGTTCCACTCGGCTTTTATTTTCTGCAAAGGCTCAACCGACTCGGGCAGAAACTTCTCAAGGTTCTTAAGAATAGTCTTGACCTTCCATACAAACATACCCGAGTTCCAGAAAAAGTTGCCCTCTACGATGTATTGCATTGCCGTTTTTTCATCGGGTTTTTCCTTGAAAGCCTCCACCTTATAAATTTCATTTTTACAGCAGGGTTTGCTTTGCGGCTCGATACATTTAATATAACCGAAATGCGGGCTCGGGCCTGTCGGCCTGATGCCGAAGGTAATCAAACTGTCCGGATTATGGTGTATAAAAGACAAAGCGTCTTTGATGGCCTGCTCGAAAACATTCGCCGGCTCTATTAGCTGGTCGGCAGTAACAACCGCCATTGTCGCCTCCGGATCGATTTTGCTAAGCACCGACGCCGCCAGCCCGATGGCACCGGCAGTGTCACGCACACACGGCTCTGCTATAACGTTTTGCGCAGGAAGTTCAGGCACATTCTCACGAACAAGCCCCATATAGCCGGCATTTGTAAGAATAATAATCTTATCCGTATCAAAAAGCGAGCAGAGCCGTTGAAAGCAGCGACGAAGAAGTGTCTGTTCCCCATCGAGAAGTTTTAATATCTGTTTGGGCCGGTTCTGACGACTTAGAGGCCACAACCTCTTGCCTGTACCGCCCGCCATCACTACAGCATAATCCATTGCTTTTTACCTCACAAAAACTGCATTAAATTTATCAGAGCAGATACGCGGCGTCAAGATTGGTCCTGGATTTAATCTCTTTTGCAAAATCAGGATATGAAAGACTTACATATTCGCAGAAACCTTCTTTGCCCATTAGTGCAAAAGTAGCTTCCTTGCCAAGCTCAACTGCAGGCTGGTCGAATGGATTGATACCAAACAGCGCGCCGGTAAAGGTTGTTGTAACTTCATACAGATAGATAAACTGGCCGACAGTATAGGCATTGACTTGCGGAAAGATAACGGAAAGACAAGGCCGATTGTCCGACAAAAGCGCGTACTCAGTGGCCTTCTTCTCGCTACTTAAAAGCATTCCCATATCTTTACCCGCAAGAAAAGCCAGCTCATCTGCAGTCTGGGGACTCGGTCCGATTTCGACACATTGAGCGAAGTCCTCTACCTCAAGAAAAGTAAACAGCTTGTCGTTGGGGCCCTCTCGGTACAGCTGAACCTGGCTGTGCTGGTCGGTAGCGCCGACGGCCTTGACAGGGGTCGGGCCTATATGAACCTCCGCCTCTGACAAATCCTTTGATTTTCCCAGACTCTCTGCCCATAACTGACGGTACCAATCCGCAAGACCATATAAAGCTGAGCTATAAGGCATCATAACTGAAATTCTCTTGCCCTGATTATAGAAATAATAGTTTATCGCTGCATTAACCGCCGCAGGATTCTTTGTGAAATCCTCACCGCTGATTCTGTCGTCCATATCTCTTGCGCCTGCCAGAAGCAAGTCGATATCTATCCCGCACATAGCTGCACTGAACAGTCCCACCGCGCTCAAAACGCTGAACCTGCCTCCGAGAGCTCCCGGCACCTCCAAGCTCTGCAAACCGAAATCGTCGGCAATCTTGCGTAAAGTCTCTTTCTGAGAATCGGTCGTCGCAACTATACGTTTTCTCAACGCATCCTCACCAAGTCTATCAATGAGCAACTTGCGAACAGTCAAAAACTGGCTTGCGGTCTCTGCAGTCCTTCCTGATTTGCTTATTACGTTAAAGATGGTTTTGTCGAGTCTCTCTGATACATAGTCCAGAAAAGAGCCGAACTGTACCGGGTCGACGTTATCGAGAACAAAAAGACGCGGCCCTTTTCGCTGATGACCATCAAGGTTATACAAAAACGGATTAAGCGCCGTCTGAAGCGCGATATTACCAAGGGCTGAGCCTCCAATCCCAAGAACTACAAGGTCATCACAATCAGCTCTGAATTTAGCGGCAAGCTCCTTAACCTTTTCCGCTGTTTTGCTATCGTAGGGCAATTGCCTATAAGCATCTTCTTTGACCTTCAGCTGCGGCCTTGACCTGAGCTGCCTGATTCCTTCTTTAAGTTCGCTCAAGAGTTTTTCCAGCTGACTTTGCATAATACCGTGCTCGGCTCCAATAGCCTCAGCGGCAGCATTTTTATAATAAAACTTTATTTGCGATTGCCCCATTACGATTTCCCTGCCAAAGCCGCACTTAAATGCTTTGAATTACCTTATGTCCAGCCGCCTATTATATGCTTAAAAAAGCTCACAGGCAATTCAAACTTCTATGAGACTTATAAAATGAATTGAAAAAATCAAGTGCTACAATAAAAAGGGCCTATACCGAATTAATCGGTATAGGCCCAAAGTCTATTAAAACT
>CAYLMG010000148.1:0-4319 GCA_964384565.1 uncultured Pirellulales bacterium | reverse complement strand
TTGTGCATTATTTTTTGTCTATTGTAATCTTGAGATGATTTAAGTAAACTCTGATAAAATTTTTTTTGTACATATTGGTATTGACCTGTGATGTTGACGTTTGTGTTACGTAATAAAGAGCTGCTGCAATGGCAAAGAGCAATGGAGTGAAAAACAGGTTCAGCTACAGCACGAGCCAGCTTCTGAATTTCACAAAGGATTCATATCTCGAGCGTACTGGCCGGCCCTTTTACGGCCTGGTGTTCCTTCTGCCATTCATCGTTTTTTATGAGGTGGGGACGATTCTTATCAATACGGACGTCTTAAAGGATGAACAAACCAGGGTGGTTACGTTCGTATGGCTTCGGAATTTTATCGAGTATATTGGTTTCAGCAGCAAGCTTGCGTTGGCTGCACCGCCTTTTGTGGTGGTAGTTATTTTATTATCACTGCAGGTTGCCTCTCGCAAGCGTTGGTATTGTGTGCCGGCTGACCTCGCGTGGATGACAGTTGAGAGTATTATTCTTGCTATTCCGTTGATAGTTTTGAGCTTGTTTTTGATTACGTCGTACGGCCCGGCAGGACAGCAGGAACAAGCTTCTGGTGCTGTTATAAGAAGTGCTTCGTATTGTCAGTCGCGAATGATAGTTCGGGCTGCTGAAGAGGGTGATTTTCAGGTTGGTGAAGATGAGCAAATAAATTCAGTTGTGCACTCGAATATCCTGGCGGGTATTGTAACCGGCATTGGGGCGGGCATTTATGAGGAGCTTGTATTCCGGCTGATACTGATATGTGTTTTAATGATTTTCTTTTATGATTTGTTGAAGCTCAGTCACAATCAGTCGATTGTGCTGTCGGTTGTGATTGCTGCCGCTCTTTTCAGTGCGCATCATCATATGGGATTTTTCAGCGGCAGGCAGGCGGATGCATTTGATTTGACAGAGTTTATTTTCCGGACAATCGCGGGGGTTTATTTCGCTGTTGTGTTTGCGGTACGGGGTTTCGGTATAGCGGCCGGCACACACGCTTTTTATGATATCATCGCGGTTTTCATTCAGGCATATCTTAGCAGGGGGTAAAAAAATTGGGGCATTTTTGAGTTTTGTTAAATTTTTTAAAAAAATTTGATTTCCATTACTCTTTTTATTCTGGTGGTTTGTGAGATGTTGGTCCTATAAGCGAGCCAAACGCGTTTATCAATACTGGTATGAGGGTTGAATTGGCAATGGCGATTTTAGTATAATAAAGTTGTATTTGATAGATTACATTTTCGTTTAGGGATAAATTTATGGATTCGCCACGCATTAATGTAGCTGTTGAAGGGCTAACATTTAGTTTGTTTCAAAAACCGCTTCATCCGGAACTTTTCAGTATTTATGCCAGACGAGAATTAAAGACAGAGAAATACGAAGCACATATATGGGTTACCGGTTGTACGCACGTCATTAGTGTTTTTACAAAAGATGTTTGTCTCAGTGAGGTTGTCAGTGTGCCTGGCCAGGTGCTTCCTCATCGCGGAATGATTGAGCGTTTTCAGTTTCGCGGGCCCCGGAGCCACAAGTGCACGTTGAGTCGTGGTGTCAGCTATATGACGGACTTTCAGATTGAGAAGATGACTCCGGCTCTTTATCAGCAGAGCCACAGTGACCTCGAGCGATTTGCCCGCAATCGGGGTGTTTTTGTCAAATTCCCAGAGCTTGAGACGGCCGGTCTTCAGCCGTTCTGTTATGTTGATTTCGAGGCGAGACCTCAGGAGCTGCACGTTCATACGTTCTCAGCCTATCCCGAGCAGGTAACAATAGTGAAGACTCAGTCTCTGTTCGATTTCCACTAAACATCAGCGGATTGTCCTGTTACAATCCGGTCCATTCAGAGAACCACAGGCAGAGTCATAATTTTCGCCCAAAATGCAAAGCGCAGAGTTTCTACATTCGCACTTGACTGGCGAGGCAAAAACGTTTAAAAGGATTATTTTGTTTGATAGGTGTTTGTGGTCGCAGGAATGTTTAAGTAACAGGTGTAGAAAGGAAAGGAATATGTTCAGCACGATAATAGATGTGAGGGCGCGGGAGATACTGGATTCGCGGGGTAATCCCACAGTAGAGGTTGATGTTTTACTTGATGACGGTTCTTTCGGCCGGGCGGCAGTGCCGTCGGGGGCAAGCACGGGTGCGCACGAGGCGGTCGAGCTGCGCGACAGTAAGGCCAAGCGTTATATGGGCAAGGGAGTGGCAACGGCTGTGAAAAATGTAAATGAAATAATCGCAGACGAGATTCTTGGGCTGGATGCGACGGCACAGCAGCAAGTCGATTCGTTAATGATTGAGCTGGACGGAACGGCTAATAAGAAAAAGCTCGGAGCCAATGCGATACTCGGCGTTTCGCTTGCGATAGCGAAGGCTGCGGCTGAGTCGGCTGCTCTGCCTCTTTATAAGTATCTTGGTGGCTGTGGAGCGAATCTGCTTCCCGTTCCGATGATGAATATTCTTAACGGCGGAAAGCACTCGGATAATAATGTGGACTTTCAGGAGTTTATGATAATGCCCATCGGGGCAAGGGATTTCCCGCAGGCCCTGCAGATGGGAGCAGAGACATTCCATACGCTGAAAAAAGTTCTTGCAGGTAAAGGCTCCGCCACAAGCGTTGGTGATGAAGGCGGTTTTGCACCGATGCTTAAGAGTAATGAAGAGGCAATGGAAGTGGTTATGACAGCAATCAAGAAAGCGGGCTACAAGCCGGGCAGGGATATCGCGATTGCACTTGACCCTGCGACAAGCGAGATGTGGGTCGAAAGCTCGAAGAGCTACAGCTTTTTTAAGTCCGCGCCGAAGAAAAA
Organism: uncultured Pirellulales bacterium; assembly: GCA_964384565.1. GTDB lineage: Bacteria > Planctomycetota > Phycisphaerae > Sedimentisphaerales > Anaerobacaceae > CAYLMG01. The sequence goes on along the minus strand of CAYLMG010000148.1, from coordinate 1,504 downwards.
GATATCATCCGAGAAGCTGATAGAGCACTGGGCCGGCTGGGTTGATAAGTATCCGATAGTCTCTATCGAGGATGGTCTTGCAGAGGATGACTGGGCCGGCTGGGCAAAGATGACAAAGAAGCTCGGTGATAAGATACAGATTGTCGGTGACGATTTATTTGTGACGAATACGCAACGGCTTGCCAGAGGCATTGAGAAAGGCAGTGCCAATTCGATACTGATAAAGCTCAACCAGATAGGGACATTGACGGAGACGTTTGAGGCGATAAATATGGCAAAGAGAGCCGGCTGGACGGCGGTAATCAGTCACCGCAGCGGTGAGACCGAGGATACAACAATTGCAGATTTGGCGGTTGCTTCAGGTGTCGGGCAGATTAAGACGGGCTCTGCGTCGCGGACAGACAGGATTTGCAAGTATAATCAGCTTTTAAGGATTCACGAAGAGCTTGGTTCAGCGGCCAGGTACGCCGGTTTTATGTTTAAGTAGGCTGGCGGTCGATAATATAAGTGCACAGGCGCAGAAGAGTTTTTGCTGCCGGTGCGCTTATTGTTTCTTGGGAAAAAGTGCGGGCCAATGCAGGGTATTATCAGATTTTTTATATTTTGCGTTTTTTTCGCCATCGGTTTGTCTGCCTTGGGATTGTCCATCCTCTGTGATGACCTGGTTTCATATTATCGAAGCAGAGATATGTTGTGTGCGGTCGAGGCTTCGAACGAGAAGCTGCGTTCATTGGATGAAGATTATGATGTGCTTTTAGGACAGCTTCGGGCAAATCCCGTTTTGCTCAAGAGAGCTGCACGTGTCACGTTAGGCTCAGCGGCGGAGGATGTAAATGCGGTGTATCCTCAGGCAACGGCAAAGGAGCTTGCGGCTGCGAGGGCGGCTTTGATGAGAGATAGTGACAAAGAAAATGTAGAGATTATGCTGCCTGAGTGGCTTAAGAGGATAAAACAGCCAAGACGACGGTTTGGATTGTTTCTATCGGGGGCGGGTTTGATACTTATTGCATTTATCTTTTTCGGGCCTACGAGAAAAATTTTACTTCCGCAGTGAAAATTTTATTCAAATCGCAGCAGGTTAAAGCCGGTTTCGGGGTCAGGTTTTCTTTGGGCCTTTATCCTATCGATTTCGATAATTGTTACTTCGAGTATAAGAAACGTCTTTGCACCGCCACGGGGACAGCCGACGATAGTTTCGTCGCCTTTTCCTATAGCTGTGTGGATATGCAGTTTCGGCCCTCTGCTGTCGGGATAGATTGTTCCCACTCCGAGGACTTCGCCCGGGCCGTTGAACGGTTTGAAATTGGGCTCGATTTTTGGTTTTTCAACTTTGGGGCCTACAACAACATTTGCCTTTCTGAATCCGCCCGTGATAAAAACCGCTGCGGATTTGATGTTTTCTTTTTTTGCTATTTGCTCAATCGATTCGTAGAGGTCTTCGCCCTCGAAAAGACGAGCAGTGATTACCCGATTTGTTCTGCCGACTGCGTATTCCATAATAATA
>CAYLMG010000147.1:2668-4342 GCA_964384565.1 uncultured Pirellulales bacterium | reverse complement strand
GGCCAGGGAAGCGTCTCAGGAGGATTTTTGACAAGCATTCCGAATATACCGGCCATTATGCAGATTATTCCCGTTACGCCCGCAATGCCGAAACCCGGAAGCACAAAAATCTCAATTGTGAGAAGTAAAAGCCCCACAGAAAAAAGGGCTACTTCAATCCAGTTAGCCATACCGACGAGGTACTTGCTGCCTATTATGATGGCAAAACAGATGACAGCCACAAGTCCCGGCAGGCCGATTCCAGGAGTATTAAATTCGATATAGAGACCAAGAAGAGCAACCATAATAAGTATCCCTGCAACAACCGGAGAGTTGAGCCAGCGCACCATCTCTTCCGACCAGTTCGTCTTCAGGACCAGCACCTCCCTGTCAAAAGTAATACCGTCACGACCTGCCAGAAAGCTCAATACTTCATCTCTGTTTTTGACAACTGACCTTGATATACCATATTCGAAGGCGTCCGAGGCGGTCAGCGTCAGCAGCTCCTCTTTTGTAACAACAATACTTTTATTATCGAGGTCATATTTGTTCGGGTCGTCGGCAAGGGTGTCACTTTCAAAAAACTCAAATTCACCTGTTTCTTTATTTCTTACTTTATAGACTTCAATCTGCTGGGTTACCATGGCCTTGAGAAGCACAGTCGGATAACCGTTTTCTTGGCCGGCAGCCTCGAATGCCGCTCTGGTGTCCGTTTCAACCTTTTCCCGTTCCACGCCTTCGAGCTTGGTACCCAGAGCAATCGGTGCACAGTCTCCTATTCTGGTGTTCTGCTTCATTATAATGTCTTTGCAGGCAACGCTTATCAGGGCGCCGGCGGAAATGGCTTTCTTGGAAACGTATGCGACTGTATGTGACCTGAGGTTGATGTCGTGCATCAGGTATTCCCAGATATCATGGGCGGCCATAAGCTCGCCGCCGAATGTGTCGATTTCAAAAATTAGGTATTCACAGCCCTGCTCCAGCGCGAATTCACTTCTGCGTTCAATTGATTTATATAGTCCGTTATCTATCATCCCCTCGCAGATAATTACCGCTGCCTTAACTTCTTTTTGTTCCGGCAGATTATTTGGCTCGTTAGACTCGGCATAAAGGCTCGCCGCAGTCGATATAGACAGAAATACAAACAATAGTTTTCTCAAAAACTTTCTCATAAACTCTTATTTTATACTTATCTGCTTTGTTTGGCAAGGCCTGATTATTTTTCACCGACCAGTGTCTCGGCTATATTAAGCGTATGGTCTTTTATTCTCCTGTATGAGGTCAGAATATCACAATAAATCAGGCTTTTCAATGCTGTTGTATTCACCGTTCCCACTTCCCGTAGATGTTCGTCCCGGCGTTGTTTAATGTAAAGGGTTATTGAATCTCCCATTGTATTTGCTTTCGGCATTATGTTTGTATCGTCTTTTCCGAGCGCTTCTGTTACAAACTCCACATAATCTGTTGTCTGTCGATGCAGTTCGAGAATCTTGTCTCTGGCCTGCCGGGACATTTGCAGATTTGACTTTCGCATCTTAATGTTTAGCTTCAGTATATTCATAATATAGTCGCTTATCGATTCGTATTCATCTGCCATTCGAAGCTGCTTTCTGCCCATATCCATAACGCTGTGAGGAACATTGCCCGAGAGCAAATCGCTTAAAAATTCCATTATCTCTTTTTGAATGATATCCA
>CAYLMG010000147.1:0-2568 GCA_964384565.1 uncultured Pirellulales bacterium | reverse complement strand
GTATGGGAAATTGCTATCCCTGCCATAGCATATCTGTATGTTAAAGTACCATGGACAACTTCCGGCGTTATTATAAGTTCCGGGCCGATAATCCCTTTTATAACTCTTATATAAAAGAAAAAAATGCTCGTTATCCACGCTACTCCGATAACTTTAATAGTTACGTGTGCAAGCGCGGCGCGTTTGGCATTTCTTGATGCCCCCAGTGAGGCAAGGCAGGCGGTTATCGTTGTCCCGATATTTTCGCCGAGAACAAGTGCGGCACCTGCCTCAAAACTGATAATACCTGTCCCAACAAGACCCAATGTGATACCTACCGTCGCCGATGAAGACTGCACAAGCGCCGTCACAATTGCTCCCACAAGACAGCAGCGCAAAACGCCGAAGTAACTGTCCGGAGTAAACCTCTCGAACCAAGCCAGAAATTCCGGCATATCCCGAAGAGGCTGAAAACCATCCTTCATCAACTGGAGCCCGAAAAACACCATCCCGAGACCCATCACCATCATTGCCGTATATCTCAGCCGCTCATTCTTCGAAAAAAGAAAGAAAAATGCCGATAATCCCAGAATCGGAAGACCATATCGTGTGATTTGAAGCACAAGTATCCAGGCTGTAACTGTTGTGCCGATGTCTGCCCCGAGAATAACACCGATAGCCTGTGTCAGGGTCATCAGGCCGGCATTTACCATTCCAATGACCATCACGCTTGTTACCGAGCTTGACTGAATCAGGCCTGTTATAGATACGCCAACTCCGCAGGCTTTGAGGCGGTTATTCGTGACCGAATTGATAAGCTTTCGCATCTTCTCGCCGGCGACCGCCTGCATCCCCTCCGACATATTCTTCATACCCAAAAGAAATATCCCTAAGCCGCCGACCACGCTGAAAATTATCTTAATCGCTAACAAATACCTAATCCCCCCCTCTCAAAAATCGTCGCAAATCCCTTCACATATTTTGTCGGAAGATATGAAGCCTCTGATAAAATTTGCCGAAAATCAGGAATTTGACTAATCATATAAATACAATATATCCCTCAAAGTTAATTACAATGCGATGTTTTTAGCTTTTCTGTCCCCGCATGTCAAGAAAGTTTTACAACTGTTTTGCGAAAAGTGATTATTGTGATTTGGCTTCGGCGCCGTTCCACCGCAGCCCACCTATCACACCCTGTGCTATATTTGTCAGATGGTCACCTATTTTTTCGATATTATCAACGAGGTCGATAAAAATCAACCCCGACTCGGGTGTACATATCTGTTCGGTCATCCGCTGAACGTGACTTCGGCGAAAATCAATTTGCATCTTGTTTAAGTTCTCCTCGTTAGTAAGAGCGGATTTCGCTGCCTCAATATCATTCTTATCAAGAGCAGCTATTATCTTGTCGAACATCTCGTTGATTTGCTCTTTCAGCTGCCCTGCCTCGGTCAGCGCAGACTCGCTGAATGACAGTCTTTGCTCTATTTTCCGTTCGGCGATTTCAACTATATTGACTGCGTGGTCCCCTGCCCGCTCCAGGTCGTTAATAGTATGAAGCAGAACGGGTATCTCAATTGATATTTCATCCGAAAGCTCTTTTGTCGACAGGACCGCCAGGTACGAGGTTATTTCATACTGAAAATGGTCTATTAAATCCTCAATATTCCTGGCCGTATCGAGGCACCGCCTGTCATCATTAATAAGTCCGTCAACAGCGAGATTTACCGCCTCTTTGGCTCTCTGAGACATTCGAACCATTTCCCGTCTCGCCTGCTCCAGAGCCAATACGGGAGTTGTAACAAGATGTCTCTCAAGAACTACCGGCTGTTGATATAGTTCTTCTTTTCTAAGAGGCATAATTTTCATAACAATAAACTCGAGCCAGCCTATCATCGGAAGAAATATTATTGTATTAAAGACATTAAAGACCGTATGCGCAACTGCTATGTGCGGCATAATCGTTTCTTCTGAAAGGCCGAACGGCGTTATCCATTTGACTATTTCAGGAAACCACCCTGACCATATAAGAGGCAGCATATATAAAACGCCTATGCAGTTAAATATTGTATGCCCCATAGCAACGCGCTTGGAATTCCTGCCTGTCCGAAGTGCTGCAATCTGGGCAGTTATAGTTGTCCCTATGTTGTCGCCGAGAATAAAAGGAATTGTAACCTTCAGCACAAGGTCCCAGTCCGTCCCGAACGCGCCCTGAAACGCCAGAAGCTGTATTATTGCAATGGATGCAGAGCTGCTCTGCAATAACATTGTTATAACTGTCCCTGCCAGCACCGCTAAAATCGGGTTCTCTCCAAGCCATATAAGGGCCTCCTGTACCCTCGCACTTTCCCTCAGCACTGAGAAGCTGTCCTTCATAAAGGCAATACCGGTAAATAAAAGACCAAAGCCGAGTATAATGTTACCAATGCTGCGTGTTCTTTGGGTCCTGCCGACAATTCTCAGTAAAAATCCAATACCTATCGCGGGCAAAGCGTATGTCGTTATTTTCAATGCTCCTATTCCGAGTATCGAGACGAGCCAGGCGGTTACCGTCGTGCCGATATTTGCACCCATAACGACGCAAAGCGC
>CAYLMG010000146.1:1204-4356 GCA_964384565.1 uncultured Pirellulales bacterium | reverse complement strand
GTTTTCGGCGAGCAGCTTCTCTTTGAATTGTAAGGTTGCAAGTCTTTCGGGCGTCATCTCCGGATGCAGGATTGCCACAGGATGCGGCTCAAATGTTGCGACAACAAGGCTTGTATGTTTGTCATCGGCCTTTTGGCGGGCTGTTTGTAATATCTTTTGGTGGCCTATATGAACACCATCGAAATTACCGATTGTAAGGCAGCAGCCTTTCAGAACGGATTCTGAAATATCTTGTATTACCTTCATATCAATGAATTTCCGTGAAGTTCCATTTTTTATCATTCAGACAGGGTATAAAATAGCCGGTTGAAGCAAAAAAGTCAAAAAAATATTTGCAACTTAGTTGCATCTGGATATAATGACAATGATTTCGTTTAGCTTGCAGCTTATGTAAGGTAGTAATCTCAGGGATTATAAGAATAAATAGGCAGGTTTGTTATGGGTGGAAAGGTTAAACATATACTTATCGAGCTCAAGGGGCATCTGCCCTTTACCGCTTTCGGTGCGTTTCTGGGAATCGGCTTTATGCTGATTTTCCGCAGGGTTGTCGGTTCAGGGGCGCAAGGCTCTCACACTTTGTTTTCTATTTTTCATCCAGGCCACGTGATATTAAGTGCGATTGTTACGACATCGATGTTCAGGGTACACTCATTCAGGAAGCATTTTATAACGATTCTGATAATAGGGTATTTAGGTTCGGTTGGAATAGCGACATTAAGTGACATAGTTATGCCGCATATAGGTTCGGAGCTTTTCGGGCTGAATATACCGGCGCATGCGGAGCTTGCTCACGAGCATTCCGATGATGATGAGGCGGGTCATAATCGTGAACACGGCGAAGGTATTCATTTTGGTTTTATAGAGGAATGGTATTTAGTGAATCCTGCTGCGTTAATAGGTATTTTGATAGGCTATTTTCTGCCTCATACCAAATTTCCTCATTCGGGGCACATTCTCGTGAGCACCTGGGCGTCATCATCGTATCTTCTAATGCAGGTATATTCTGAGATTGATATTTTAGCGATATTTGAAATATTTGTGATATTGTTGTTATCGGTGTGGGTTCCGTGCTGTGTAAGTGACATTATATTTCCGCTTGTTTTTGTCAAACCCGATATTGAGCTTATTGGCCCCTGTCCTGAGCATCGGCTGCACAGCCATCCTCATCGACATATAGAGGAGGAAGATAAATGAGCCCGGCTATCAGCAAAAAATGCGAAAAGGTTTTAAGTGAGGCTGGTCTTCGCAAAACAAAGCCTCGAACGGCTGTTTTGTCAGCACTATTTGATGCTACAAAGCCGATTACGCAACAGCAGATTGCAGAACAGCTTTCAGAGGATGCACCCGACAAGGTTACAATTTATCGTACACTTGAGACGCTTGTCGAGGCAGATGTTGTGCATAAAGCGTATCTTCAGGACAGGGCGTGGCATTTCGAGCTGGCACATAACTGCACGCGCAAGCAATGTCACCCGCATTTTACCTGCATCGGCTGCGGCAGTACTTTTTGCCTAACGCAATTAGACATACCTATGCCCCGAAATCCTTACAAGGGCTATCACATAACTCATCAACAGGTAAGGCTGGAAGGATTGTGCCCGCAATGTTCTTAAACTCTGATATATAAAAATGAGAAAAAGATGGTATAAAATATTATTTGCTTTTGCAACAATCGGTTTTATTCTGACGGCTGCGAACATAGCGCTTGCTTTGCATCTGTCCGAGCACGATAAGGATGAACATCACGACTATGAAAACTGCCCGTTTTGTCAGCAGGCGGTGCTAAATAAAAATCTTGCCATTTTATGTTCTCCCATACAAGTATATCAGGGTGAGAAAAAAGAATATACAATTAGTTACAGGAATATCTATCCACCTCAAATTATAGAATATCAACTTCCTCAATTACGTGCACCACCTTTTTCCTTCTGATAATTAAATCCCATTTTGAAAGCCGTTTTTTTGGCTGCGCGCTTTGTTGCTGCAGATACAGGGAATTTTTTGAACGGAAAGAATGGTATAGGGAGATTGAATGTTTGCTGATGCCCAAGTTTTAAAATAAATCCAGGAGTTCTTCAGATGCAAAAAATAACACTCGTCGCAATGTTGTTATTCTCAGCAGTGCTCTCAAATATTAATTTTGCAGAGGATAACAACGATGATATTGAAAGATTGAATGCCAAAATCTCAAGCCTTCAACAACAGATAATCGAAATGCAGAAAAAGCATGATGGTGAGATTAGCGCTTTAAAACGACAGATAAATGAGCTTGCCGAGCAGTCCGCCAAGCAGGAAGCTAAAGATGAGCTTGCTGCTTTGCGGGAACTGGCACAGGCTGAAGCAGCGAAAGCAAAGCCTCTTGAGGAAAAAACAGAAGAATCCGCGTTCAAATCGAGCGGCTTGAGCCTTCAGGCCTTGAATCCGGAGATAAGTGTTACCGGTGATTTTCTTTTTTCTGCAAGGCAGGATACGACAAGCGAGAAAAGTAGCGACTTTGATTTTCGAACCCTTGGCATTCACATTGAATCCTGGCTTGACCCATATACTCGCTTCAAAGCTGCTATACCAGTAACTGAAAATGATGCCAAACTCGGTGAAGGATATATTACTCTGTATAATTTAAGTGATGAACTAAATTTAACCTTAGGTAAATTCCGACAACAGTTTGGCGTTGTAAACCGCTGGCACAAGCACGGCCTGGACCAGGTTGATTTTCCATTAGCCCTTCGGCAAATTTTTGGTAACGGCGGATTGAACCAGAGCGGAGTTTCTCTGGACTGGCTGATGCCGCCCTTGGGCAAATCGTCTCAACAGTTGACCTTTCAGGTTACAGACGGCTCAAATGAACGGCTCTTTAGTGATAATGCTCGTAACAGACCGAGTTTACTTGCTCATTATAAAAACTACCAGGATTTATCGAAAGACACCTATGCGGAATGGGGCCTTACCGGTCTTGTTGGCTGGAATGACGAATGGGATGTCTCTATCTCCGGCAGCACTACCAAACAGAACAGCAGTGAAATGACAACTGTATTAGGTGCAGACTTTTCTGTTTTGTGGGAGCCGACCGAACAAATGCGATATCGAAATATTGAATGGCGAAGCGAGGCATATTGGTTAAACAAAGATATTTTTGCACCGGACGGCTCAGG
>CAYLMG010000146.1:0-1104 GCA_964384565.1 uncultured Pirellulales bacterium | reverse complement strand
CATGAGCGTTACTGATAGAAAGGAGCAGAATTACTATGAAAAATATACTACTTATTCCCGGACTGATTTTAGTATTTGCGACAACAAGCGTACCAGCCGAAACGCGTTTGAATGTTGTTACAACTTTACCTGACTATGCTTTTCTGGCTCAATACGTCGGCGGCGGGCGGGTCTCTGTCAGAGCTATTGTCAGTGGCGACCAGGATGCACATTTTATACGACCGAAGCCTTCTTTTGCCACAGCATTGCGGAAAGCTGATGTACTGGTTGCTACAGGATTGGATTTAGAGTTGTGGATACAGACTGTAATAGACAATTCCGGTAATGGAAAGATTCGCAGCGGTCAGGCTGGTTATGTATCTGTATCTTCCGGCATGAATTTATTGGAAAAACCCAAGACAATGTCGCGGGCTGAAGGCGGAGTTCATATTTACGGCAACCCCCATCTGACCTGCAGTCCTATTAATATGAAAATAGCAGCTAAAAATATAGCTACGGGACTGATTAAAAACGACCCGGAAGGCAAAGAGGTTTATCTGCAAAACCTTGAGAAATTACATAAAGAGCTCGACGAGCGGTTGTTTGGAAAAAAACTTGTGGAAATGTTGGGTGCCGATATATTATGCAGTCTTGCGGAACAGGATAGGTTGATACCCTTTCTGGAAAAGCAGACGTTTGAAGGCAAACCTTTAATCGAATATATGGACGGCTGGATGGGAAAGATGCTTGTGCTAAGGGGTACTCCTATTGTTACATATCATAAAAACTGGATTTACTTTATTAAGCTGTTTGGCCTGGAAGAAGCCGGAACCGTAGAACCGAAGCCGGGAATACCACCTTCAGCGAAACATGTAAGTGAACTTATTAACCTTATGAGGGAAAGAGAGATTAAAATTATTTTAGCCGCCAACTACTTTGATGAGCAGCAGGTCAGAGCAGTTGCAGCGAGGACGGGTGCCGAGGCTGTTATTGTTCCGCTATACGTTGGCGGAGCAGATGGTGTGGAAGATTATTTCAAGATTGTAGATTACTGGGTTGATGGTCTTTTGAAGGCAGCAGAAAAGAAAGGTATTTTGAACAAATAGTAATGAAAGAAGAAAAGCA
>CAYLMG010000145.1:0-4412 GCA_964384565.1 uncultured Pirellulales bacterium | reverse complement strand
TCGCCGAAAAATAATTCGTTTATTGTCTGTCCGCCTTTTTTGATGACTACTTTCATAGCACCGCGATTTAATTTTTTATTAGCTAAGAGATGAATCTTCCTCTGCGAAAAAGCTCTCTTTCTATAAGGATAGCATATTTTTGCTTAAAGTCAATATATTATTGAGAAATAATTTTGAGTTTTTTGGCTCTTCAATGGTTCAGCTCAGGATAACCGAAATGTGACAGGCGAATTATTTTGATAAGAGTTTTACAGCGTGCTTTGCGAAGTAAGTAATTATGATATTAGCGCCGGCGCGTTTGATTGCGGTTAAGGTTTCGAGGATTGCAGAGTCGCGGTCGATGAGGCCTGCATCGGCTGCGGAATTGAGCATCATATATTCGCCGCTGACATTATAAGCGGCGATGGGACAATCGAAACGCTGACTGGCCTTTGCGATAATGTCGAGATAGGGCAAGGCGGGCTTTACCATAACGATATCGGCACCTTCGTCAATATCGAGAGCGATTTCTGCGAGGGCCTGCCTTGCGTTGGAAGGGTCGGCCTGGTAAGTCTTTCGGTCGCCAAAGGCGGGTGCGGAATCGGCGGCGTCCCTGAATGGGCCATAAAAGGCAGAGGCGAATTTTGCGGCATAGGACATAATGGCGACATCGTGAAAACGGTTCTCTTCGAGTGCTTCGCGGATGAATTTTACCCGGCCGTCCATCATATCGGAAGGAGCAACGATGTCTGCTCCAGCCTGTGCGTGCGAGAGAGCGACTTTTGCAAGCAGCTCGCAGGTGGCATCGTTGTCGATTTTGCTATCTTTGATGAGGCCGCAATGGCCGTGAGAGGTGTATCCGCAAAGGCAGATGTCGGTAATAATAACAAGGTCGGGGACATTTTTCTTGATTTGTCTGACAGCCTGCTGAACGGGGCCGTTTTCGAACCAGGCTTGCGAGCCTTTTTCATCCTTTTTTTCGGGCAGGCCGAAAAGCAGGATTGCAGGTATGCCTAAATCGAAAACTTCTTTTGCCTCGGTGACAATTGTGTCGGGGGAGAAATGAAAGCAGTCCTTCATTGAGCGAATAGGCTGTTTGAGATTGATGCCGGCTTTGACAAACAAAGGGTAGATGAGGTTATCGATGCTGAGGGTAGTTTCGCGACAGAGCCTTCTTAAAGATTCTGATTTTCGCAGGCGACGCAGTCTTGTTTTCGGAAACTCCATAAAAGACTCCTTACAGAATACATGATTTTATTTCATTGTCGGTAAGATAGCAAGCGGGTTCGTTGAGCCGGTTTTTGTCGACGGGGTCGGGTGTTAAGAACCTGTAGTTGCCTTTGCAGAGATTAAAGAAGCTGCAGGACAGGCACCTTTCGTCGGCGAAGTTTTGTTTATTTCGCAATTTTTTCAGAACCGGTTCATTGGGATTTTGCCAGATTTTTTTCAAATTCCGGTCTTTTATATTTCCGAGTGAATAATTTCGCCAGAACTGGTCGGGATGGATACTGCCGGCAGGGCCTACACAAAATAATTTTTCTCCGATTCGGTTTCCGCCATTTATTTGCAGAAGCTGCTCAGCCTTTGTAAATTTTTGAGTTTGTTTTTGCAATTTCAGGAGGATGTACGGGCCGTCACAGTGGTTGCCGACGGTTAGGACCTCATCGACAAGGTTTTTTGCAACATATTCATCCGTCTTTTCAATTATAGTGTCTAAAACTATTCGAGTTTCGGGCGGCTTCAGGGTCAGCTCATCAAGAGCCTTTGCCCTGCCGACTCTTATCAGATGATAAAAACAGATTCTGCGAACTGCCAGTGACGCAGCCAAATCAAAGATACAGGGGACGTATTCTGCGTTTAGTTTTGTGATTGTGAAACGCAGGCCTGTTCGCAGATTAAATTTTGTGCAATTTTTAATTGCTTCGAGGGCTTTATCGAAAGAGCCGTCGGCCTTTCTGAAATGGTCGTGAAACTTTTTACCGCCGTCAATCGAGATACCGACATAGCTGACGTTCGCAGCAGCAAGTTTCTCGGCGGTATTTTCATCAATTAAAGTTCCGTTTGTAGATAGGACGGTACGCAGGCCAGTGCGATTTGCGTGATTAAGCAATTCGAATAAGTCTTCTCTTAAGAGGGGCTCGCCACCGGAAAACAAGACGACGGGACAATTAATTTCGGCAAGCTGTGTAAGTAAATCGAGAGCCTGCTTTGTATTTAATTCGCTCGTAAAAGATGTATTGACCGAGTTGCTGTAACAATGCAGGCAATTAAGGTTGCAGCGGTTAGTGCAGTTATAGACGACGACGGGGCCTGCGGTGTTGGCGAGTGAATAGCGTAAATCGTCGGATTGGCCAGCCCGGCCGCAATATAGTTTCGAGACATTTATCATTTGTAAGAGCTTTCAATCGCATCGATAAGGCTGTCGACTGTATGTTCGGCGGCTTCGATGTCGGGTTCGATTCCAAATTTTTTCAACTGCTGCGATGTCACCGGGCCGATTGATGCAACTTTGACTTTATAGGATTTAATGAGATTGGGTGAGAATTTTTCTAAGAAGAATCTGACGGCTGAAGGGCTGGCAAAAGTAAGCCAGTCGATGCAGCCGGCTTTTAGATTTTGCTCTACGGTTTCCGTGTCACTTATGGCAGGGTCGATTTCATAGATAGGGGAATCCTGGATGTTTGCGCCGGCTTTTTGAAGTATATTGTTGAGAATTTTATCGGCTTGAAGAGACCTGAGCAGCAGGATATTTTTGTTTTTGAGATTTTCACAGGATATGAGCTGTTTTGCGAGCTGCTCGGAGGTGAAAACGGTGGGGACAAAATCGGGTATTATTCCGTATTCGCGAAGTTTGTCTGCGGTTCGGGTTCCGACGGCTGCGATTTTTGAGTTTGCAAAGACCCGGCAGTCTTTTTCTATTTGAGCGAGGAAGTCGAAGAAGATTTCGACGCCGTTTTGACTTGTGAAAATTATCCAGTGGAAATTTGAAAAGGCAGAAAGGGTCTTTAGAAATTCATTTTTGTCGGTCAGCGGTTTTATCTCAATTGTATTCAAGGTCAAAGGATTACCGCCCTTTTTTAGGATTTCGGCGGCGAGCTCGGCATTTGCCTTTGCATCGCGAGTGAGGAGGATGGTTTTTCCGAAGAGGGGTTTTTTCATAAACCATTCCAAACTTTGGTTACCTTCGGCGGCAGTGCCGATGATGAGCAAGGCAGGAGGCTGAATGTTTTGTTTTTTGGATTCAGAAAATATTTTCACGATGGTGGATTTGACGATTTTTTGCGTGGGCAGAGTGACATCGGCTATTACGGCGGCGGGTGTTTTTTTATCAAGGCCGTTAGTTAGAAGGTTTTCAATAATGACGTCAAGATTTTGCATACCCATATAGAAAACGATTGTGCCTTTGAATTTTGCGAGCAGGTGCCAGTCGATGTTCGAATGCTGTTTATCATCAGCCTCCCGGCCGGTGACAAAAACGAGCTGCGATGCGTAGTTACGGTCGGTGAGCAGGATGCCGGCGTAAGAGGCGGCAGCGACGGCAGCAGTTATTCCGGGTACGATTTCGAAATCTATGCCGGCTTTTGAAAGAGCGGCTGCCTCCTGTGAAACCCTGCCGAAAATACAGGGGTCGCCGCCCTTTAAGCGGACGACAATTTTTCCGGCAAGCGCCCTTTCAACCATTAACATATTGATGGTGTCCTGAGTGACAGAGGTGCAGCCTGCTCTTTTGGGGGTGTGGATTATCTCGGCGTTTTGTTTTGCGTATTTGAGCAAAGCGGAATTTGCGAGCTTGTCGATGATGATGCAGTCGGCGATTTTAAGTAATTCTGCCGCCCTGAGAGTAATAAGGTCCGGTGCGCCGGGGCCTGCGCCGACGAGATAGACTCTGCCATTATTTTTTATTGTTTCAGCCATTATTATTTTTTATTTGTTCCAGGATTTTTTTGCCGCCGGCATCAAGTAATCGGCCGGCGAGTTCGTCAGCCAGATTCAGTGCCTTTTCTGCTGGTCCTGCAATCCGGCGCTTTATAAAATTTTTGCCCTCGATGTCGGAGATAAAAGCAGTAATAGTTATATCATCTGCAGAGATTTTTGCAAAGGCCCCGACGGGGGCGTGGCAGCCGCAGCGGGTAGCAGTGAGGATTTGACGCTCTGCGAGGGTCTGGATTTCAATATTTTTATCATTTAAGGGCAAAAGCAGCTTGTTTGTAATTTTGTCATCGACCCTTGTCTGAACAGCAAGTGCACCCTGTGCAGGAGCGGGCAAAAATTGTTCCGGGTCGAAACAAAAATTGATTTTATGGGCGAGTTTTATTCTTTCGAGTCCCGCTCTTGCGAGAACGACGGCGTCGAAGAGACCTTCATCAACTTTTTTTATTCTTGTAGCGACATTCCCTCGAATGGGGACAACTTCAAGGTCTGCTCTTAAGCGT
>CAYLMG010000144.1:0-4424 GCA_964384565.1 uncultured Pirellulales bacterium | reverse complement strand
TAAAAAAAGACTTGACAAATTATACTCTGTGCTATAGAGTACTCTGTAAGAATAACTAAAAAGATTAAAAAAACATTAACAGGAGAATATAATGAATATTTCAAAAGAAGATGCTCGAGAGTCGCTTTCCGTAATTGAAAGCACAACCGCCAAAACCCAAAAATCTCTTGCTGCATACTATACCTGTCCTTTCATACTGACGTGGGGATTGGTTTGGCTGCTGGCTTTCTTAGGGTGTCATTTCTACCCGAAATCATCATATAAAATCTGGCTTGCCCTTGACGCCGTTGGAATCATATGCACTCTTGTTATCGCCTACTGGCTCTTTAAAAAGCTCTCACCAACCAAAGAAACCAAATCCGGCTACACGTATCGAGCTATTTTCTGGTTCTGGATGCTATTCATGGTTTACAGCATTATATTAGCAAACCTCGCAGGTCAGATGAAAGGCATTCGTACCAGTGCTTTTTTATGCATAATGGGACTATGGTGTTTTGTTGTTTTTGGCTTGTGGATGAGAATTTATCTTCTCATATGGCTCGGCTTGATCGTAACTGCAACGACTCTCATCGGCTACTATGTAATGCCTCATCAATATTATAGCTTGTGGATGGCGTTCGCAGGCGGAGCCGTCCTAACTGTTTCAGCTGCATACTATTTAATCAGGTGGAAATAATATGGCACAACTGAATAACATAATACATCAGCCGGCAAGACTAAAAATAATGTCATCTTTGAGTGCTCTCGATCCTGATGAGCAGGTCGATTTTACTTACCTGAAAAAACTGCTTAAATTAACCGACGGTAATCTCGGGGCTCACTTGGCAAAACTCGAAGAAGCAGATTATATAAAAATCGGAAAAACGTTTGTCGACCGCAAGCCAAAAACATATATTAAACTCACCGGCAAAGGCCGTGACGCCTTTGACGAACATATAAAAGCTCTGAAAAAAATAATCAAAGGTACCTGAAAAAAATTACAGGAAAGGAGAAAAAAATGAAAAAAGTATTATGTACAATTATCGTCTTAGCCTTAATTTTAATAACAGCCTTTTGCTTCGCAGAGGCTGAAAAGAAAGACACACCCACAAAACCTGAATTTGTCGTTCGCAAAGTCGATGAGCAGACCGTACTTTATACAATATATCGCGGGCCGTACGAAAACATTGGCCCAGCCATCGGTAAGTTATTCGCTCTCGCCGGACAAAACGGCCTTATTCCCAAAGGCCCATTATCCTGCGCCTATCTGAACAATCCTCAGCTCGTTTCAAAAGAACACTATCTGACGGAAATCAGAATCCCCGTCGATAAAGGCGCCCTGAAACTTGCAGGAACTCTCGGCGAAATGATAGATGTTAAAACAATGCCTGCAATCGAAATAGTCGTTACAAAAAAACCTAAAGGCACACCTGACCCGTCCCCAGTTTATGACAGACTATACAACTGGCTTCACAAAAACGGTTACGTCGGCATCGACAATGCTTGCGAAGTCTTTCTCTCTCAGGCTATGTCAGGCAATTATGAACAGATGGGAACTGAAATTATGATACCGGTTAAAAAAATATCCGCTGAAAAATAATAATTGAAATGAAACCGCCAGGATAATTAACCCATCGATTAAAAGCACAGACCTTATTTATAAAGTCCGTGCTTTTTTATATATTCGCCGACTGCCGGGCATACCATATCACTTACATCCGCATCCCCTGCAATCCCGTTGCGAATCTCAGAACTGCTAATATCAATCAACGGTGTCTTGATAATATTGGCCTGCAATTTTTCAACTCGCTCGGCACCCCACACCTTTTCAAACCTCGTAAAATCCGGCTTCTCACAGCCGGCCCTGTACATTGCACACAAATTACACTCATCTATCAACTCAACAACCCTGTACCACCGCACAAGCTCATCTATTGTGTCGGCACCGGCCAGCCAGTAAATCTCGGCATCTCCACCGCAATCTTCCTTAAAATACCTTACGCTCTCAATAGTGTAATTGTTACCCTCTTTGCTCAATTCATAATCACTAACCTCAAAATCGCTCTTGCCGGCTATCGCAAGCCTTATCATCTCAAATCTGTCTGCCGCAGATGCTGCCGGGGATAATACCTTCAATGGCGAAAGCTTCGCGGGTATAAAGATTGTCTTCTCCGCTCCAATTTTCTGGGCTGCATAAGACGCAACCTCTGTATGCCCGAGATGTATCGGGTCAAATGTTCCGCCGAACAAAGCTATTCTTCTGTTAGCCATAAGAAATTAACAAGATAATTGTGTTTTATTAAAACCAATCTGATAAAAAAATTTAAAAAAACTTTTCTCCTTCAATTTCGCCGACAAGAGACTGAAAACACTCAAAAAACTCACTGCTCCATTCTCACAACACAAAATACTTTAACAGCTGAAAAGTATATTCATTGACAAAACAAATGTCCACACTCTTAAAGGATAATTTCGTCAAACACGTCTGCAACACCAATGTATTGTATCCAAAGTACATTTTCGCAAAAAACTTTTCATCCGTCTCCAACAACAACTTAAGATACACTCAAAACAAATTTCATAATACAATTTACAATTCAAACGTAACAAATCAATCTCTCTGAATCTTTCTGGTTGCAATCCATTGTGAGCTTGACAAAACAAATCTCTCCGAAAATCTTCCGTACACTAAAATTTTTATGAAGTATTTTTAAACAATTTGACGATAAAATACGCAACAAGGAATATTTGGTAACTTAATAACGTTAACTTGAATTGAAAATTATAATTTGCCGAAAGGAGAAATCAAATGGCAAAAAAGAAAAAAGCCAAAAAGAAAAAAACAACTAAGAAGAAACCAGCAAAAAGGAAAAAAGCCAAAAAGAAAAGAAAAAGATAATGCACCATATGATGAAAAAAGAAGGCCTCATCATTGTGATGAGGCCTTCTTTTTTTATGATGACAGCTAAAATCCACAGCTTTTCAAGCTCCTCTATTAAAACAAACGCCTCTTGAAATTATCCCGTAATTCCTTATACTCCCTTAATGAAAAATACTAATATATTATATTGAATTCGTGTCTCTGCGATAAAGGTCTTTAAGAGATAATACAAATGGACTACTTTAACTATAAAGACGGCAAATTATTTGACGAAAACGTCGATATCGAAAAGATTGCCGACAGCCTCGGAACGCCTGCCTATGTATACAGCAAAGCTACTTTCCTCGACCATCTCGAAAAAATCCGAAATGCCTACAAGGTTATCGACACCACCATCTGTTACTCCGTCAAGGCCTGCGGAAACATAAACATACTCAGATTCCTCGCCCAGGCCGGTTGCGGCTTCGACATCGTCAGCGGCGGCGAGCTCTTCCGGGTCATACAGGCCGGCGCAGATATGACAAAAGTAGCCTTCGCTGGTGTCGGAAAAACCGATAACGAAATCCTCGAAGCCCTGAACGCAAACATCGCATATTTCAATATTGAATCACGACAGGAGCTCGAAAATTTCATAACTCTTGCAGAAAAAGAAAAAATATCACCACCGCCAAAGGCTGCCCTGCGAATCAATCCCGACATCGAGTACAAAACTCACGCTTATTTGACCACCGGAACAAAAGAGACTAAATTCGGCGTCGATATCGAATCTGCCGAAAAAATCTTCAGCAAATTCGGCAAAAATAAATACGTCAATCTCTGCGCTGTACACATCCACCTCGGTACAGGCGGAAAATCCATTGACCCCTATGTTAATTCCGTAAAAAAAATCCTGCCTTTAATTGATAAACTCAGGGCACAAGGTCATATCATCGAAGCGCTTGATATCGGCGGCGGCTACGGCGCAGACTATGAATCCGATACAGTTCCCTCCGCAGCCGATTATGCATCCGGCATCGTACCCCTGCTAAAAGAAAAAAAACTCAAACTCATACTTGAGCCTGGAAAAACCATCGCCGCAAATGCTGCTGTTCTGCTTACACGCGTACTTTACACAAAGCAAAGCGGAAGCAAAAAATTCGTCATCGTCGATGCCGCAATGAACGACCTTATCAGGCCGGCCCTCTACAACGCTTTTCACTTCATCTGGCCGACACGAGTCACCGAAAAAATGCTGCCGGAAAAAAGAGCCAAAGACCTGAAAATAAAAGGCACTGAAACTGTCGATATTGTCGGACCAATTTGCGAAAGCGGCGACTTTCTCGCAAAGGACAGAGCTCTGCCGCCTGTAAAAAGAGGGGACCTGCTCGCAATCTTCACAGCCGGTGCTTACGGCTTCACTATGAGCAGCAACTACAACGCCCGGCCCCGCGCACCCGAAGTCCTCGCCGACGGCGACAAATTTTCCGTCATAAGAAAACGCGAAACGTACGAAGATTTGACAGCCGCCGAAAAATAAAAAAGGAATATTAATAATGAAAAAGAGTATCCGGCTCGTTATATGCCT
>CAYLMG010000143.1:0-4461 GCA_964384565.1 uncultured Pirellulales bacterium | reverse complement strand
TATCCATATTGCTTCTTTGTTCCTTTTATAACGTAAAGGCTCGCTGCATTAGAATTCCGGCTTTGGAATATTTCCGTTCCTTTGATTCCTAAAAAGAATTCTGTTTTAATGGAAAAATACTTTGCAACTGCTCTTTCAATCCCCTTCAAATCCGTATGCTTAATCTTGTTTATGTAAGAGTCCGGATTTTTGGTTTTTTCTTTGAAGAACTCAGACTGCGGATTAAGCAACATTGCTAATAATTTACCAGCCGGCTTGAGAACACGAACTGTTTCTTTAAGCGCTTGTTTATATTTTTCTATAAACTGAAGCGAAGCAACGTAAATAACGGCATCAAAAGACAATGATGGGAAATCCATCTTTTCTGCTGAGCTTACAACCGTTCTTATGCTGTCCGGGGTCTGGTCCAAAGCCTCTTTGGAAATATCCAGGCCGGTAACGTTAAAACCATGTTCTGCCAGGCCTGTCTCTATAATAGCCGGGCCGCAGCCGACACTTAGAACGTCCCTAATCCCTTTTAACTGGTCCAAAATATAATCCAACTCAGCCTTGAAGACCTTCTTCCAAAATTCTGATTTGCATGATTGCAAATACTTTTTCATACCAGCAAATCCTATATTGGTCCGAAAAACTTTTCTCTCCACCACAAGAAATGTCCCCACCGATTATCAAGCTTGTATTTATCGTCTTCAGGAACGCCTGGCCAGGAGTTAATTTCTTCTAACAGTGTCGCACAGGGTTTATCTTCTGCTAATAATTCGTACGCACATTTGACAAGTGCAAATTTTTTGTTTGCATCAGGATTATTCAGATTTTTATCAGGATGAAATTTCATTGCTGCATGACGATAAGCTATTTTTAGTTTTTCCTTGTCAGCATCTTCGGAAACTCCGAGGACCTTACAAGCTGCCTTGCGGGCATTTAAGTCTGCGGTAATCTTCTCCATAAATTCAAAGTCTTCTTTCATTTCACAGTCACCTGCTCAGTTATTTGCTCATACAAAAGTGTAAACTTGCCTTTATATTCCGGTAATGCGTCAACTACCATTAATCCTCGCGAATAGGCTTCTGCTATTTTTCTGTCATCGGGTATCTCAACCAAAACTTCAATATCTTGCTTTTGGCAATATCTAAGTAGACAATCGTCACCGATGTCACTTCTGTTTATCACTACGGCAAAGGGTAATTTAAGCTCCCGCACCATCCCAACCGCTAATTCAAGGTCATTTAATCCGAAAGGTGTCGGCTCGGTAACAAGCAGGACAAAGTCCGTATCCCTGATAGCTTCTATAACAGGACAGGATGTGCCCGGAGGAGCATCAATTATTGCGATTTTCTCATTATTTATTTTTTGCTTCACGCGCTTTATCAAAGCAGGAGTCCGTACGTCGCCTATCTGCAGTCTGCCTTGTATAAAGTTAACACTTCCAGAGGTGCCCTGTTCCAAAGAACCGATTATCTTTTGCTTTTCTGTTATCGCCTTTTCAGGGCAAACAAGCATACAGCCGCCGCATGAGTGACACAACTGCTCAAAGGTGAGTACCGTTTCTTTCAAAGACACTATTGCACTGTACTGGCAAAGTCGACCACATTTACCACAGCCGGTACATTTTTTTAAGTCAACCTCAGGTACCGCAACGGTTACCTGCTCAGTTTTTTTAATTTCCGGCTTCAGAAAAATATGGCCGTTCGGCTCCTCGACATCGCAATCGAGGTATTGAACCTGCTTGCCTGTTTGGGCAAGCGTCCAGGCCAGGTTGGTTGCGATAGTAGTCTTTCCTGTCCCGCCTTTACCGCTTGCAATTGCTATTTTCATATCAAACCTGCTCCATAGTCATACTAACCTTGTTCCAGTCGAATTTATCTTTAGCTATCCAACCTTTCTTTGGAAGAGAATCGAAGCAGACCGGTTCCGGATTACACCACCCTTTCCCAGATATAACCTCCCATTTGGTATATCTGTTCATCGGAGAAGCCGTTTTATCTATCCTATATCCAGCAGGGTGGAACCCTACGGTAACTTCCGTGGCGTCAAGCACTGAATCCATCATTTATCTCCACTATGAGTTCTCACTAAACTGTTTTCGGAGATACTGACAGTAAATAGCTGCTGCAGGATTATGAGCCAATATCCTATCCTTGGCTATTAGCGTTGTAACTGGAGCATCTGAGACCTTTGCAAAAATCGCATCATGGCCGACACAAAGCCCGCATAAAACATTAAGCTGCGTTCCTGCATCGTTTAGCAGTTGGGCCTGGCCAGCGGGATTACACATAACCTCATCGTTTTCTGATAAAATCTGTGGTAAATCAAAATCCTTCTTATCGATTCCACAGACCTTACAGCATACAGACACTACCTCGAAATGCTTCGAGAGAATTTCCTCGATAACCTTTACCTCTTCGCTTAAACCAATGCAAAAAGCCAGACCCATTTTTTTACATCCCAACTCCTTTGCAAACAGTATCGTTTCACCCAATCGCGTCTCTTTGCCATAATACCGAGCCTCAATTGCCGAAGCAGTCCTGTGCAATTCTGCTATTTGATCGTCCTGATATAATTGTTTATGATTATCAGCCTGCGAGAAACAATCCTTGCCTTCACGGCATTCTTTAATCTCACACCGCCCACATCGTGGTGAAATGCTCTTTTCCACTCATCTATTCCTTTGTTTTGTTTTCATCATCGACGAATATTATTTTTGCATTCAACTGTTTTGCTTTATCATCAGATATCTGACAATAAGATAGGATTATAATTTTATCTCCAACCGTTCCCAATCTTGCTGCTGGTCCATTTAACACAATTTCACCTGTACCGCTGTTACCTGCAATTGTATAAGTGATAAACCGCTGTCCATTGTTGAAATTCAAAACATGAACCTGCTCACCCGGCAGTATATCCGCTTTTTCCAGAAGTTGCAGGTCGATTGTTATGCTGCCTTCATAATCAAGCTCGGTTCCGGTTATCTTAGCTCCGTGAATCTTGGACTTGAGCACGAATCTTTCCATTTAGAACCCCTATTTAATTCTCAATCGAATTACAAATAGTCCAATATGTACCGTTTAACTTGATTTGGATTATTAGCTACCGATTTTCTGCTGGGTAATAATAATCGCCTCACTCGGACACTCAGATACACAGGCGGCACAGGCAGTGCATAACTGAGGACTTACAACAGCATGTTTGTCTATCCTGATAGCATTGGCTGGACAAACATCAGCACAAATACCACAACCAGTGCATTTATCAGTTTGAACAAAAGCTGCGGCCTTTCGCCCGCTTTCAAGCTCGGCCATTCGCCTTTCAATCTGCTGTTTTTGTTGCTTTAGCATTTCGGCCTGCTGTTTTAATTCTTCCAGTTCCTGCCGGCCTCCTTTAGGTACATCAGATGGTTGACCAGCACCAAAGCCTCCCGTCAAAGTTGTCATAGGCGCAGACCTTCCCATGCCCATACCTCGGCCAATGCCTCTACCGCCGCCTCGACCTATGCCGCGTCCCCCACCCATACCTCGGCCCATACCACCTCCACCACCTATACCTAAGCCCATTCCACCACCTTGGCCAAATGAACCGGTCATTGGCCGTCCTGTTGGCGGTGCTGTGTTCATACCAAAGTGACTGGCTACATTTGGCCCCGAAGCGGAAGAGAAACCTTGAGCCTTGAATTGCTCAACGGCAGCACGTACAGGCCCGCTGATGCCAACGATAACCTGTATTCCAGCCTGGCCAAAAACATTAAATGCGTTGGGACCGCAGTTGCCAGTCAATACTGCTGTTACGCCTTTTTCCGACATTAATTGAGCGGACTGAATCCCAGCACCGCCGCCGAGGGCAATATTAGGATTCTCAATTGCCTCAAATTGCATAGAATCAGTGTCAATAATCAAAAAATACTGACAGCGTCCGAACCTGGCTTCAACCTCGTCTTCTAAAGTAGGCCCTGTTGATGTTACTGCAATTTTCATAAAATACCCTTTCTAAGAAAGTCCGCACGTTCCGGTTGGGCAGGAATTGCTTCCCTGATTACTTTGCCCAACGGAAAAACCTGAAAACAATTTCTGCATATCCGAACTTCCACACTTTTCGCAGACGTGCTTTCTTTTGCCTCCACTTTTTTCCAGGAATTCGGTCTTATGCCCGCACTTCTTGCATTTATACTCAAATATTGGCATTGTCTTAACTCCTAATAAACTTGTTAAAGCCTTACCTCAAAATACAGCGTTTTTAAACACTGTATGAAATACACCTCTCAATTGCCGTATGCAACCGAGCACAAAACTGCAGAAAGCGCCAAGGACAGTGTTGATTGTTGTATAGACACACCACTGCCTTAGAAGCACAGAAGCATCTAAGAAGATAAATCCTTAGCTGTCTTTTTCTTAGTCCTTGCTGCTTTTCTGAGCTTCGAGTTCTTCTATACGCTTTTTGATTCCGTCAAGGCTATCTTCAAGATATTCT
>CAYLMG010000142.1:0-4463 GCA_964384565.1 uncultured Pirellulales bacterium | reverse complement strand
GCGGGGGCGACCCCGGGTCGAACCTTACTCTGCGATACGCGATAGATAAAGCCAAGGCCTCCAATATGCCCAAGGACACGATTGAAAAGGCCATAAAAAAAGGCACCGGCGAGCTTGGAGCAACCAGTTTCGAACAGGTTATCTACGAAGGCTACGGGCCGGGCGGGGTTGCTATTATGGTCGATGTGCTGACCGATAACCGCAACCGTACCGCACCCGAGATTAACAGAATCTTCGAGAGGCACGGCGGGTCTCTGGGAAAAAGCGGCTGTGTCAACTGGATGTTCGGAAAAAAAGGACTAATAACAGTGGCAGCCGACAAAGTCGATGAGGAAGCACTTTTCGAAATCGCTCTCGGCGCCGGCGCAGACGATATGACAAACAGGGGCGAGGTTTATGAAATAACCTGCGAGCCGGCTGCATACGAGACCTTAAAACAGACACTTCAGGAAAAAGAAATTCCTGCCGAAATGGCTGAAATCTCAATGGTGCCGCAAAATACGATTGAGATACAAGACAAAAACCTGGCCGGCAAGATAATCTCTCTTATGGACGCCTTCGAAGACCACGACGATGTCCAGAATACTTACGCAAACTTCGATATACCGGATGAGCTGATGACATAAAAAATCCTAAATCCGAATAACGAAACTCGAAACAATATCGAATTACCAAAATTCAAATTTTCAAAACTTAATATACACTCGCCTACATACGAGACACGGGACACGAGCGACGGGACACGATTATATTCGTTCTATTTCATCCACTTCTCGGCAAAGATTGCAAATTAAAATGCTCCCAAGCCGTAAGTTTAAAATCTCCGGTTTTGGACTTTAGTTATAAAATGTGACATGAGTTCAGAGATCAGAATCACAGATTCGTCGCATTATCTCTTCAATAATGAGCCAGATTTTAATATTGCGTAAAATAAAACATACAGCAGACACATACAGATTTTTAAGGAAAACGAATTTTAAACTTAACAATAAATCCTATTATGGCTGACATAATGAAGCCTATAATAGCAACAGATAAGAGTGGTTGAGGGTAACGAAATAGGTAAAAGTGTACAGGGTCTTTTATCAATATGGATTCCTTGCCAACGGAATTGATTTTAACAACTTTGGGTGACCATTTTAAACTTTCAATTGCATAAGTATTACCAAAAGCATCCTTCGTTCTTAAGCCTGATGCTTTCTGTGCCAAATACTCATCTTCTTCAAGAGATGCAATTTTTGTTGTTTTTAATAGTTGTCCATCCGCGTTAAATATTAGATGCTCACCTGGTCTTACAGCTCGTACATTCAAGTTATCTTCGTCATCAATCCAGATATTAAATAATCCACTTCCTGCATCAATGAACCAACCTTTAAGAAAAACACCCTCACTGTTGTATTGGTGGATTCTGCTGTAACCTAGTACGCACAAATATAGGTGTCCTTTTTTATCTATGGCAATTCCATTAAGGTCGCCCAGTGGAAATTGAATCTTGGGAGAAAAAAAACGGGTTTGTATAGATATAGGCATCAAGCCCATACCTCCAAACCACCATAAGCAAAAAAGGACAATACTAAACAATATTGAAAAAAGAAATGATGCAGCTAAAGCTTCGTTCCCAACACTTTTCGGAGTAATATTTTCTATAAGATCTGATATAAGATAGAGGGCCAAGCTTATGCACAACATAATAACGGAAATTATGATAGATGTTAACATTAAAAACGTGAAAAACCGAGGAAAGTTTAGCATCGCAAAGCCAAGTACACTAGGAAGTATCACACAAAACAAGACGAAACCAAAAACCACAACTACGCATTGAACAATACGGCCCGCTAAGCCTTTATCCCCTAATAAATCAAAACCATCTAAACAGTTTTTAATTGCTATCAAAATCTTTACCATTGAATAATCGCCTATAATTCCCGATTTACGAGTTATCTTTTCCGGTGGATTCGAAGATGCCGATTATGGCGAGAATCATAACAGTTTCTATGAATACAAGAATTGCACCAATAATATTAACCTGATAAAGAAAAGCTGCACCCAGGCCGGTACAAAGGGTTGCGAGATATAAAGTCAGAACCGTCTGCGTTACGGTCAGGCCCCTTCTTTGCAGCCGGTGCGAGAAGTGCTGTGTGTCACCGACAAAGGGGCTTTTGCCCTGCCAGAGCCTCAAAAAAGAGACGCTCACAAAATCATATAAAGGCACAGCCATTACAATCAGGGGCATAAGGACAGCGTACCATCGGCCGCTCTGCGCCTGCTGATAATATGTGGTTCGCAAAGTAAGAAGCGCAACAAAAAATCCCACAACCAGCGAACCTGCATCACCGGCAAAAATCCTGGCAGGCGGAAAATTAAAGATAAGAAAACCGAGCAGCGTCCCCACAAATACAAGCGCCAGGCCTCCGACAAAAACCTGGCCGCTGTTCGCAGCAGCCACGAACAGGATACCGGCTGCTATAACGGCAATACCTGCTGCAGCGCCGTCCATATTGTCGAGAAAGTTGAACACATTAACAATCAACACAATCCAGAAGGCCGACAGCAAAGTCGTTACATATACATTTTGAATAAAAAGCTCGACCCTGATTTCGGCAAAGCCCGCAGCGACAACAGCAACAGCAAACTGCACAACAAGTTTGAAGAACGGGCCGAGATGAATTTTATCATCCCATAAGCCCAACGCAAATAAAACAAAGATGCAAAGCAATACTATTATCAACTGATTTATCTTGGTTAAAAAATCTGCAGGGTCAATACCGAATGTTCCGGCAAGCGAGGCAAAGTAACCCGGGACGAAAACTAATCTGAAAAATACAGATGCGGTTATAATGATAATCGCCAGCGTTGCGAATATCGCAATGCCGCCGCCGAGGGGGACGGCCCTGTCGGCAAAGCGGTCGGCCCTCGGTTTAGAGACGAAGCCGGTCTTCAACGCCCATCTTCTTACAACAGCAGTCAGCACTGCTGAGAGAAAAAATGAGCCGGCAATCAAGCTCGCTGATATTGCAATTATCGTTTCGATTTTAACTGCTCCAGTAATTTCTTTCTTACTTTACTGAAAAAATCGTGATAGCACTGCTGAGTATAATCGGGATAAGTATAAGGCATCGTCTGCCACTTTCCATTATCAAAAATCAAAGTCACCTCGGCGTACATCTTTTTGCCGATATATATACGGTGCGAATAATTTTTTGTTGTCGCCAAAATCAATTTTGACGGCTCGATTATACCGGGGTCGAGATTTACAGGCCTCGTTAAATCTATTTCCAGCTCTTTCGACAATCTCTGCTCAATTGCATTTGTCTTGTGCTTGATATCCGCAAGCTCAGCCGGTTCTATAAGTTTTTCAATAGCGACAAATTGTTTTAATATATTTTCACCGGTTTGTTTTTCATAGTAATCGGTCTGATTAAACGGCCAGGTGTCACTTACGAGGTCGATATCACCAAACTCAGCCTCTATCGCCTTCACAGCAGCCTTTAGACAGTTTTCATCGGCAGCCAGTATGCCGATTATGAGTTTAACCTGACCGGGTTCTTTTAACTCCCACATACACAGCCCAAAAAATCGTTACACTTTCAGCTTTTCCTTCAGGGAATTTACAATTTCAACAACTTTGGCGGCGGCCTGCTCGATGGGGACAGTTATACTCTCTTTTTGCGAGCGCAGTTTAATCTCGACATTGCCCTCGGCAACCGAGATTTTACCGACCGATACCCTGACAGGTATTCCGATTAAATCAGCGTCCTTGAATTTTACGCCGCCCCGCAAAATCCTGTCATCGAGCAAAACGTCAAGGCCCTTATCCATAAGCTCGCTGTAAATTCTTTCCGCTGTTTTGGCGACCTGCGTATCTTCCTGATTGACCGATGTAACTATCACCTCGAACGGCGCTATACTTACAGGCCAGATTATTCCATCCTCATCATAGCCTGTCTCAATCGCAGCGGCGGCTATGCGGTTAATCCCTATACCGTAGCAGCCCATAAGACAGCTCTTTTCCTCACCGTTCTCGTCGAGAAACTTTGCGCCGAGCCTGTCGCTGTACTTGGTCCAGAGCTTAAAAATCTGGCCTACCTCGATACCCTTTTTGAACAAAAGTTTTTTGCCTTCGAAGCTGTCGCCCTCCTGAGCGACTCGCAAATCGGTAACCTTAATATTGTCACCTTCAAGGGGGAAATCTCTGCCGGGCACAACATTTTTGATATGATAATTGCTTTTATTGGCACCGGTGATACCAACAGCCATTGCAGCGACGGCGTGGTCGATAAACATTTCTGATACCTTATCCGCAATACCGACAGGGCCAGCGAAACCGACCGCTGCTGTGGTAACTTTCACTATCGTCTCTTCGTCAGCCAGTTCGATGTGTTTGCCGCCGATAGCCTGTGTAAGCTTTTCCTGATTGAGCTCATGGTCGCCGCGTACCAGAGCCGCTATCGTTTCGTCACCCG
>CAYLMG010000141.1:1687-4479 GCA_964384565.1 uncultured Pirellulales bacterium | reverse complement strand
AAAATCATTTCAGCTCTGTCTTAACCATCGGAAGACTTCTCTTAATCGCGGTCTTTTACCATACATCAGGATGCCGGTACGAAAGACCTTTGCAGAAAGCCAGATAACCAGGATTACAGAAACAACCAATACAACGAAAGTCGCAAGAATTTCTATGATGGTCACATCAGAACTTGCTGAAAGGCGAAGCATCATAACCAAGGGCGTTAGCGGCGGGACATACGATAAGGCCGTAGCGTAAGTTCCCTGGGGATTCTGCACAAGTTTAAACCAGGACATAATCGGGAGCATATAGATAATTGTAATCGGGCCCATAAGATTCTGAGCATCTTTGAGGGTGTTGCAAATCGAGCCAATTCCGGCTACCATCGCGCTGAGCAAAATAAAGCCAAGAATGTAATATACAACAAAATATAAGAAAAGCCAGCCGGTAATATCTATCGGGAGCCCTCTCCACTGTGCAGCAGAATATGCAGCAAAGACCCACAAAGCAATAACTGTCAAGCCGATGCCGGCAAGGCCCAATATCTTTCCCGCCATCAACTGGAAAGAGTTCACAGCCGAAAGTAAAAGCTCAATGACACGAGAAGATTTTTCCTCGATGACACTTGTGAGCATATGCTGTGCGTTGATAAAGATACCGAGGTACATAAGCAACATAAAGATAAACGGCACCATCATCGAAGTAATCATTTCGCCCTTACCCTTTACTTTTTCCTGTCCCTGTTCCTGGCCTATCTCAATCTGCTGTGTTGGGACTTTCAGCAGCTTATCGATAAGCTCTTTGTCAACGTTCCGGATTTTATAACGATATTCTATTACAGCATCGCGGCATAATTTTTCAATAATCCAGAGCGAATCTACATTCGAGGCCTTTGTTTTGTATGTATAGTGCGATATTTTTCCGTCGCCGGATACGATATTGGAATCAATTACGACATAGGAGTCGATTTTGCCTTCTCTGAGCCTGTTTTTTTGCACTGAAGATTGTTCATCGAAAGAGTTCGCATCGGCTACAGTCTGTGTGACAATTATCTGCCTGTTGTCAGATGATTTATTATGAGTATCGAAAGAGGCTTTTATCTCATCGGCAAGCCGGCCTGTCAGGTCGGTAATGGCGATTTTGAGCGGCGGCCGCGAGCCCGACTTTGTCTGAGCGATTCTGCTTGAAAAGAAAATTATTGCAACGACAATAAGCGGCGCCATAAAGACACTTATTATGAAGGTCTTGCTTTTTACAGATTCAACGTACTCGCGCCGTGCAACTTTGAGAATTTTACTCATCCTGCTGTCCTACAAGCTTAATAAAGATTTCATGCAACGACGGGGCCTTAACTTCGAAGGCAGATACCGTTACTTTACCGACAAGCTCAGCGAGCAGCTTCTGCGGATCGGCATTATCTTTCAAAACAATGTCAAAACGATCGTCCTGTCGCTTCACAGAAGAGACAATCGGTAAAGCTTCAATGAAACTTACGTCACCAGCAAGCTCAGCAGAAACAGCA
This sequence comes from uncultured Pirellulales bacterium, assembly GCA_964384565.1. Classification (GTDB taxonomy): domain Bacteria; phylum Planctomycetota; class Phycisphaerae; order Sedimentisphaerales; family Anaerobacaceae; genus CAYLMG01. The sequence continues at coordinate 2,974 of CAYLMG010000141.1, read as the reverse complement.
CCGGTTCTGTACCGGTCTTTTATTTTTTTGAGTTTTCCATCGATGACGGTTTTACCCTTGTTTATCAAAAGGATATAATCGCAGAGTTTCTCGGCTTCGTGCATTACGTGAGTTGAAAAAACTACTGTTGCTCCATTTTCGCGCATCCTCAGGATAATATTTTTGAGGATTTCCTGATTGACGGGGTCGAGGCCTGAAAAAGGCTCATCAAGTATGAGAAGGTCGGGCTGATTTATGGCAGCGACGGCGAACTGCAATTTTTGATGCATACCTCTGGATAGCTCTTCGACTTTTTTATTGGCGTAATCAGTCAGGTTGACCTGCTCGAGCCAGAAAGGGATACGTCCGGCAAGGACGTTCGAGGACACGCCTTTAAGCGAGCCGAAGAAAGCAAGGACGCTACGGACTGTCATTTTCCGGTAGAGTCCTCTTTCCTCCGGCATATAGCTGATTCTGCTTCGCATATTCTCGACGGAACCATCGCCGAATATACTTACGCTACCGCTGTCGGGTCTTATGATATTCATAATCATTCTGATTGTGGTTGTTTTGCCGGCACCATTCGGGCCTAAAAAGCCATAAATACTGCCGGCCGGCACGGTGACAGTTAAATCGTCAACAGCCTTAAAATGGTCAAAGGATTTACATATATTTCTAAGTAAAAGCGCATCCATCAAAATTTCACTCACAAAAAACGTATATTTTCTTCTCCTGTCATATTATAGACACGCGAAAATACAAATTGTAACAGTAATTTTTTTATTCTTTTTCGGATTAAACGGTTTTAAGGCAGCAGGTTTAACTATTTTTAACAAGTCTTTTAATCGCCTTGTCTTTTTCACAGTCTCCGATTCGGGACTTTCTGACGGCTTGAGCCAATATGGAAATAGTTTTGTCATAAGTCTGCCTGTCAACCCAATAGGGCGTGCCATCCTTGCCTCCGTGAGCAAATGAATAGCGGGCAGGGTCTTTGTATGAAGGTTCAGCTCCGTAAATCACCTCACCGACCAGGGCCAGTGCCCTGACTGTTTTCGGGCCGACACCTCTTGTGGCGAGGAGCTTTTCATAATTAACGGGCTTTAAGTCACAAAGTAAGTGAAGAATTTTTTCAAGGTATCTGCTTCGGGAAAAATCCTCATAGATTACAGGATGGGTCTTAAATTCGATGTCTTCGAGTTTTAGAAAAGTCATCTGCTGGCCCTTATACTTTAAGCTGACCATTTTGCTGTAGCGCGAGTAGTGCCTTCGCAGGATTTCGATGTCCTTTATCAATGAATTGTATCCTGC
>CAYLMG010000141.1:0-1587 GCA_964384565.1 uncultured Pirellulales bacterium | reverse complement strand
CCATCCTGGACGAGCGAGCTGTCAACCTTGGCACTCATTCGGGAGTTATATACGAGATTGTTCACAGAATTGTCCGGCAGACTGAGCTTATCGGCCCATTCTTCGATCTGGTCTGGCGTTTTTCGTGACGTCTTGCCCTTACCGCCGCAGATGAAAATTCCGAGCTGTTTTTCCCTGCCGCGAATTGCCTCCTTGAGAGCTGCGGTTAATATTGTTGTCAGGCCGGAGGCATTCCAGTCAAAGGCCAATACCGTTCCGAGCGATTGAAACCAGACAGGGTCGGCTATTCTTTTGATGAACTCTTGCGGCCCGAACTCGGCTATTAGCACCTCGGTCATTTGTCGGCCGAGCCTAACCATCCTCTGAAAAAGCCATCTCGGACAGGTGCCCGTGTCGAGAGTAAACGTGGCAATCGACCTTTGCATAGATTAGAGTTTACCTTTTAATTCCAATAGAGTCAATTGCACAGCAGCCGGTTATTACGATTAAGATTTCATTAAAGCCGTTACTTGTTCCTGAGCTTGGAATCTTTTTCAATTACCTCTTGTTCCTGCAGCTTTTTGAAATCCGCCAGTTTTCGGGCCAAGTTGTCATCCGACAATGCGAGGATTTGTGCAGCGAGGATTGCGGCGTTTTTGGCACCGGCTTTGCCGATAGCTACCGTGGCAACCGGTACGCCGGGCGGCATCTGGACGGTGCTGAGAAAGGCGTCGATTCCCTGCAGGCCTGAACCTGAAATCAGGGGTACACCTATGACGGGCAGTGTGGTTTTTGCAGCCAGTGCACCTGCGAGATGGGCGGCCATACCTGCAGCGGCGATTATTACTTTTATGCCGTTATTTGCGGCGTTTTGTGCAAATTCTGCGGCTATTTGAGGCGTTCTATGTGCTGAAATTATACGAATTAGCGGGTCTAAGCCGAAATCGGTGAGCTGGTCGATACAGCTCTGCATTACCTCCATATCGTTGTCGGAGCCAATTACAACAGCAACTTTATTTTGTTTATGTTCAGCCATTTTTTTTCTCGCTTTTCAGAATACAATTTAATAAAATTCTTAAGACATACATTATAACGGTTCGGCGAACATCTGCAAGTAAGAGGTGCCTGAAATGCAATGCAGAAAGCCTATTGTTGCAGGTCAGTTTTATCCGGCTCAAAATGACAGCTGTGTTGATGAAATTAACCAGTATCTCAATGAGAGGACATCGAGCGGGACTTTGCCTGATACAATAGCAGCGGGTATTGTCCCCCACGCGGGGTGGTTTTTCAGCGGAAGTCTGGCAGCGCTGGTTTTTTCCGCGATAAAAAGGCAAAACAACAAGGTTCACAGCTTCGTGATATTCGGAGCTGCTCACAGCTTCTTCGGGCAAAGGGCTGCTGTTTATGACAAGGGCTGCTGGCTGACGCCGGTCGGTGAAATATTTATCGATGAACAGCTTGCGGACTCTATAATTGACAGCGGCACGGCTGTAAGCGGCCCTGACGCACATCGGGGCGAGCACAGTATCGAAGTGCAGGTGCCGTTCATACAGTACTTGTTCGCCGGCGCAAAGATAGTTCCTATACTTGTTCCTCCGGGCGGTCAGG
>CAYLMG010000140.1:0-4498 GCA_964384565.1 uncultured Pirellulales bacterium | reverse complement strand
AGATTTATGAACATCACAGCCCGTTCGATGGCGCCGGTTTCGTTCAGGTCGTTAATAAAGAACTGAGCGGCTTCGAAGGTGATACCCATAGCGGCGAATACGACGGCGAATTCCTCGCCTTTGCCGAGTATGGTGGCCTGGCGGGCAAGCTGGGCGGTGATTTTGTCGTGCGGCAGGCCTGCACCGGAGAAGACGGGCAGCTTCTGGCCTCGCACGAGCGGATTAAGGCCGTCAATAGTTGAGATGCCGGTCTGGATGAACTCGTTGGGGTAGTCGCGGCCGAAAGGATTGATGGGGCTGCCGTTGATGTTCATATACTTTTCGGCGATGATTTCTGGCCCGTCGTCCTTGGGGACACCGAGTCCTGAAAAGACTCTGCCGAGAATGTCGGCGGACAGGCCGAATTCGAGAGGTCTGCCGAGAAAGCGGACGGTGCTGTCTTCGACGTCGATGCCCTCGGTGCCTTCGAAGACCTGGACTAAGACCTTGTCTTTTTCGACCTGCAGAATCTGGCCGTGACGTATCGTGCCGTCACCAAGCTCGATGTCAACAATATGGCCGTACTTTGCCTCGTCGACCATCTCGACGAGCATCAATGGTCCGTAAATGTTTGTTACTGTCTGATATTCCTTTAGCATTTTATACTCCTGTTCTATGTTTTTAAGCTGTCACTGCGGTTCGCAACTGGTTAATTTGTTTGTCAATGGTTTCTCTTATCTGAGTGATTTTTTTCATCTGGTCCTGCGGGATGTACTTGGCTCTTGCGATTTGCTCTCTTACTTCGAGCTTAGAGATTTCGCTGGTATCGACGCCGGCGTTGACGGCTTCGAGAGCTTTTTTGTGAAAGTGCAGGACGGTAAGCAGCATTTCGTATTGTTTCTCGAGAGAGGTGAAGGTATCGACCTCGTGAAAAGCGTTTTGGTGGAGATAATCTTCTCGTATGGAACGGGCGGTTTCGAGGGCGACTCTGTCGGCGGGAGAAAGGGCTTCAGCACCGACGAGTCGGACGATTTCCAAAAGGCTGGATTCCTGTTCGAGCAGGCTCATAGCTTCGATGATGAGTCTGTCCATAAGCGCTGCCTTTTCCTTGTCCTCGAAGGAGTCTTTGAGGTATTCTTTGTAAAAAGAATAGCTTGTGAGCCAGTCGATAGCGGGGAAGTGTCTTTGATATGCGAGCTTTGCCTGCAGAGACCAGAAGACCTTGACGACGTGCAGCGTTGCCTGTACGACCGAGTCGGAGAGGTCGCCGCCGGGCGGGCTTACGGCGCCGATGATTGACAGGGCTGCCTCTCTTTTTGGTGAGCCGATGCAGTTTACCCGGCCAGATCTCTCGTAAAAGGAGGCGATTCTTGCGGCCAGGTATGCGGGGTATCCTTCCTCGGCGGGCATCTCTTCGAGTCGTGTGGAGATTTCCCTCATAGCCTCGGCCCACCGGCTTGTACTGTCAGCCATCAGAGCTACGGTGTGGCCCATATCCCTGAAATATTCTGCGATGGTGATGCCTGTGTAGACGGATGCATCGCGTGCGGCGACGGGCATATTGGAAGTGTTTGCGATAAGGACTGAGCGTTTCATAAGCGGCTGGCCTGAGTGTGGGTCCTTGAGTTTGGGAAATTCAGCAAGCACGTCGGTCATTTCGTTACCCCGTTCGCCGCAGCCGACATAAACGACGATATCGGCGTCGACCCATTTTGCAAGCTGATGCTGAACGACGGTTTTACCGGATCCGAACGGGCCGGGGACACAGGCAGTGCCGCCTTTTGCTATGGGAAAAAATGTGTCGATGACGCGCTGTCCGGTAAGGAGAATTTTGTTTGGAGCGAGCCTCTGGATGACGGGTCTTGCGTTGCGGACAGGCCATTTCTGCATAAGGGATATTTTGTGTTCGGTTCCGTCTTTTGTTTTGACGGTGGCGACTTGTTCATCGACTGTATAATCACCTTCCTTGAGGCCGTCGATGGTTCCCTGTATTTTTGGCGGAATCATAATTTTATGTTTGATAAGTGTTGTTTCCTCTACTTCGCCGATTATGTCACCGGGCTTGACTTTCGAGCCGTTATCAACGGAGGGTTTGAAGTTCCATTTTTTTTCTCTGTTCAGGCCCGGAGCGGCTGTGCCTCTACTCATAGAGTGACCTTCGGCGTCGTAAAGAGCAGGCAACGGTCTTTGGATGCCGTCATATATGCTCTCGATAAGACCGGGGCCAAGCTCGACGCTCAGAGGCGCCTTTGTATCGACGACGGGCTCGCCCGGGCCGATGCCGCCTGTCTCCTCATAGACCTGTATTGAAGCGAGGTCGTCATGCAGTTCGACGATTTCGCCGATGAGATTTAGTTTTCCGACTTTTACGACGTCGTACATTCTTGAGCCGGTCATACCTTCGGCGACGACGACGGGGCCTGCGACTTTAACGATTCTTGCCTCTTTGTTTTCCGCCATTTTTTAGCCTTCCCTATTTTTAGAATTCAAGCGTTTTATTTGTTTTCTAAAATGTTTATGCCGGTAGCCATTCTAAGTACCTTGCCGAGCTCTTCTGTTGCGAATCCTTTCGATTCGGTCGTAAAGGGTACGACAATGATCGCCGGTGCAGGGTCATTTTGCACATCGGCGAAGATTTGCTCGGCTGAGGGTGCGACGTCTTCGGCGACGATGATGAGAGCGTACTTTTGTTCGAGGATTTTTTTTGCGTGCTGTTGTATCTCGTCGCTGTTTTCTTCGACGGCGAAGGTATCGACTCCAATGGCCGAGAACGGCTTAACGAAATCAATGCTGCCTAATACTGCTACTTTTCCTTCCATTTCTTTGTGCCCTGTGGCTCGTGTTTCGTATTTTTTAGTGTCCTATACGGTCGAGTATGAGCTGTTTTTCCAGCTCGTTCTTTTTCGCGGTCAGGATAAGCCTGATTTTGCGAATTTCGGCTTCTTTGCTTAGCAGATAAGCGATGATAGGCTGGGGGCCGGCTGTTATATTGTTCGTTGTTTTCAAAAAGCCCGCGAAGTGCTCATCACATTTCTGTTCGAGTTTGATAAATGAGTTGTTCTCGGTAAGATAATTTATGCCCTGCTCGAAGATTTCTTTGTATGTTGTGTGTGAGAACATATTTTTGACAGCCTCGAAATCGGCGTCGAGGGCGGTTTTCAATTCACGGATATTAAGATAGCCGCCGAATATAAATACATCGCGAACCTCGGACTCGGTGAATTTCAGGCGGAGCAAGGTCTTGATGTTATTGATGTCGATTTGCATTCTGAACAGCTCTGTCATAAAGATGTTTTTTATTTGTATTGCTCTGTTTAATTTGTGTTCGAAGTGCATATAGTCGAGTGCGTAGTCGATTTGCCGGATGTCTTTGTCCTGATAATATGCGAGGACGGCTGTTTCGATAGCCTCTCTCATATGGTATGGCAGGGGGCTGTAATTTTCTTCTTCGAAGATTTTTTCAAAGTCTTCAGCGGGGATTGAGCCGTCATTGCTGTAATCGAGGCCGACTGGTTTTTCGGTGAGCTTTCTTCGCAGGGCCAGTCTCATATTTGCGAAGTCCTCGCGAACTACCAGCGGCTCGATGATGTCTTCATCGATTATCAGCTTTTTGAAGAGCTCTCTGAGCTCGGTTCTTCTTTGCAAGAGGATATTTTCGAGGTCATTGAGGTTTGCACCTGTCTGCGGCAGGGCATATTGTGTTTGTGAGAGCAGCTCTGCGGCGGCGGTGTAGTTTTCGGCGTTTGTTAAATCGAGCAGCTCGGCTCTGCTTAGCATCTGTGACTGCAGTGCCCTGACGCGGGCTGTTGCGTAGGCGTAGCGCCAGTCGTCGGTACCTATCGGCGGGTATCTGAAAAAATTCAAATCAGGTTGTCTAATTGCCTGGTTCATTTAAGTTTTTTTGAGAGAATAAATCCTTGGCCAGCTCGATTTCCAAATCCCTTTTCGCCTGTTCAAGCAGGACGTTAAAAGAGGCATTGGTTTTAATTTTGCCTCGCTTTAATATGAAGCCTGCGTTGATGTCCTGTTTTTCGTCCGACAGCTTTAGTTCCGCTTTTTTGCCGTCTTTTTTTTGGAGAGTATCGTTTATTCGGCTGATGAAATCTGCATTTATTCTGGATTCCTTTTTACCGACGATGACTTCTTCGGTTCCGGTTTGGACGGCTTTTAGCATAAGTTTTGTTATCAGGTTTTTATACTCTTCGTCAGGCAGTTTTTCCAATTCTTTTTCTGCATCTTCGAAAATACCTTCGAGGATTCTTCTTTTTTCCGCAAGGACTTCTTTTGCAAGCTTCATTCTTGTCTCTGCGAGCAGATGAGCTTTCTTTTCGTCAGCAGCCTTTTTTGCGAGCGAGTCGGTTTCTTTTTCGTAATCGCTTAATTGCTTATCAAGAGCTTTTTGCTCAGAGGCAATTTGCTTTTCTGTTTGTTTTATTATTTTTTCAGCTTCGGCTTCTGCATCCGAGAGTATCTTTTCGATGACCTGTTCAGCTTCCATAATGGTTATCCGTATTTATAG
>CAYLMG010000139.1:0-4510 GCA_964384565.1 uncultured Pirellulales bacterium | reverse complement strand
TTTTTTAAATCACAACGGCCTTTCAAAACACTCCATATCTGCGATGTCTCCCTGCAGAGACCTATAGATACACTTTTATCGAAACTGCGTATTACATCTACAAGAAATGAGTAAAACTTTATTCGTTTATCCGGATGGAATCGCAGCTTTCCATCCGAAGCTGCTTTGACAAGTGAATATGAGCACAGTTTTTGACCTCGGCTGCCATAAGCCTGCTTTATAAGTCTGAGATGTCTCGGCAGAAGTCTCAGCATACCGATTGTGATGTTCTCTGGCTTGGCATTTGTCAGCATTTTTTCAATCAGGCCTGCATAATCGCTTTGCCAGTTATCGTAAAGTATTCCCGGGTCAATTCTAAATCTTATCCTATAACCATGGCTTTGGCAGAGGCTTGAGGCTTTGATTCTGTCTTCGAGCGATGCGGTTCCCGGCTCAAAAGAATCTATCATCTTCTGAGTACTCAGGCTCCAGGAGATTACGGCCTGATTGTTCGGTTCGAGGGCAAGAAGATTGTCAATGTTACTGCTTTTGGTCAGAAGCATAAGATATGCACTGCGAAAATCCGAAAAGAAAGGGACAAGTATTTTTGTAAGGTTCGTTATGTGGTCGAATGCAAGGCTGTCGAGCATCTCACCCATATTGAAGCTGACGGTTTTATCATTGGTCTTGATAACTTTTCGGATTTGCCTGAACATCGTATCGTAATTGATGTTGATTTTAATGTACGGCATATAAAGTCGGTAAACGTATGCAAGGTAACAGTAAGTGCAATAATAGGGACATCCGTTTGAGAGCGGCACTAATTTATAATAGGGAATGCAATGTATGTTAAGATTTGAAACTTTGTTTGATTGGCCGCCGTACGAGAAACTGCAGGCCCTACCGTCGAAAAATCCAATGAAGGACGAGCAGTGACCTATCATCAAAGTCCTTTTACCTTCCAAAAGAGACCTGCCGAGAGATAAATTAGGAGAAAAAGAATAACGCTGGTGTTTAATTAACTTCACTTCAGCAGAGGGAAAAAGATTTAATATTCGCCGAGCTTCAGCGTCATCTGAAATCCTCTGCCATAACAATATTGTTTTTGGCCTATATGATTTGGCTATATCCATAAGCGTTCTTTATAAACTAAAAAATATTTATTTTGTCGTTATGTTAAATATTATATCAAAGAGCTAAGAAATTTAGGAGAAAAATGATGAAAAGGTTTATAGTAATGTCGATTTTTTTGTGTTTATTTGTTGTCGGCTGTGACAGTCTGCGCTTTGCACCCAGCGAAGAGCAGAAGCAGAACGCCTGGCTGCACAATCGCACAACGGCGATGACAGCTGAGCTCGCCGAAGATGAATTTACCTCACAAGAGCTGCAGTCACTGGCAAACTTGAGCGAGATTCAGAGCAGAGCGTTCGTGAGCTACTGCGGTCTGCCTAAAGAATTCCCGCAGGCCCAAACAGCCGAAGATGTACTCAGTGACAGTAGTCTCGCTATCACACAAACTTCGATTTCGGATTCGAGCGAAAGGCCGGACGTCTGGGAGCTGACCGATGCAGGATTAGAGCTGGCTATCGCAATAAGTGCTTTGATAGGCGGGGTTTACGGCACAAAGGCTGTTGCGTATCTAAAAGAGGCACGGGTAAAATCGAAAGCTCTGAAAGAAATCATCGAGGGGAATGAGCTTTTCAAAAAGCTCAATGCCGACAGCACAGAGGCCTTCAAGGAAGCTCAGAAAAATCAATCGACCGAGACAAAGCAAATCGTCGCACAACTCAAATAATAAGGGATTGCAAATGCCAAATTCGAAAAGGGATTTTTTCACCGACCCGGACAGGCTCGCCGAGGGCTTTCTGCTTTCAGAATACATCTGGGATGCGAATCCAGAATCAAAAGAGCTCTCAAAAGAACTCATGATGCAAGCCCTATGCGTCTCGGCGAGCTGCTGCCCGCGGTTTTAGACGATATCAAATCACGTATGACATCTTCAAAGATTCTGTTGACAGGTAAACATTTCGCTGATAAAAGATAAATATAATTACGGGCCATTGTGTGTAGAAATAGGGGTTGGAAAATGAAAAATAAAGTTATCCATACTATCATATTGATTATATTTCTTGCTTTAATCCTCAATACCAGCTCAGCTGAAGCAAAAATCAATACAGCTGAGCTTCTGAAATTAAAATTAAATCAGGCCCGCAGTTCTGCTGGTGAAATCACGCAAGATATCCGGATAACAGATGAGATGCTAAAAAATTCTGATCCCAACGAGGTATTGGAAGTACTTGCGCCTTATGAAAATGACCCCGAATGGTCGGTAAGACATATGAATCATCTATTCCTCGTTAGTTTAGCGAATCTACATCCTTACCCAAAAATCAGACAAGAAGCGGCCGGTCGCTTGGTAAAAGCAACTTTTGTCAGTTCTGATAGGCGTGCCGGCATGCTGTTATTGGATTTCACTGCAAACGATTTCAATGACCAGAGCAAAGATTTAATTCGTCAAGCTTTAACAAATGTTAACAAAGGATATATTGGTGGTGATATCAGTGTATGGCTTTGCGGAGTAGCAAATATCCAGGACCAGTTGCCTTTACTCGAAGAACTTTTAGTTGATGAAGATAAGTATCAAACTGACCCCAACATGAAACATGGTCCCCGATGGTACTATACAACAGCTTGGGCGGCTCGTTTGGCAAGAGCAAGAATGGGAGTGAAGGAAGATATCAATAGGTGTATCGAACTTGCAGAGTCAGAACAAGATTCAACTCAACGTGTTTTAAGAATTTTACCCAAAATCGGTTATATACGCCAGCCGGAAGCTATAAAGTACCTGCAACAGTATCTTGAAAGCAACAAGCGTCTTCCACCAATAAATCCTATTTTTCCTGGAGAATTATATGCAAGCCGAGCTATGCATATTTTGGCAAAAAGCCTTAAAAATTACCCTGTAAAAAGAAAAGAAGGACGTAATTATACACAGGAAGAAATTGAATTGTGTAGAGCATGGATGTCCAAACAGAAACATTGGGAAATTATTAAATAGACTTTTATGATTGTCGGTGTAATGAAAGCTCAGCTCCATCTGCAGGCGATAGGCTCGCTCAAGGCCAAACGCAGCATCGTCAAGAGCCTCGTCGAGCGGCTGCGAAGCCGATTCAACGTCTCCGCCGCCGAGGTCGGCCATAACGACAATAAGCTGTCGGCTGTTATCGCGATAAGTATCGTTTCAAACCAGCAGCAGTTCATCGACCAGCAGCTCGATAAAATCATAAACTTTATGCGAAGGGACGGCCGATTCTATCTCGGCCAAATCGAACGTGAAATATTCTGACAGCTAAAACGCCTCGGCCAGCCAATTCATTACCAGCTGCTGAAGGTCTTCGCCGTCGATTTCGTTATCCGGCACAATGTCGCAGTCTTCGTTAAAGTCCGGCTCACCGAACTGACTTAGCCAGGCACCGGCAAAAATAGCCACATCGACAAAATCTATATCGCAGTCCGGCTCGAAGTCGCCCGTCAGCGGCTCACCCGATACCGAGCCTAAAACAACTATATTCGGAACACCTGCCGAACGCCAGAGTCCGCCCGGCGCGCTATAATCGTCCCAGTCCAACGGATTGCCGCTCGTACTGTCGGAATAAGACATCACAACACGATACACACCTACATCGCTTACATAGCAGTAGCCATCGGTTGAGCTGTAGCTGTTCTTGAAGCTGAAATCTATCAATAGATTGTTACTGCCGTTATACTCAAAAGGTATCTGTAAATGGAAATATCGCCAGCCGATAGGTGTCGCAGGCTCATTATTCTGATAGACAACTGTCCAGCCGGCAGTATCAAAGAACGGCAGCGACGAATAGCTGCTGCGCGTGGTGTGTTTCATTCGTATCGTCCAGTTATTAAGCGTCTGCCCCGGAGCCTGTGAAATATTAATGGCAAGGTCGGTTATCTCCATAGCAGAGCCGATATAGCTCGATAGATAAATAACCTGTGCCCTCGCATGATAATGGCTTGTCCATAACGGCCAATACGCTATGATATCATCATCGATTTCAAAGGTATGGCTGACAACATTGTCGGCATCAATGCTCACCGTCGTCGGCTCGCTGTCACCGCCCGAAGGAGCTGTACCGTAATCGTTCACAAGAAATTCGAAATTATCACCGCCCGCAAAGTAATTACAGCTCTGGTACTCTACCACGTTACCGTTACTGAGAATCGTATAAGGCACAGCCGAAATCAAACCGCCGCCAGGGTCTGTGAGTCTGCCGTGCCGCGGCAATTTTGTAATCATATATCGCAGAAGTCCCGGTGGGTCCGGCAGCCCGTCGTCACCTGCCTGCAGAGTTACAGTCTCGACCGTCCCCGAGACAGTCTCAATTTGCTGCTCGTATGCTATAGGCGGCGATTCGCCAACCGAAGTAAAATTAACAGCCCACACATTGCCGCTGCTGCTCCCCGAATCGCTCGATTGGCCGCTCGTTGCGTTCTTGTTGGTAAATACATAAGGTGG
>CAYLMG010000138.1:0-4537 GCA_964384565.1 uncultured Pirellulales bacterium | reverse complement strand
CTAATAATCTTACCAGTGAAGGGTCGATGTCGTAGGTTTCGCCTATGCCGCCGCAAACGCCGAAGATTTTTTTGTTTGTTTTAGATAGGTACAGTTTTCTCATTTTCAATTTTCCCGATTATTATATATCCAGCCTGTCCCGCAGGTGCTCTTTAAGCTTATCCGTCGCTACCCTGACCTGCTCCATTGAATCGAATCGGTTTTTAGATAAGGTATTACTTAGGATTACTTGTTTGTTCGTCACCTTGTGGTGCTGAAAGGACCTGAACACGCCCTGTAATCGGTTGAGCATCCCTTCTATCCTTCATTTTAGGATTAACTGACAAGGCAAGGTCGGTAAAACTGCAAAAAACCTCCATGCGGTCGGCCATTGAAAGGGACCGAAACCAGCGGGCCTTGGCCTCTATCGACTCATCACTTCTTTCGTGTCTAATGGTTGGTTTCATATATCATATATTAACAGATTACGCTTCGGTTTGCAATAAAACAATACGCATTACGTATCCAGTTTTTCCCGCAGATGCTCTTTAAGCTTATCCGTCGATACCCTGACTTGCTCCATAGAGTCACGTTCGCGGACGGTTACGGTATTGTCCTCGGTTGTCTGGCCGTCAACGGTAATACAATAAGGTGTGCCTGCCTCATCCTGTCTGCGGTAGCGTCGGCCGACTGCTCCTTTTTCGTCGTAGAAGCAGTGAAAATATTTCTTCAAATCATCGTAAATTTTTCGCGCTATTTCCGGCATACCGTCCTTTTTCACAAGCGGGAAAATCCCGACCTTTATCGGGGCAAGGGCAGAGTGGAATCTTAGTAAGTTTCTCGTTTCGCCCCGCACTTCTTCCTCGTCATAGGCATCGACAAGAAAAGCGAGAGCGCTTCTATCCACGCCAGCCGACGGCTCAATCACATACGGGATAAATCTTTTCTTCGCCTGGTCGTCAAAATATGACAATGGCCCCTTGCTGTAATCTTCCCCCTCACCTTTAAGTTCGATTTTGGAAAGGTCACCGTTATTTTCGAACCAGTCGTTTAGCGTTCTCATCCCTCGCTGATGCTGGCGAAGGTCGTAATCGGTGCGGTTGGCGATGCCTTCGAGCTCCTGCCAGTCGCCTGAGCCGAAGGGAAATTTGTACTCAACATCGACGCAGGCCTTTGCATAATGGGCTAATTCATCCGCCTCGTGATTGCGAAACCGCAGGTTCTCTTTTTTGATGCCCAGGTTTAGATACCAGTTGAAACGTGCCTCTTTCCAGTGTTCGTACCATTCTTCATCGGTTCCCGGCTCGCAGAAAAACTCTATTTCAGCCTGTTCGAACTCGCGTGTTCTGAAGATGAAGGCTTTTGTTGTCACCTCGTTTCGAAAGCTCTTGCCGATTTGTGCGATGCCGAAGGGAATTTTGACGCGTGTGGTATCGAGTATATTTTTGAAGTTTGCAAAGATTCCCTGTGCGGTTTCCGGCCGAAGAAAAAGCGTCATTGAGTCATCGACATTGGCACCCATCTGCGTCTCGAACATCAATTTGAAAGGCATCGGCTCGGTAAATTGACCCACAGAGCTGCAATTCGGGCACACCTTATTTGTTAAATCGTATTGTTTCGACTGAGCTGTGTCGATTGCTATGTGCTCGGTGTGCTCATCTTCTCTTGAGTCCGCTGATTCTTTCAGGTGGTCGACTCTGCTTCTCGTATTGCATTTTTTACATTCAGCGATAAGGTCGGCGAATTTGTCTGCGTGTCCCGATGCCTTCCATACCAATGGGTGCATAAGTATAGAGCAGTCCAGCCCGACAATGTCGTCGCGCATTTGAACGACCGACTTCCACCAGGCCTTTTTCACATTGTTTTTAAGCTCCACTCCAAGAGGCCCATAGTCGTAACAGCTCGCCAGGCCGCCGTATATATCACTCGATTGAAAAATAAAGCCCCTTCGGCGACACAGCGATACAATATCATCCAGTTTTGCCAATTTAGCCATAGCCTTTCTCCATAAAATCAATTCGCCTCTATTATAGAAACCAGCCGGCGAAATACAAGGCTTCAGAGAATCAGGCTGATTTCAGATAAACTGTATGGATACTTGCGAATTTATATCAGAAGCTGACAGTTTTTGCTTGTAATTAGTAATCGGCATTGCGATAATGTTAAGTTAAATTATTACCTTTAACTTAAGGAGTGCAGATTATGAAAAGAATCGCAAATTTAATTTTGATAATGCTTGTCCTGTCTTTAGCTGCCGGTGCATTTGCTCAGGGAAAAGGCAAAGGTAAAGCCTCTGTTAAACCTGCTCAGGAAAAACAGCTAAGAAGTGTCAAGAAACAGAGCGATGCAAATGAAATCACCGATTCGGTGCAGAAACAGAACCGTCAGCAAGTGCGTGAAGGATTAAAGCAGCAGAAGCAGGCACAGCAGCAAGGAGTTCGGCAGGCTCAGGGAGCCCGTCCAACCGGCAAAAAGGCGGCTGAACGGACCAGGGCTGCACAAACAGCAGCAGAAGAAAAAGTCACCGCCAAAGGCAAAGAGCATCAACAGCAAATGGAGGCCTTTCAGAAAAAATTCGAACGCGAGAAGGCAAAGCACCAAAGACGGTTGGCCCGACTTAAAAGAATTCAACATCTGGCTCAAGAGAAAGGCAACCAGAAAGTTATTGAGCGGGTCAATAAGCTGCTCGAAAAAGAGAACAACCGCTACAAAAGAAAAACGCAGAAAAGTATGGAAAAGGCCGCGGATGTAATTATGCAGACCGAAAAGCAGGCCGACCAAAAAGCTCAAAAGGCTGCCGAAAAAGTAAAAGAACAGGTTAAAACAGAAACCGAGGAGAAAACCGAACAGGAAGATTGATTGGTTTTTTATTTGGTGGCATATTTTACTAATAGTTGATTGAAAGGCAGAGTAAATGTTTAAAAAAATATTATTGATATTGATTCTTTTTGCTGTTCTATGTTTTGTCGGCTGTAAGAAAGGCTCGGACGAGGACAATTCTGCCGAGATAAAAACTGCGGCTGAATATGAACAAGAGGCCCAGGAGCAGATTACAGAAGATAATATGGAAACCGAGCTCGACAGGCTCGAAAAATCCATCGATTCGGATGTAGAGCTCGAACAATAATAAGTATGCTTGTTCGTATTCGCTATGTTCATCATAAACAGAAGAGAGGGAATTTTTTTAAATTTTTTTGATGAAAAAGAAACGAACATTACCCTGATTGGTAACGTAAAAAAATTCAAAATCTTGTAAGTTTTTGCGTGTTGAGGAGAAAATGATAAGCAAAAAAGCGAAACAGTATCTTTATAAAAAGTGGCGACAGTGGCGGCTGACAATTTTTATCATTGTGTTTGTCATAATACCCGTAAAATCCAGCCTCGCAGACTGGAACTGGGTGCCGACCGGCTCTATGAAGCCGACAATTCTCGAAGGTGACCTCGTCTTTGTAAATAAAGCTGCCTACGATTTGAGAATTCCTTTGACTATGTACCGACTTGCCAGATGGTCCGACCCTGCCAGAGGTGATATTGTTATCTGTTTTTCGCCTGACGACGGGACCAGGCTTGTCAAAAGAATTATCGCCTGCCCGAATGATACGATTGAGATGAGAAACAATGTCATTTTCCTAAACGGCAAAGAGCTTGACTATTCTGAAATCGACCCCAAGTACATTAATTTTTTCTCCGATGAGCAGAAGAGAAGATTAATTTTAGCAGAAGAAGATTTGGATGGAATAGTGCACCCTGTAATGAGTGTACCTTCGGTAAGAGCGAAGCGCAGCTTTCCCCTCATAACTGTGCCTGAGAATTGTTACTTTGTTATGGGTGATAACAGGGACCTCAGCAGGGATTCAAGGATTTTCGGCTTCGTCCAGCGAAATCAGATTGTCGGAAAGGCCAAAGGTATTATCATATCATTTGATATTAAAGGAAATTTCCTGCCTCGCATTGAAAGATTCTTCATCTCAGTAAAGTAATCTATTTTCTCCTGTTGTTTCGTTGGTATAGCTTTTTTTATAATCGATTCAAAAATCGTTTTGACATAGCTTGAGCTTTTCCTAAAATTTTCCCTATGCATATTATCAATACGCTGGCACCGGTATTTTTGTTGATTGCCCTTGGCGCCGTGCTGAGAAAGGCCCGCTTTATATCAGCCGAGCTTGTCACCGGTCTCAATCGCCTTGTTTACTGGGTGGGTCTTCCTGCTTTATTGTTTTATAAAATTGCAATGGCCGATTATGATTTCCAAACCGCCGGCAAAACCTTTCTGGTAGTTTTCCTCGGTATGTTCGCCTCGATAATCGCAGCCTATTTCATTGCGTATCTTCTCAAGGTACCTGCCGCTTCCGTTGGGACCTTTGTGCAGGGCGCCTACAGGGGCAATCTTTTGTATATCGGCCTGCCGATTATCATCTACAGCTTCTATGGCGAGCAAAACGCCGAACAGATGCAGAACACCGCCGCTATCGTTCTCGGCTTTATTGTCCCCTTTTATAACATACTCGCTGTTATCGTTCTTCTTGCAAGCCAGCACAAAATTGACAGGCACATTTTT
>CAYLMG010000137.1:0-4640 GCA_964384565.1 uncultured Pirellulales bacterium | reverse complement strand
GTCTTGGGGTCGAGAAAATACTGGGCAATCGCAACAATCTCCTCGTCAGTAACGCCCGGCACCGTCCCTACAATCGCAAGATTCTGGGTATAATCAATATTAGTCAGCTGCTGAACGTCCTTATGAGGAAACGTCATCGTATGAGTCATATATCTTGTCCTTATCGAGGATGGGCTCAGTGAATACAGCATCTCCGACAGCGCCTTCTCATCTGTCGGTTTTACAGGCCGGAAGAAAATCTGGGTCCCGTCGATAAGCGTCTCGTAGCACTCCAGCTCTTCGGGGTATCTAACCTTCTCGGCATCGAGCTCTATCTGGTCTGCGTAGATATAATTCTGCGCCTTCGCCGCCTGTATGAGTTTCTGCCGAAACTTCGGATGAGCGATATCAATCAGTGACAATACTCTCTGCCTTATACTCTTGCCGTGCAGATACGCAGTTCCGTATTCCGTAACAACGTAATGAACATCACCTCGCGTGGTCACCACCCCTGCCCCCTCGGTCAGATGCGGCACGATTCTGCTGACCTCACCGTTTTTCGCCGTCGAAGGCATTGCAATAATTGCCTTGCCTCCCCTGCTCTTTGCCGAACCGCGGATAAAGTCAACCTGCCCGCCTATACCGCTGTAAAATTGATAACCCAAAGAATCTGCACAAACCTGGCCGGTCAAATCAATCTCCAGCCCGACATTAATACCCACCATTTTTTCATGCTGGCTTATGATTCGCGGGTCATTTACGTATTCGGTCGGATAGAACTCGAAAAACGGGTTATTGTCTATATAATCGTACAGCCGTCGTGTCCCCATACAGAAGCTCGCCACCACCTTGCCGCGGTTTAATGTTTTCTTCGCACACGTTATCGCGCCGCACTCAATCAAATCGATAATCCAGTCGCCGAACATCTCCGTATGGATACCGAGGTCTTTTTTGTCCTTCAAAAATTCCGCCAGTGCCTGCGGGATTCTGCCTATCCCGCACTCAATCGTGCTGCCGTCCTCGACAAGCCGAGCGATATTCTGACCGATTCGCCGAAGACTTTCATCCGACTCCGCTGTCGACGCTTCAATAATCTCCTCATCAAAAGCTACGAGAGCATCGATATCATTGATATGAATAAAGCTGTCGCCGAACGTCCGCGGCATCCTGCCGTTTACCTGCGCTATTATATATTTCGCATTGGCCGCCGCCGATTTGACTATATCAACCGAAACTCCGAGACTGCACAAACCGTTCGCATCAGGCGCCGAAACACTGATTAAAGCCACATCAACCGGGATGCGTCCCGTCTCGAACTGGTAAGGTATATCGGATAAAAATATCGGCGTATAATCACCAATGCCTTTGCTCAGGACATCGCGAACGTTTTCACCGATGAAAAAAGTATTCATCTTGAACTTTTCACGAAATTTCTCATCGGCATAAGGAGCCGTCCCCATCGTCAGCAGATGAATAATATGAGCATCGGTAATCCCCGCTGAATACTCCACCAATGCGTTAACCAGGTGCACAGGCTGTGCACACCCTGTCCCTATGAATATATTATAACCCGATTTGACAAGCTTCATCGCCGCTGCTGCCGTCGTTATCTTGTCCGCAAACCTGCCTTTCCAGTCGAATTCCTGCATCCTGTTTTCACCCCGTCTTAAACCTTTTCCACACTCATTCTCGCATCGACCGCTATCGGTACCGTCCCTTCAGGCCCGACCATATACGGATTTATATCCAGCTCCTGTATCTGCGGAAATTCCGTGACAAGCTGGCTGAGCCGCTGCAAACCTTCGGCAATAGCCCCGATATCAACTCCCTCTTCGCCGCGAACGCCTTTCAGTATCTTATAGGTACGCGTATTTATCAGCATCTGCCTGGCCTCATCTGCCGTAAGCGGAGCAAGATAAAAAGAGACATCCTGCAAAACCTCGACCATCGTGCCGCCCATACCGAACATCATCAGAGGCCCGAAACGCTTATCGCGGTTCATACCCAGAATCACCTCTTTACCGCCGGTACACATCTGCTGTACAAGAACACCCAAAATTTTTGCATCCGCAGCTTCTCTCGGTATTCGATACATCATCAAATCGAACGCGTCACGAACCTGGCCGGCATCTTCAAGACCTATTTTAACTCCGCCGACATCCGACTTATGCAAAATATCCGGTGACCATATCTTCAGAACCACCGGATATCCAAGCTGCCCAGCAATATTGACCGCCTGCTCAGGCGTCGTCGCAACAGCGCCTTTCGGCGTAACAAATCCATAAGCTTCCAGAATCTCTTTAGCGTCCGCCTCGCCAACCTCGCGTTTATTTTGCCTTATGTGTTTGTCGATAATGTTTTCGACCTTTCGCCGGTTAACAGCAAACAGTTTTACCACCCGTTTAGGCCGCCCCTGCCAGCGAACATAATTAGCCATAACCTTAGCTGTCGCCACCGCATGCTCAGGCGAAATATATTGAGGGATACCGCCGTCCCGCAATATCATCACGCCCTCTTCCACCTTCTTCGAGCCGATAAAACAGGTGAGCACCGGTTTCTGACTTTTTCTCTTCGCTGCCCGTACTACCGCCTCCGCTGTCGCTGTAGCATCTGTCATTGCCTGCGGCGTTAAAAGCACCAGTAGAATATCGACATTCGCATCATCGAGCACAACGTCCATTGCATATTCATACCGGTCGGCCAGAGCGTCACCCAGAACATCGACAGGATTATAAAAATTCGCCGCCGCCGGAAGCTTCGAACGCAATTTCTCTATCGTCTCATCTGACAGCTCGGCAAATCCCAATCCCTGTCTTTCTATCGCATCGGCTGCGATAATCCCGGGCCCGCCCGCATTCGTTATCACCGCAATTTTCGAGCCCTTAGGCAGTGGCTGATTCGCAAACGCGATTGCATAATCGAACTGCTGCTTTATCGAGTTGCAGCGAATCACACCAGCACGCTCGAACACACACTCATAAGCCCGCTCGCCCCCTGCCAGACTGCCGGTATGAGATGAAGCTGCTTTGGCACCGGCTTCTGTACCGCCTGCCTTGATTAAAAGTATCGGCTTATTGCCCGAAATCTGCTCCGCGTGCCGGGTAAAATTAGGCCCGTCCGTTATACTCTCCAGATAACCGGTGATAACCTTCGTTTCAGGATCCTCGCCCATAGCCAGTATTATCTCCAGCTCATCAATGTCAGCCTTATTGCCGAAGCTTACAAGCTTGCTGAAACCTATGCCGCTCGCATTCGCTATATCCAGAATTGCCGCCAGTATCGCCCCCGACTGTGACAGATAACCAATCGAGCCCGCTGCGGGCAGCTCCCCGCCGAAACTCGCATTAAATTTATTCGCCGGCGCTATCACGCCGAGACAGTTAGGCCCGATTACCCTTATGCCCGCCCGTCTGGCAATCCGGATTATCTCTTCTTCGAGTTTTCTGCCCTCCTCGCCTACCTCCTTAAAGCCGGCTGTTATGATTATTACCGCTTTTACTCCCGCCTGGGCGCACTGCTTCATTATGTCCGGCACGACCTTCGCCGGCACCACGATAACGACAAGCTCGACCGCCTTGCCGATAGACGCAATATCAGGGTAACATTTCAGCCCCTCAATACTCTCTGCCCTGTTATTGACCGGGAATATATCGCCTTCGTAGCCGGCCGCTCTCATATTAGTCAGAATCTCATAGCCGACCTTGCCTTTTTTCGCAGATGCCCCCACAATAGCCACAGAGTGAGGATTGAAAAAACTCTCAAGACTCATATACGCCCTTTCCGAACCAAACTCAGCTCTCAAAGGCGTTATATTCTATTACTTTCTACTCAATAATTCAAAGCCTTTTCCAAATATTCTTAAAATCCCCCCTCGATGCCCGCTGCGAACACCACTGGAAAATTATTTATTCTTCTTTTCCCTTTTCAATCTTCGTTTTTCCTTCGGACTAAGCAAGGCCTTTTTCTGCTGTTCTCTTTTGCCTTTGTCTCTTTTTCCCCTATCGCCCATATCTGTTTCTCCTTCCTTGAAAATGACTCGTATTTATTAACCTTTTCCTGAAACCTGACCCTTCATCAGCGATATCGACTTAACACATGCAGCTTTGGTAGTACGGTCACGATGTTTTAGCCCCTTCTCGAGAACCTCCAGCCCCATCTTCTGCATCCTGCCGTTCATACTCCTCAGTCCGTATGCCGCCGCTTTTTTAGTTGTCCTCGGATAATTGCCTAATAATGCTTCCTTCAGTATTGCTAAGCCGTCCTCCTGCTTCCATGACAGGTTCAAAGCCGCCACCCTCGCTTTTGAAATATTGTTACTGAGCAGCTTCTCCCTGAGCTTTTTGAGAACCTCGATAGATGCTTCGTCTCTTTTGCGCTGAGATGATTTGCTTTTATCGAAATTCATAACCCAATCCTTATCAAAAAAGGCCTATAGGCCCGCATTTTATGGCGTTATATTTTAGTACTTCAAATAAATAATTCAAAGCCTTTTCTAATTATTCTTTTACGACTTGTTTTGCGGATATTTGTCAATAATATCAGCCAAAAAAACTAAAAATGTATTGTATTTTAGCAGCTTTTATATTATAATGTCGGTTAATTGAGGTTCTTTTTGTGGAGGCTTCATAATGAAATTTGCGACAGGTTTTTTTATTTTGGGG
>CAYLMG010000136.1:1824-4736 GCA_964384565.1 uncultured Pirellulales bacterium | reverse complement strand
GCGATAGAAGAAAGGCCTCTGGAGCTTATGGATTTGCCGCAGCCGCAATTTTCCGATAACCAGATTCTGATTAAAGTATCGGTTTGCGGCGCGTGCCATACTGATTTGGACGAGGCTGAGGGCAGAATAAAGCTTGAGAAGCTTCCGAGAGTACCCGGCCATCAGGCAGTCGGAACAGTTGCGCAAAAAGGGAAAAACGTTACGAGATTTCAAACAGGCGAGAGGGTCGGGGTTACGTGGCTTTATTCGAGCTGCGGCGAATGCCGGTTTTGCAGAGCGGGGATGGAAAATCTGTGTGAAAAGGCTAAATGGACAGGCAAAGACGCCGACGGAGGATACGCTGAATACATGGTTATCGGTGAGGATTACGCTTACAAGCTGGCTGAAAATTTCAGCGATTCGCAGGCGGCGCCTCTTTTATGCGCGGGTGTGATCGGCTATCGGACACTGAAGCTTTCACAAGTTAAGAACGGCGAAAGTGTCGGTCTTTTCGGTTTCGGAGCATGTGCACATATTGTGATTCAGATATTGAAGTATAAGTATCCAAACAGCAAGGTTTATGTTTTTACAAAAACAGAAAAACATTCGGAGCACGCCAAGAAGCTCGGGGCTGTATGGACGGGTCGTTCCGGTGACAGGCCGCCGGTAAAATTAAACAAAATAATGGATTTTACACCTGTCGGAGAATGTGTCCGCGATGCTTTGAGTGTTTTAGAGCGAGGAGGCCGGCTTGTGATAAATGCCATCAGGAAAGAGACGCCCGTACCGGCGCTGGAATATGACAAATATCTATGGCTTGAAAAGGAAATAAAGAGCGTCGCGAACGTTACCCGAGCAGACGCCGAAGAATTCCTGCCCCTGGCATCTCGGATTCCCATTGTGCCAACAATCGAGGAATTTTCTCTCGAGGAGGCAAACGAAGTTCTGCTCGCAATAAAGCACTCAAAGCTCAAGGCGGCGGCAGTATTGAGGGTAAGCGGATAAAAAAAATCGAGTTAAAATAGGGAATTTAACATTCGATTTTGAAGCGTATTCGCTTTTTTTGAGCATCATATTCAAATTTTTTCAAAACAACTTTAGAAAAAAAAATTTTATTTAAATTTGCATACAAACATCTAAGTTCCTTGACGCTGAAAACTTTTTAACTTATCATAAAACCACAGAAGTTTTTTTCTATTAACGTCGGGAGAATGCAAATGAATGCACTTCGTTTTCTGCGTGAATCATTGAAACATCCGATACAAGTTGGCACTTTTACTCAAAGTACAAAATACGTTGCCCAGAAAATGGTAAAGCATTTAAACGGCGGCATAAAAGTTTTAGAATTCGGAGCGGGCGCCGGCAACATAACAAAGCAGATACTGAAACAACTGCCTGCGAATGGTCAATTGATATGCTTTGAAATTAATCCGAATTTCTGCGATTCACTAAGGGCCATTCAAGACGACCGGTTGACAGTCATCAACGACGATGCAGGCAATTTTGAAAATTATGTCGATGAGGTGGACTGCATAATATCCGCACTGCCATTAAATCTGCTGAAAAAATCAAAAAGAGATAAGATCATCGCAAAGTCCTGCAAATCCAAAGTGTTCGTTCAGCTTCAATATACTCCATTTCTTGCCGGCAAGATGAAACATTACTTCGAGGACGTGAAGATAAAATTTGCACCTCTTAATCTGCCGCCTGCATTTATTTACGTATGTCAGTAAAATAATCCGAGGCAGTTATCAGCCAAAGCAATCTGCCAATTCCTAATCGCTGATTAGAATTTACTGCTCTGCAGCGAAATATGCGACGCAGCCGCCGGACGGTGCCATTTTAATAGTGAGGGTATCACAAGATGTCACCGTTATTGTCTGCTCGGTTAGATTCTTCGGTTCTTTATCGGCATCAGACCAGATATAAGCGGTAAATTTTCCTTCTCCGAGAAAATCGAGGGGCACTTCAAGAGTTCTTGCAGACTGATTTGTCATCGCACCGAGATACCAATTCGAACCAGCCTTTCGGACAAGTGTAATATATTCACCGACCTGACCATTTAAAACTTTAGTCTCATCCCAGCTGGAAGGCACTATCTTCATAAAATCGAGGCCCGGCTGGTCACGATAGAATTTCGGATGGTCACAAATGCAGGTAATTGGGGACTCGTAAACAACGAGCATTGCAAGCTGATGGCATTTTGTAGTTTTCACTTTTGTAGGCGAGCCCGTTTCGAAATCCTCTTCGGTGACATTCAAAAATCCGCAAGGCGTATAATCCATAGGACCTGCGAGCATTCGAGTAAAAGGCAAAGTGACATTGTGTTCGGCAGTTACAAGGTCAGACCACTTGTTCCATTCATTGCCGAGCACACCCTCTCTTGTCATAAAATTAGGCCAGGTGCGGTGTATTCCCGCCGGTTTATATGCGCCGTGGAAATCAAGCATAAGACGATGTTTCGCAGCAGCTCTTATGACCTTATGGTACCAGTTAACCATTTGCTGGTCGTCGCGCTGCATAAAATCCACCTTGACGCCGGCCAGTCCCCACTTCTGGTAAAGTGCAAAAGCCTGTTCGAGTTTTCTGTCAAGGTCTGACCAATAAACCCAGACCCACAGCTTTACATTACGCTCTTCTGCAAACCGAAGCACTTCGGGCATATCAACAGTACTCGTTACGACAGTGACATCCGCATCGGGCCAGTCATGCGGGCCATACCAGCCCCAGTCGATAAGCATATACGGAAAATTCATATCAGCGGCAAACCGGATATATTCCTTTATGGTCTCGGTATCCATTTTTACCTCGCCGCTCCACCAGTAGTCCCAGACCATAATGCCGGGCTTAATCCAGGTTTTGTCCTTAATTTCGCAGGGCGGATTGAGGTTTTCTATTATATTGGATTCGATAAGGTCACCGGGTTTTCTTCC
>CAYLMG010000136.1:0-1724 GCA_964384565.1 uncultured Pirellulales bacterium | reverse complement strand
TTTACGGAGACATCGATTTGTTTCGGATTATCACCGCCTTTGACAGAGCCGCTGTTGTAAATCTGTCGGCCGTAATTGTCCTGATTGACGGCAAGATACATACCCGCCCAGTCATTCAGCTCCGCTTCGGTGACGGCAAGATAAAGAGAATCATCTATCTTCATCAGAAGAGGCAGTCCCCAGATAGTTCCATTATTAATCTGGTCAAAAGTCAGCCGAGGATATTGTGCTTCCTGATGTGAGTAGTAACTTTTAAAATCAGCAGCCCAGCAGACAGGCTCACCTGCCGGTCGAAAGTATGTCTTCTCGCGTGTAAGCGTAAAATCATCAAGGTCTTTCTGTTCGGGTATCAGGTATCTCAGTGCAACGCCGTCGTTATATGCTCTGAAAATAAGCTCGAGCCTGCGGTTGCCTGCCGGCTGCTCAAGTGACAACCGAAGCTGCCTGTGATAGTCCGGTACCGGGTTTGATTTTCCCCAGACCGGTGTCCACTTCTTATAAAACAATGTAATCCTGCTGTTTACTACCTTGAGATTCTCGCCCAGCGTCAGGGTGTCAAATTCAAGAGCCAGAGGCGAATCAAGAATAGCTTCTTTGCCGTCAACCTCAACAGAGTAAGTAAGCTGTCTGCCGACTTTGACGGTTACCTTGATTGATTTATCGGGAGAAAGCAACACGTAACTTTTTTCTACAGCAGGGCTTAGCGATTTTTGCTGGCAGCCGATGGTAATTATAACCATAAAAAAAGCAATAAAAGAGATAATTGCGTTTCTAATTGGTGCTTTCATTGCTTAACTCCAGGATTTTAATGTAATTTTTTATTGACAGCTTTTTTGTTTTTGAATAAAAACACTTTGTTGCGGCAAGGCTATTTAGCCACAGCAGCCGATTGGCTGATAAAGCAAGTCGCAATAGCCAGACAGGGTGATGAAAAAAGCTCATTAAATCGCCTGCGTCTGGCTTTTTTCCTTTTTCAAGATTTTCACCTGCATCTGATTAGCTGGCTCTTGTTGTAAACAACGTGCGGGATATGAGTTTTCAAGTCCTTTATGAAACGCAAACCGTCCTTCCAGTAACCTGCTGTTGGTTTAAGCTCGGAATGAAAACCAGCAAAATATCTGTTAATATTATCAATCATAAGCTGGCGCAGGAATTTGCTCGCCATCGAAGCCAGCGAGACGGGCAGATACTTGCGGTCGGCACCGACGATAAAATGCAAGCGCATTTTCTTATCGGCCTGTTTTAGTTCATAACTGCTGATGGCCGGTGACTCCTTCAGGATTGTCAATTCAAAATCTTCGAACATTCTCTGCAGGCTTTTGGTGTAATGTACCCTGCCGCCCTGCCTGTCGATAATGATTTGCAGGTTATGTTGCGAAAATCTGTCCCAGGCAGACTGTATAAGCTTCGATGTAGCAGTGAAAAGGACGGAGGATTTATTTTTAACGTTTGCAACCATCGAGTTGTAATGTTCGACATCAAGGCAGTTACTTTCAAGCCCAAGCAATTTAATTTTGTTGGAGTCGAGGTCATCGGCAAAAACAGAGGCTGCGATAGCAATGTCACTGGCATCTGCCGAAAGCGGATAATTGTCGCAATCCTTGTACCAGGCGTACTGCTTCAAGCGACCCAAACAATCCGGGCAAATGCGGCTGAGCAATTGTGAAAGACTCTCAGGCTCACTGCCGAGCGATTTCAGGCAGGCAAGGACCGTTCGCTGAAGG
>CAYLMG010000135.1:3450-4805 GCA_964384565.1 uncultured Pirellulales bacterium | reverse complement strand
TTATCAGCCAATTCAAGACGTTTTTCAGCAAGACAACAGTAATCAGAATCTATTTCAACTCCGACGTAATGCCTGTGCAATTTCCTGGCCACCACCGACGTAGTTCCTGAGCCGAGAAATGGGTCAAAAACAGTATCTCTTTCGTTTGAACTGGCGAGGATCACTTTTGCCAGAAGTTTCTCCGGCTTCTGGGTAGGATGGTCTGTATTTTCCGGCATAGACCAGAATGGAACGGTAATGTCGGTCCAGATATTAGACGGATGTGTAATCCGGAATCGCCCCTCATCAGTTTCATGCCAGTCCTTTGGTGCAGCGTTCTTATCCGTGTAAGGAGCAAGAACCCGCCGTTTTATTTTCACAGCATCAACATTGAAGGTGTATCGGTCGGAAACGGTGGCAAACCAGATGTCTTCCGAATTGTTCTTCCAATTGGTATTTGCACCTCGGCCCTTTTCTCTTTCCCAGATGATTCGATTTTGGATTATAAAATATTTGGAAAGGACACGATGAATCGCAGCAGACGACCGCCAGTCTCCACATACATAGATTGAGCCGGTGGGTTTAATCAATCGCCGTATTGCCGGGAGCCACGAATCAAGCCATTCTTCATACTCGTCGAGTGGGATCTGTTTGAATTTGTTCCCATTAAAATCCTTTGTCAAATTGTATGGCGGGTCGGTGAAAACAAGGTCAAAAGCTGCAGAGGGCAGAAATTCCAGAATCGTGAATATGTCCTGACATATCGTAGAATCCAGAATATCTTCACGTCGGATAGAAGCACTAACCTCTTTAAGACGTTTCACTAATCTTAGGCGGTCTTCGACCGTTAGAGTAATCGTTCTGTTACGCGGTGCTCTTTGCTTATCATTCATAGATACTATCTAATATAGTTAGAGACAAATTTTCAAGACAAAAATAATAGGGCTTTCCTCCCGTAACAAATTAACCCTTTACAAAAAAAGGCGTCTGCCGGATGGCAATGTAGATGGGCAAGGGTGTGATTCTCTTCCGGCCTTAAAGCATTAGTATATCATTAAACTGGTAAAGAAGACAAGGTTTTTTACTCTTTCAATCTGTGTTAATCCAGTCCGTCTAAAGCCGGATCTTCGATGTTAATCCGTGTCAAAAAAAATCTCTGCGGTCTTGGTGGTGCCGAGTGCAGGCGGTGAAAAAAATTTAAGATTTGAGATTTAAGATTTGAAAATGAATGACACGGCCAAACGAAAAAGAAAACTCCCGCCACGGGTATTAAACAAAAAAGAAAAAAGTAACCCTGCCACGTGGTGGCAGGGCTAACCGAAACGAAAAAATAACACCGCTATAGATAAGTATATATGCAAAAAAGGCTTGCAAAA
>CAYLMG010000135.1:0-3440 GCA_964384565.1 uncultured Pirellulales bacterium | reverse complement strand
AGATAAATCTGCGCGAATCTGCGTTAATCAGCGGTTAAGATATCTCTTTGGTTTTTGTGTTGCCGAGCACAGGTGGCGAAAACAATACTCCCGCCATCGACCTACGTTACCACTTCGGTGCGACAAGCAGGTGCGGGGGCTAAACATTTTTTGGATTCCGCATCAAGTGCGGAATGACAAGGTGTACAAAGTATAAAGTCGCCGTTCCGGCGACTGCTAAACGAAAAAGAAAAAAGCAACCCTGCCACGTGGTGGCAGGGCTAACCGAAACGAAAAAATAATCCTGCCATAGATAAGTATGTATGCAAAAAAGACTTGCAAAACGGCGGGTTTGGTTCATACTAATCAATAGTTTTTTCGGGGTAAATTTATGGATTCATCAAGTATTGAAAAATATAGCTCGGCGATAACGCTCTCGGATATGGAAATTTTTGTGTTTGGTGAGCTTATTTATGCGCTGGTTCTGGCTAATATTATGAGCCCGATTATATGGCGATGGCGGGAAGAGGAGTGCTTTAAAAAGCTGGAAGGAAAAGAGGGCCATAAGAAGCTGATGCGGCTTCGCCAGTATATTATGGACAACTTCGATTTCAATCTTGATTTGGAGACCTGGGGACTTACCGACAAAAAGACAGAGATTGACAGATTCAAAGATTTTATTTCGCCCGAAGAAATAGCGAAAAGCAATGCCCTTTTCGGCTATGAGGGTGACAAGTATTATTTCGATGTCGATATCAGAAAGCATTTCGGCTTAGACAAATACACTACCGAGTCGATTCCATACTGGAAGACAGAAACCGTCGAGGCGATGTACGCTTTTCGGCATAAGCAAAATTATCCTCTCGGTGCGGGTGAGTGCGTGTCGCTTTCCACGCTTTACGCAGCTGCCGCCTTTATCGTATGCGGGGTACCGCTGAAAGATATTTATATGATACTTACGCCTCTTCATTCGCAGAATTTTATCGACTTGGCTGACGGTGTCCTGACCAACAACAGAAGGCTGGTGACAAAGACGATGTGGTTTAACGGTTCTGAGATTTCCAATAAGGCTCAGCGTGCCCTGCGAAATGAGAATGTAACAATCGTTGCCCATAACACGGGTTACATACACTGTCTTTACGATGGGGCGACGATAGATAAAGAAAGGTACGAATATTTTATCAAACGTCTCGACGGGTATCTTACGGCTGAGCTTACGCTGCAGAGCTTTGCGAGCTTTCTTAGAACCTATAGGGAGTACCAGGAATTCTTTCAGGTTTGCCGGGACTGTCACGGCCAGTCTCAATTTTTAAAGGCAGAGATATTATTTCACTATGAGCACAACAGCAAATACAGGATAGCGGAAAGCACGCACAATAAACTTCTGGAGGAAGTTTCGGACGAGGATTTTTTGACCTATGAGTTGCCCGGCAGGATTCGCTGTGATAAGTTCGAAGAATTTTTACAGAAGCGAAAACCCGACATAAGAACCGCCGAAGGGAAAGAGGCTTTGATAAAAGTTTTCAAACCGAATATTGCGAATGCCGAGCAAATGGTTGAAAAGCTGGGTGACTTTCTGCATACGGAGGCGAAGCTGCCGTCGGCTGAGAAAAAATATCTGCCGTCTGAGCCTATAGAGATAGATATTAATATGAGCAGGGAAGAAATTATTGATTACCTGAAATCGGTTCGTAAAACTAATGCGGTTGCGGACCTGGCTTTCTATGCCTTTCGTGATATGGATAATTGCGATTGGCAGCCTTTCGTAAAGGCGGCGATTGAAAGAAGTCCTGTTTCAATTGAAAGATATAAAGAAAAGACAATCGAGCAGGTTTATGAGCATTTAAAACAGATTGACAGCGAGTCGATATATGACGCCGGTCGGCTTGCTCAGCCGGACGAGGTTGTCAACTATAACAGGGGGGATGGTCTGGAGAAGGCATTTGTGCTGGCAAATGTCATCAAAAAGAGGGAACCTGAACAGAAGTTAAAATTAACTGTAGATAATAGTAGAGTAAAATTGCAGCAGGATGACGTCGAGTACATCTTTGACTCCCAAAAAGGATTGAAAAAACAGTTGAGCTTATAACTTTTTGAAGGTACTTTTAAGATTCTAACAAAAAGAGCATAAATGCCTGTTTTTGATTTTAAAAACGCCGCCTTCATTCATTATGCATAGAGGTTTTAAATATGCCGTTTGATACGGTTTTTACATATATAAAACAGATTGGTGTCGAGTTCTGGGCGGTACTGGCTGAGATGTCGCCTTACCTATTGTTTGGTTTTTTTGTAGCTGGCTTACTCTCGGCACTTATCTCTCAGAGGATAGTGGAAAGACACCTCGGCGGAAAAGGATTATGGCCTTTGGTGAAGGCCTCTGCTTTTGGTGTACCGCTTCCTTTATGCTCGTGCGGGGTGATTCCTGTATCAATGTCACTTCATAAGCACGGGGCGAGCAGAGGTTCGACTGTATCTTTTTTGTTATCAACACCGCAGACCGGCGTGGACAGCATTTTTGTCACCTTGAGTCTTTTGGGCCCGGTCTTTGCCATATTCCGGCCTTTGGCGGCTTTTGCGACTGGGATTTTTGGCGGCGCGATGGTCAATGTTTTCGCTCCGAGTGGTGAGCGGGAAAAAGAAAAGTGCACAGACGAGTGCTGCAGTATCGAGGTGAAAACCAATAAGCTGGTTCGAGGCCTGAGGTTCGGCTTTGTGGTGCTGCCTCGTGACATCGGCAGGGCGATGCTCATAGGCTTGGTTATAGCGGCGTTCATATCGGCTGTTGTGCCGAAGGATTTTTTTGCGCAGTACCTCGGTACGGGCATTTTTGCTATGGTAGTAATGATGGTTTTAGGCATACCGGTTTATGTATGTGCGACGGCGTCGGTGCCCGTGGCGGCGGCACTGTTAGCGAAGGGGATTACGCCGGGGGCGGCGATTGTGTTTTTGATGACCGGGCCGGCAACGAATGCGGCGGCTTTTGTAACGATTTGGAAAACTCTCGGCGCAAGAACTGCGGTTACGTATATCATTTCGGTCGCAGCCTGTGCACTCGCAAGCGGTATTCTGCTGGACTATGTGATTTTCAGCGGCAACTTCGAGTCGGTAGTAAGACCGGCTGCGTGGATGCTGCCGAACCCCGTCAAGTACATTTCGGCAGTGATACTTCTGGCGATACTGCTTTTCGCCATTTTCAAAAATAGATGGCTAAGACATACTGAACCTAAACACAATACGGTTCACGATTAACCTTTTACGACAGCCGGCTTTTTTTAAACCACCTGAAATGGTCGATACAAATACCCTTCTTGACTTGCAGTAAAGATTAGTTTATGTTCTGCGGAAAATCGGCTGGTTGAAATCGAGGAGTCAGGCTTGAGATTTCTAAAATTAAAGATTCATACTCAAATCCTTATTGCAATGATTATGGGGGTGGCAGCAGGTCTTTTATTCGGCCAGCA
>CAYLMG010000134.1:0-4815 GCA_964384565.1 uncultured Pirellulales bacterium | reverse complement strand
TTGAGCGGCCCGAAGGCAGATAGGCTTAATCTGCAGAGAGCAACAGCGGTGCAGTTCGGCCTGATTTTTATGCTCTACGAAGACGCCGAAAAAATCGCCGACAAAATCATCAAAAAAGCTGCTGCTGGTGCTGCTTTGATTGATTTTATTGATGAGAACAATGTCACGCACAGGCTTTTTGCCATTACCGACGACACTGACAACGAACAAATATGCAGGATGATGAAAAATAAAAGCTGTGTTATTGCCGACGGCCATCATCGCTACGCAACCTCCCTGAATTACTACAAAGAAACAAAAAATCCAAATGCCGCTTATCAGATAATGGCTTTTGCAAACACCCTTAATGAGGGGATGATTGTACTGGCCACTCACAGACTCGTTTACGGATTAAGCAATTTCAGCGCAGAAAGCCTGCTTGAAGGCCTGGGAGCAAATTTTGACATTACCGAATACAAATTCGAAGCCGGGGATACCAAGCAGCAGGCCAGAGGCAAGATGCTCGAACAAATGAAGGCGGAATCCGTTAAAGACAAAAATGCCTATGGAATCTATACAGCCGACAACGCATTCAGGGTAGCCGTATTAAAGAAAGGCTCAGTGATGGATGCGGCTGTGCCCGGCAAAAGCAAGCCTTACCGGCGGCTTGAAGTGTCGGTGCTTCACAAGCTGATACTGGAAGATTTGCTTGGCATCGGTGAAAAACAACTGGCCGCAAAAAGCAATCTCGAATACGTAAAGGATACCCCTAACGCCATTGATGAAACAATCGCAAAGGTCGATGCCGGCCGGATACAGGCAGCGTTCTTCACAAATCCTGGGAAAATGAAAATGATAAGGCAGGTTGCCGATGCGGGCGAAAAAATGCCCCAGAAATCGACTTTCTTTTTCCCCAAAATTTATACGGGTATGACTATTTATAAAATGTAACTTTTTTGACAGGAGAAAACGCAATGGTTGACTGGAAAAATCCGCCAAGGTTGTTTATTCCCGGGCCGGTACACGTGGTCGATGATGTCTTAAAAGAGCTTGCAAGACCAACACTGGGACATCGGCTAAAAGAATATGGCCAGCTTCATTCGGAAACAATCGAAATGCTAAAAAAGATTCTGTTCACTGAGCAAAATGTGTTTTTATCAACGTCTTCGGCATCAGGGATTTGGGAAGCTGCAATTCGCAACTGTGTGGCGACTGACGAAACCGTACTGGCAACCTGCTGC
The DNA here is from genome assembly GCA_964384565.1 of uncultured Pirellulales bacterium. GTDB lineage: Bacteria > Planctomycetota > Phycisphaerae > Sedimentisphaerales > Anaerobacaceae > CAYLMG01. The sequence goes on along the minus strand of CAYLMG010000134.1, from coordinate 3,595 downwards.
GGGGCCTTTAGCGAAAAATGGGCAACTGTTATTGAAAGCTGCGGCAGAAACGTCGACGCTCTGAAGGTCGAGTGGGGCACACCGGTTACTGCTGAGCTTATTGATGAAAAGCTCGCGACCGGCAAATATGCAGCCGTTACCCTGGTACACAACGAGACAAGTACCGGCCTGATGAATCCTGTGGATGAGATAAGTAAAATGATGAAACAAAAATATCCCGACATTCTTGTATTTGTCGATACGGTCAGCGGTATGGTAGGTTTGCCTTTGAAGTTTGACGAATTAGGCTGGGACGTCGCTTTTGCCTCGGTACAAAAGGCCTTTGCAATCCCGCCGGGATTCGCCGTTGCAGTGGTCAGCAAGAGAGCGCTTGAAAAAAGCAAAAATGTCCCTAACCGCGGCTACTATTTCGATTTTGTCAAGTGGGCGAAGATGAATGAAAAGAACCAGACGCTCGTGACGCCCAGCATCCCTCATATAATGGCCCTGAATTATCAGTGCAAAAAGCTGCTCGCGGAAGGAATGGAAAATGTCTGGGAACGCCACAAAAAAATGGCCGACTTCGTCAGGAGTTGGGCAAAAGAGAGATTCGAGCTGTTCTGCGAGAAAAAGTACGCCTCGAATACTCTTACGGCAATCAAAAATACCAGAGGCATCAATGTCGCTGAAACAATAAAAGCAGTTCAGGAAAAACACAACACGGTCTTCGGCAACGGTTACGGCAAGCTGAAAGAAGAGACCTTCAGAATTGCTCATATGGGTGATATTACACTTGATGACGTCAGGGAGCTGACCGGCTGGATAGATAAAGAAATCGCATAGAGCAAATTGAGCTGCTCGGTTTAGTCTAATTGCAGAATATCATTGCGGAAGCTTTATTGGTTATCTTTTTGCTCCGGACGGTATTTTGCCCACGCCACCCGGTCATTCCAGCGGCACAGCCAGGCATCGAAAATCAACTTTTTGCCGCTCTTTTGCCCAAGGCGAAAGATACTTTCCTTGCGCCAGCTTATTATCTCATCGATTATTTGCTGTTTTTGTTCGCCGTCTAATTCGACACCGTTTAATTCAAACGGGTCGGAACTTAAATCATAAACTGTAACCATTTTGTTTGCCGGGTCGTAAATAATCTTTTCATTGCCCTTTACAAAACCTGCTGGGCCCTGTTGCATCCAGCCGGAAAAGTAAATTGTACGCTCAAACGGAGTATCTGAAAGTACGTCGGTTCCATCGAAGTTGGCAGAATTGATATCAAATCCCAGCAAAGACAGCAAGGTCGGCGCAAAATCGTTCGAGCTGACCGGCTTCTCGATTCTGGTGCCGCCTTCAACAAGATACGGTACTCTCATAACCCAGGGCACTTTCATTATCTCGTCGTAAGCTATTCGCTCGTGCCCATGCAGACCGTGTTCGCCAAAAGCCTCGCCGTGGTCACCAATAACACAAAAAATCGTTTTATCCGCAAGATTCATCTTCTTCAGCTCAACGTCGAGCGCTTCTATAAATCTGTCGGTATAAGAAATTGTCTGCTGATACCGTTGCAGAGGTTCCTTCGCATGCTCTGCGAACCACTCAGGAACTTCGTACGGGTCGTGGGTAATCGAACAGAGCACGGCCAACAGAAACGGCCGGTCATCAGATTCTATCCAATCTCTTATTGGTTTCAGCATTGCAAACTCATCACAGCCGAGATACCCGATGAAGGCATTAGGCTCGCCCAGCTCATCCCTTGCCCAGAACTTGTCAAAACCGAGATTAGAAACCAGCCCGGGCCTGGCCTCAAAATCACCCTTCGCGGACTGGAAAAAAGCAGTACGAAAATTGAGATTCTCTCTTAAAATTGTCGCCAGGCTCGCATAAGGCTTCTCGACGGGGACTGCCTCAGCAAGGTCCTGAGAAGATGAAGGGTACAATCCTGTAAAAATCGAAAACAGAACCTTCGTGGTATGGGCTAATGATGAACGCATATTCGTAAACTCAACGCCCTCTGATGCAAGACTCTGCAGATAAGGTGTAAGGGCGTTACTTTCGTCAAACAGGGATGTCTGCCCATATTGAACACCCTCGAGAATTACTACAACAATATTATGATTTGTCGCCGGCTTCTGCGATGAAAGTTCGATATCTATCTGGTCAAAATAAGGGATGATTCTTTTCGCCTGTTGTAAATCTTTCCGTGTCAGCCCGTGGGACTTATCAAAAAAAAACGTTATGCCTTTCAGTTGAGCATTATAATGTAATCCAATCGAGGCTACAGGCAGCGATTTTTTCCTGTCTGTAAACAAACCGGAAACGACAGCAATTAAAATGATGGCCAGAAGGACAGCGGTTCTATTCATAAATTGCTTTCGGCTGAAAAACCGCAAAAGCGGTTTTGCAAGAACGTAAAAGAAGAAGGTCAGGGCAATCGCGCTCGGCCCGAGCATAACCACAGCGGCAATCGGCATCTTTATCAGGTTCACACGGACCATATTCAATGATGTAAGCGGGCTTCTGATTAGGGGCAGAAGAACGCACGGTAAAATCTGAGTCCCTGTCCTTATAAGCCAGCAGGCGTTCATAACCGACCAGGTACAGACAAGCGCTGCAATAAAGGTAACTACACGAAAGACATTTTTTCGAGGCCAGCGAAAATAAATCGCCGACAATATAACTTCAATACCCAGCAGCACTGCAACGTCGACAGGTATCCAGCCGAGATAATCACCTACAAGGTTATTCCGATACGAATGAAAAAACTTTACGCCTAAAGTACAAAACAGTGCGCCAAAAACGATAAAGCTAAAGGCCCGGCACTTTAAAAAGTCAAACCAGCGACGGATGAAGCCGCCTGATTCGACTTTGATAATGGCTTTTTCTTCACTGCTGTCCACAGCTCACCAAAATACAAAAATTACCCTGAAATAACAAGCAAGGTCTCTGAAACACGTAGAGTAACAAATTATAAATTTAAATTCTTAAGTACTTCCTCAATAGAAATTTGTGCATAGCAAATAGAAGTATCCGCCGCGCCGTAATACATATTTAGCCTGCCGCCCTCTACAAGCAAGCCGCAGCAGAAAACGACGTCTCCAAAAAATCCAGCCTTCTCGTAGTATGCCTCCGACTCTAAAATCGGCTTTTCACTTCTTGCTAAAATTTTCCACGGCTGCCGGCCGTCAAGAAGCACAGCGCCAAGACAATAGCGATTGTTCCGGTCCGCCCCGTGATATATTTCGAGAAAGCCCGCATCGGTACGGAAGGGAACGGCACCGGTGCCGATTTTCGCTTCGTCCCAGCTATCCTGCGCCGGGCCCATCAGGTAGCGATGATTGCCCCAGTGAAACAAGTCGGGCGACTGGCTAATCCATATTTCATTTTTCCCAAATAAAGGCGAAGCCGGCCGATGCACTGCATAGAAACTTCCATTTATCTTCTCAGGAAAAATAGCCACATCCTTATTTTCCGGACAAAATATTATTCCGTGACGCTTAAAGTCCCTGAAATCTTCGGTAGACGCTAAAGAAGTTGTTACACCGTACCTGCTCACAGCCACATACGTTATATAGAACCTGCCGTCAATTGCTGTTATTCGGGCATCTTCGAGACCAAAGCT
>CAYLMG010000133.1:3200-4883 GCA_964384565.1 uncultured Pirellulales bacterium | reverse complement strand
AAAAATTAAACTGTCTTGAAAACCTGCCTGCTTTCGATAAAATACTCAAAAAACAACAATAATTAGACGGGTATCATTTGGATAATACGAGATTATGACTTTTGACGAATTAGTAACTCTGGTCTCTTCACGAAGCGTATCGGCTGTTTGCACCAACTCCCGAAAAGTCGAACCTGGTGACGTCTTCGTCGCGGTAAGGGGGCCCGCCCTCGACGGCCATAGCTTTATTAATCAGGCTCTTAACAGTGGAGCCTCTTATGTCGTTGCTGAACAGATAATGGCTGATTTTAGCGATGCTGAAAGGAATAAAATTATTATTGTGGAAAATTGCGCAAAAGCTGCTGCGGTACTCGCACAGGCCCAATATCAAAACCCAGCCTCGAAGCTGGTAAATCTTGCTGTTACCGGTACGAACGGAAAAACAACGGTCGCGTATCTGCTGCACTCGATAATAACGAACTCAGGCCGGAAGTGCGGCCTCATCGGCACCATAATCTACGATACCGGTGACAAAACTATACCGGCAAAGCTGACAACACCCGACTGCTTCGATGTCGCTTCCCTGACCAACCAGATGGTAAAGGCCGGCACAAAATTTATGGTGGCAGAGGCCTCCAGCCATGCTCTCGACCAGGACCGGCTCGAAGCAATAAATTTCAAAGCCGCGGCATTCACAAATCTGTCCGGCGACCATCTCGACTACCACAAAACCAAAGAACAATACCTCGCCGCAAAAGCAAAACTTTTTAGTTCTCTGCCAGAAGATTCCTTCGCAATTCTGAATAAACAGTCGCCCGAAGCTCACCGGCTAATAAAGCAAACCAAAGCGAAAATCCTGTACTTTGCAGTCGATGAGCCGGCCGACATCGCCGCTTACATCAATTCAATAGATGTCACCGGAACGAATTTCACTCTTAAAATTGCCGGCGATAGACGGACCGTAAAAACTGCTCTTCTCGGAAAATACAATGTAAGCAACTGTCTCGCTGCCGCAGGCCTTGCATACGCTGTCGGCTTCGAGTTGGAAACGATAGCCGCAGGTCTGTCTGCCTTGAAATCGATACAGGGCCGGCTCCAGAGGCTCGATTATAATGCAGATTTCACCGTCCTCGTCGATTACGCGCACACCGATGACGCCCTGAAAAATGTCCTCGAAACCTTAAAGCCTCTTTGCAAAGGCAATCTTATAGTTGTATTTGGTTGCGGTGGCGACAGGGACAGGACGAAAAGACCCCGCGTGGCAAAGGTCGCTGAAAAATATGCCGACAAAATCTTTGTTACTAACGACAATCCGCGAACTGAAAATCCCGATGATATAATAAGCGATGTTGTCGTCGGCTTTAAAAATCCAGATGCCGAAAATATAACTATTCAACAAGACAGAAAAAAAGCTATTGGGCTGGCAATAGATTCAGCCCGAAAAGATGACGTCGTGGTAATCGCCGGCAAGGGGCATGAAACATACCAGATTCTCGCCGACAGAACCATCGACTTTTCCGATGAGGCCGTCGCAAAACAATTCCTGCAGAAAAAAATGAAAAAGTTTACAGTAAGTGAGCTTGCTGAAATAATCGGTGCCGAACTTAAAGCGATTGCGAGCGACGAGCGACAAGCGGCGAGCAACGAAATCACCGGCGTAAGCATAGACTCTCGAACCGTAAAAGAAGGCGACTGCTTTTTTGC
>CAYLMG010000133.1:0-3100 GCA_964384565.1 uncultured Pirellulales bacterium | reverse complement strand
GTCAATAAAATCCTTCAAAACCGTACCGATGCGTACTGAAATCCTTCAGCTTGGAAATTTGACAATTATTAATGACTGTTATAACGCGAATCCCGCATCTATGAGAAGTGCTCTGCAGATTCTAAGTACAATAGACCCCGCAAAAAGACGTCGACGCGTCTTCATTTGTGCCGATATGGACGAGCTTGGCGAGCTTTCTGAAACCTTCCACCGACAGCTCGGTGATGATATTGCAAAAACAGGAATTGCTCTTTTGCTGACCGCCGGTCCGCTGTCGAAAATTGCCGCTAACTCTGCAAAGGTTTCTGCGCGGCACAAATTGCAAACAAAATCTTTCCCCGACACCTGCTCAGCCTGCGATAATCTGCACAAGTTCGTTAAGGATTCTGATATAATACTTCTCAAAGGCTCGCGCAGTGCTAAACTTGAGCTGGCCGTCGAGAAACTAAAACAGCTTTTCGGCTCGCAGGCCGCCGGCCGAAAAGAAGAAAGATAAGAGTGGTGAGATGATATACCATTTATTATGGTATCTAAGAGATGTATTTACACACAGGCTCGGCTTCTATGCCTACCAGAATGTTATGTTTCGCTCCATTGCAGCTCTTCTGACGAGTTTCCTTATCGCAATCCTGCTCGGCCCGAAGATTATTCGATGGCTGATGAGAAAAAAAATAGGTGATAAGCCCGAATTTCACCACGCTGCTCTCAATGAGCTGACAAAGGAAAAAACGAACACTCCAACTATGGGCGGCCTGATTATTATCCTCGCCTGTCTTGCTGCAACCAGTCTCTGGGCGAAGCTGAACAATCCCTTTGTCCAGAAGGCCTTTGTACTTGTAGTATGGTTTGGCTCGCTCGGCGGCGTCGATGACTGGCTCAAGCTTACAAGTAAATTAAGACATCGTACACGAAATGGCCTGAGACCCTGGGAAAAGCTCATCTTCCAGATAGGAGGCGCCGTTCTTATCGCATCTTTTTTGTACGCGGATTTTGTGAACATCCCCGACGGCCGGCAGTTCTGGCTGCCGTTCTACAAACACGGCCTGCCGCTGGCTAACGCGGTCTTCGTCATCATCGCAATCCTTTATATTACCGCCACCAGTAACGCCGTAAATTTCGCGGATGGAATGGACGGACTCGCCGCAGGTCTTGTCGGAATCGTCAGCCTCGTTCTCGCAATTCTTTGCTATGTCGCTTCGGAAACTATGGCCGCTACAGGAAATATCAAAGATACCTGGGCGAGCTATCTGCTGATACCGTATATATCGGAAGCTGCAGAGCTGTCAATCTTTTATGCTGCAATTCTCGGCGCAGTTCTCGGCTTTTTGTGGTACAACTGTCACCCTGCTCAGGTCTTTATGGGTGACGTCGGCTCTCTTCCGCTCGGCGCGGCTATGGGCTATGGCGCTCTCGTTACAAGAAACGAAGTTCTGCTTCTCGTTATAGGCGGTGTCTTTATCATCGAGCTGATGAGCGTCGTTATGCAAATCTCTTATTTCAGGCTCACAGGCGGCAGGAGACTTTTCAGGATGGCACCCATTCATCATCACTTTCACTTAAAAGGCTGGTCTGAGCCTCAGGTTGTTGTTCGTTTCTGGCTGCTGGCTGCTGCCTTCGCTGCTATCGCCCTTGCCACTCTGAAAATCAGATAGAAACAATAAAGTCTGCTGCTTATCTGCCTGTGAATAGTTGAGGAAAAGCAGGCTCACTTCCTGTCGTTTCATATCAGTGGTATGCACTTTAATGTTCGGAGCTGATTTGTTAGAATGCACCTCGATTTATATATATCGGAAGAAATGAGGTTTTTGAGGTGACGGAAAAAGAGCATAAAATCAAAGGTGCAGCGCTGATGATTTCTGCGTGTGTGCTGTTTTCGGTGATGGGTGCGCTTATAAAATATGTCTCGCACATCGATGCGTTCAAGACAAGCATGTTTCGCTTTGTAGTAGGTATGGCGATACTGGGTGGAGCAGCGATGACGGGTAAAATCAAGCTAACATTTGTCAATAATAAGCTTTTGCTTTTGCGTGGACTTCTGGGCGGTGTCGGTGTTTTTATTACGTATCTGGTAATAATAAAAGTCGGTCTCGGCAAAGGCATACTTTTGATAAATACGTATCCGGTTTTTGCGTGCATATTCGGTGCATTTATTCTCAAAGAGCGGCTGGGAGCCGTGACGGCTGCCGCCGTGGTCGGCTCGTTTTTTGGGATATATCTGCTGACCAGCGGCAGAGGCGAGAATCCGGCTTTAGGCAGTTTTGGCATCTATGAGGCCCTGGCGGTATTCTGTGCGGTGCTTGCGGGGATGGTGGTTGTGATGGTTCGCAAGCTTCACAGGACCGATTCATCGTATGCTATATTTTTTGCACAATGTGCGGTAGGTTTCTGGCTCGTAGTCGTGCCGAGTAATATTAAAAGCTGTGAGATTGGCCTGGCAGGTGGTATTATACTTGTTCTGATAGGAGTGACAGCAACTGTCGGACAGCTTTTGATGACGACCGGTTATAAATATCTGCCGGTTAAAATTGCATCAATACTGGGCCAGTTCGAGGCGGTCTTGAGTTTTACGCTGGGTATTGTAATATTTAAAGAATTTTTTGATAGTTATTTTTTGATTGGTGCGCTTTTAGTTGTTTCTTCATCGGCACTGGCACTGCTGCAAAAAGGCGAGACACTTGTAAAAAAGACAGCGGACAGGATTGGAGTTATTGACTGAAATTTGTTAAATTAGTGACGGGATTATCAATAGTAAATGGAAAGGTCAATTAATGTTAAAGGTTGCTATAATCGGTGCGAGCGGTTACACGGGCATGGACTCTATTGAGATACTTTTGCGGCACCCGCAGGCGGAAGTGGTGTATCTGACGGCCTTGCCTGAGGAGTGCGGCAAAGCCAGTGACATTTACGGTCAGTTTAAGGGCCGATGTGAGCTGGATATCGAACCGCTGGATTTAGACAAGTTAAGCAAAACGTCAGATGTCGCTTTGTGCTGTCTGCCGCATAAGGTCTCGATGGGCTTTGTGCCGAAACTGCTGGCGGCAGGAGTAAAAGTTGTGGACTTGAGCGCCGATTACAGGCTTAAAAGTACAGCCGTTTACGA
>CAYLMG010000132.1:2109-4893 GCA_964384565.1 uncultured Pirellulales bacterium | reverse complement strand
ATTGTCCTCGACGAAAATAACGATATAATACGTCAAGCTTGAGATTTTCTTTGCGGCTGATTATAAATTAGATTTAAGAGTGTCGAAGATATGCATCCGGAACTTTTCACGATACCTTTTACGAATTTAACCTTGAAAAGTTACGGGCTGATGATAGTCATCGGCCTGGTCGCAGCTATCTGGCTGATAAGAAGGCTCAGCCGCAACATCACTCCTGACCCAAATCTTGTTACGAACGGAGCACTTTACGCACTAATCGCCGGCGTCGCTGGTGCACGGTTATTTTACGTGATTCAACATTTTGACAGGTTCAGGGACAACCTCCTTTCTGTATTTGCTATCTGGCAGGGCGGCCTTGTGCTGCTCGGAGGCTTTATCCTTGCTATTACTGTTATCATCCTTTTTCTCCGGTATCACAAGCTGAATATCCCCCAGCATCTTGACATCCTCGCAATCGCATTTATGCTCGCTCTTGCTTTTGGAAGAATCGGCTGTTTCTTAAGCGGCTGCTGTTTTGGCAAACCTGCCGATTTGCCCTGGGCTGTTACTTTTCCTTACGGCTCGGATTCATACTTGAGCCAGATTGAGCCGAACCCGAAAAGAAACCGCTCCGAACCTTATATAAATCCGCCGCCGCCCGATTTCTACGGCTATACCGACGAAAAGGGACAATATTATTCCGACCTGAAACCTTATGACAAGCTGACGCCCGAGCAAAAAGCGATTGTCGATAGCGGCTTATTAAAACCTTTACCCGTCCATCCGACTGAGTTATATTCTTCTGCAAACGCAGCTTTAATTTCTCTTATTCTTTATCTTTTCTGGAGAAGGACGCAGAAAAACCTCAAATCCCCCGACCCTAAAAAGCTCTTTGCCAGGCCGGGATGCACCTTCGCTTTACTATTTATGCTTTACAGCGTTACCCGTTTCTTAATCGAATTTCTACGAGACGACAATCCCTTCGAATACCGCTGGTGGAATATTTATAAAGGCGGCACAATCTCCCAGAACCTCGCTATCTACCTTTTTGCCCTCGGCGTCGCTATGATGATTTTCTTCCAAAAATTAAAACCGAAAACCAAAACTACTTCGAAAAAATGACACCGGTTGTCTAAATATTCACACCTTGGGCGAAACTTTTCTTGAACATCTCGTCATTTTGACGATATTATAATATTGATGGTTTTTGTTTCGGATTTCGATATTTAAATTTGTTTAGGATTTAGATATTAGAATTTAGGATTTCTTACAGATGGGTCTTTACGACAGAGATTACACTCAGGAAAATTACCAGTACCGCTACCAGTATGCCCCCCGGATGCGCTTTGGTTTTCCAAGAATCACTCCTGTCGTAAAATGGCTTCTTATAATAAACTGTGTTGTCTTTCTTCTTACATACATAAACCGTACCCTCGGCATTTTCGCTATCGAACGGTTCTCGGTATTTCCTGAAACTATTGCTAAAACATTGCAGTTCTGGAGGTTAATAACTTACCAGTTTTTGCATGACCCCACCCGTTTTCGTCACATATTTTGGAATATGCTCATCTTATTTTTCTTTGGTCCGATGCTCGAAAGAATATGGGGCGGCAGAAAGTTCTTAACTGTTTATCTTATTTGCGGTGCCGCGGGTGGAATCCTATATCCTTTCCTTACTCTTGTCGGCTGGCTCCCTGTTGCACCTTTGATTGGTGCATCGGGAGCTATCCTTGGTATTATTGCCGCTTGTGCTTTACTCTTCCCGTCCCTGAGAGTCTTTGTCTTAGGAATCTTTCCTATACCTATGATGGTACTGGCCATTATCTTTGCTCTTATTAGCATTCTCATCCTGCTCAAGCCTGACAGATTTTCAAACGCAGGCGGCGAAGCCGCTCACCTCGCAGGTATGATTGTCGGCGCCGCTTACGTTTTATCGAAACCTCTCAGAGCCAGATGGCTGATGAAAACAAAAGCTAAAAAATGGAATAAGCAGAGAGTCCTGGAGCAGCAGGTTCAACAGGAGCTTGACCGCATCCTTGAGAAAGTGCACAATTCCGGAATACACAGCCTGTCCGCTAAGGAAAAGAAAATCTTGAAAAAAGCCACTCGTCTCGAGCAGACCAAAAACAGATTATGAAACTATCTTTGTCTTTTCTTTCTCAATCCCGAATTCTGCATTCTTTCACACAACTTATGCCTTGTATTTTTAACTCTTTTCTGCTAATATAATTTTTTAATATTTTTACAAGGTAGCTTTATGGCAGAACAACAATCGCTTCCCGAAAGCGTTACAAAAATCAATCTTGATGGAAAGGATATTTTTCTCGTAGGCACCGCTCACGTCTCGAAAGAAAGTGTCGAAGACGTTAAAAAAACAATCCGGAGCGTAAAGCCGGATTCCGTCTGTATTGAGCTTTGCGAGCCGCGATACAGGGTTATGACCGACCGCGACGCCTGGAAAAAAATGAACATCTTCAAAATCATCCGCGAGAAAAAATCGACTCTTCTTCTGGCACAGCTTATCCTCGGCGCTTTTTATCGTCAGCTCGGTGAAAAACTCGGCATCCAGCCCGGAGCCGAGATGCTCGAAGCCGTAAACCAGGCCGGCAGGGTCAATGCAAAGGTCATCCTTGCCGACAGGGAAATCGAAATAACACTAAAGCGGGTCTTCAGATACTTGTCGTTCTGGAATAAGATTAAAATACTCAGCCATTTTATTGCAGGACTCGTCGTCGGCGAGGAAATCGACGAAAAACTAATCGAGCAGTTGAAAACAAAAGACCAGCTCGAAGCCGCTCTTTCCGA
>CAYLMG010000132.1:0-2009 GCA_964384565.1 uncultured Pirellulales bacterium | reverse complement strand
AAAAACTAATCGAGCAGTTGAAAACAAAAGACCAGCTCGAAGCCGCTCTTTCCGAGTTTGCAGAAAAGCTGCCGGAGGTTAAACGTCGTCTCTTGGACGAGCGTGACATTTACATTGCACAGAAAATCCGTCATGCTGACGGCCCGAAAGTCGTCGCCGTCGTCGGTGCAGGACACATCTGGGGAATAAAAAAGAGCATCAAAAAAGAGCAGTCGCTTGACGAGCTTATAAAGATACCGCCTAAATCCTTCTGGCCGACAATCTTCAAATGGGCAATACCTGCAGCTGTTATCGCTCTTATAACTTACAGCCTTTTCGCAAAGGGCACCGAAGCTTTTCTGCAAAATATTTACGTCTGGCTGTTCGTTAACGGCTCGCTTTCTGCTCTTGGTGCCGCTGTCGCTCTTGCTCATCCGGTAACTATTCTTTCTGCCTTTATCGCTGCTCCTTTTACGAGCCTGAACCCTGCATTCGCTGCCGGCTGGGTCGCAGGTCTCGTTGAAGCCTGGATTAGAAAGCCGACCGTCGATGATTTTGAGCAGTTGCCTACAGACACTTCTACGGTTAAAGGTTTTTGGAAAAATCCTGTTACCAGAATTTTACTCATTGTCGCTTTTGCTAATATTGGCAGTGTCCTTGGCACCTGGATTGCCGGAATCTGGATCGGCAAAGAGAGCGTAACCTGAAAAATTTTGAAAAATAGCTATTCTTTAGAAACTGTTTTTATTCGGCATTACTAACCGGAATTTGAAGGGTGTAATTATGAAAAACTGCAAATACTCAAACCTGTTTTTTGTTATATTTACTGCTGTTTTGGTCTTCTCGTCGACATTATTTGCTCAACAATCCGTGCAAATCACTGTCGATGCTGACAATGTCACCAGCCGAATCGACGAAAAGATTTACGGCCATTTTCTCGAACACATCTATCATTCCGTCAACGGAGGCCTCTGGGCTGAAATGGTCTGGAACAGAAGTTTTGAAGAGAAGGCCGGTCAGCACGCGGGCCTCTGGTCCATAGATGAAGATGCACTCCTGCAGCAAAGTCTGGCAGATAATATTCGCCTCTGGTTCGGAAATACCGGCTGGACGGATTATGAATTTACGCTCCAGGCCAAAAAGACAGGCGGCTCGGAAGGTTTCCTTATACTTTTCAGGGGAATCAGTGACGAAGAATTTTACTGGTGCAATCTTGGCGGCTGGGGAAATATCCGCCACAGCCTGGAAAAAGGTTCACGGGGTAGTCAATGGGGAATGGTCGGGCCGACCGTTGAAGGAAGAATCGAGGAAAACAAATGGTACGATATTCGCGTCCGCTGTGAAAAAGAAAACATCAAGGTCTGGCTCGATAATCAAATGCTCCTCGATTTCAGTGACACGACCGAGCCGCATCTTAAAGGCCGCGTCGGCCTCGGTACCTGGTCAACCCAGGCACAATACAGAAACATCGAAGTCAAAGACCTCGACGGCAATACGCTTTTCAAAGGCCTGCCCAAAATTGTCGAAGCCGATATTACCGCAAGGCACTTCGAAACCTTCGGTAAAGTCAAAGCCACTGTAACACAGCAAGACCCCTTTAACAGCAGCTACTGCCAGTACATCGAAGCTGAAAAGGGCGGCTGCGGAATTATGCAGGAAAATTTCTCTGTAAAAAAAGGCCAAACCTATTCCGGCTCACTCTGGCTGAGAGGCTCTGCTCCCGCCGGCCTGTCACTAAAGCTTCTCGATGCTAATGATTTACTCGACGAGGTCAAAATACGAATGCCTAAAAAACAGTGGAAGCAATATAAGTTCAAATTCGCTCCGAAAGCCTCTGCTGATAACGCTACTCTGAAGATAGAGTTATTGAGAAAAGGAAAGGTTTACATTGACCAGCTAAGTATGATGCAGACCTCGGTCCGCAAGGCCGGCGGTTTCCGTCCCGACCTCGTTAAAGCTGTCGCCGAGCTCAAAGCCCCTGTGATTCGCTGGCCCGGCGGTTGTTTCGCTTCGCCGTATCGCTGGAAGGA
>CAYLMG010000131.1:0-4893 GCA_964384565.1 uncultured Pirellulales bacterium | reverse complement strand
TAACATATTCCAAAGACAGCTCGATAAGCTGCGGCATCCTCACAGATGCCGGCATAATCGACATACCATCGGCAAAAAACCTTACCAATCCCCCGTCGAGCGTAATACAAATACTCCAGCAGGGCCGACTCTACCTCGAAATGTTCGAAAAACTAACAAAAACCACAACCGACTTTTTACCTCTCGACTCCGTCAGACTCCTCGCTCCAATCCCAAATCCACCGAAAGTAATCGCTCTCGCTGGAAACTATAGCGAACATATAAAAGAAGCCTCTATCAAACGCGGCTTCAAGCTCGGCCTGTCTGATTCCGCCCGTCATAATACCGTACCTCGCCCTTTCCTTATGCCGCCAACCGTCATTATCGGACCAGAAGACCAAATTCCCTGGCCCGTTTTCAGCCGTGACATCGACTACGAAATCGAGCTCGCCGTCGTCATAGGCCAAAAAATCAAAAACGCAGAACCCGAAAATGCTAACGACGCAATCGCAGGTTACACCATCGCAAACGACGTCTCAGCCCGCTCCGTAACATTCAAAGAAGCCAGAATCTCCCGACCCTGGGACGAATTTTACGACTGGCTGAACGGAAAATGGGCCGACGGCTTCCTGCCCACAGGCCCCTACCTGCTCACTGCCGACGAGCTTGACGATGTCCACAACCTCGATATGGAATTGAAAGTTAACGGCCGCACCCGCCAGAAGGCAAACACCGCTCAAATGATTTATCCCGTCCAGGACATCGTCTCTTTTCTAAGTCATTTAATAACACTCGAGCCCGGCGATATAATTGCAACCGGAACACCCGCAGGAGTAGCCGTCGCCACAGGACACTTCCTCGAACAAGGCGACAGAATCGATTGCACTATCGAAAAACTCGGCACCCTTACCAACACCCTCGCCGCCAAACCGAAAAAATTCTACGAACCTCTCGCTTAATACTCACCCCTCCTTCCTCCACTTATTGAATGTTGGATGTTCAATGTTCTATGCCGGACGTTTGCATTTTGTCCTATGTCCCCCCGTATTCTGTCTTCTGTGTTCTATCTTCTGCCCCACGCGGTTAAATTCGTCTCTCGCCACTCCAATTGAAAAAAATAAATCCCAAAACAAAAAGCCCCGCTCTCGCGGGGCCTTGTGTTTTGGCTGTATCACTATTCTTTACTCAGGGACTACTTCTGTTGCGCAAGGGCCTTTCTTGCCCTCTCCAATCTCGAAATTGACCTTCTGGCCCTCTTCAAGAGTGGCGTAACCCTTGGCCTTGATTGCTGTATAATGAACAAACAAATCCTTGCCGCCGTCATCAGGTGTAATAAAACCAAAACCTTTCTTCTCATTAAACCATTTTACTGTACCTGTACTCACTACTTTACTCCTTCGGCCTGTGAACAGACCACTAACTAAATCCGTCCCTCACACTTACCAAAGAGAATATTCCGGAAGGACTAACAAATATCCTCTCAACAAACAGCAGTATTATACACGAAAAATAAAAATTTTCATCAAAAAAAATAAAATTTTATCCCCTGAAAAAACCAAAATCATAGCAAATTTTTCTTCTGATCTGTCCCCGATAAGCACGCAAATGCGCGCAAAAGCGCACGGGGTGGTATTGAGAAAAAACAAAAATTCCTAAATTTTTTTAATCCCTTTATAAATAAGTTCTTACGTCAAAAACCACATCTCGAAAACGGAAGATGGAAAGCAGAAAACAGAACACAGAAGACAGAATACGGGGGAACATAGGACAAAATGCAAACGTCCGGCATAGAACATTGAACATCCAACATTCAATAAGAGACAGGGGGCGGAAGACGGAGGGTAATTGCGAGAGATTCAGGTTAAAATTTATCTGCCGGAATGTATCTATCGGCTGGTCGTCTGGCTAACACTGCTTTACAGAAAATTACGGTACGGCTACACCTTCCGCAGGATACCCCTTACACCGGGTAAATTCTCAATAGTCGATGCCGAAGATTATGAAAGCCTTTCAAAGCATAAATGGTGTGCAGGAAGGTACGATAGAAGATTTTATACCGTGCGAAAGGATGACTCGGAAAACGGTAAACGAAGAAGGAACAACATCATGATGCATCGGCAGATATTATAGGGGCAGGAAAAAAGAATTATTGACCATATAAATCATAACGGCTTAGATAACCGAAAGGTGAATCTGCGTTTTGTGACGGCTCAGCAGAACAGCTGGAACGCGAGGAAACGACGCGGAAATTGCAGCTCGAAATATAAAGGTGTGTATTTTCATAAAAGAGACCGCAGGTTTATGGCCAGTATAATCTATAAGGGTGAAAGAATTTATCTCGGATGTTTCGAAGATGAACCGGCTGCTGGGAGGGCCTATGATGAAAAAGTAAAAGAGCTTTTCGGCAAGTATGGTGTACCGAATTTCCCGGACTTTGTGGTTTAATTATCTGCTCAAATTCTTTCATGGTCGAGAAAGGCTTTCAGCTTCTTCGCCCTCTGCCTTCTGTTTTTGCTTTCAATATTGGATATTCAATGTCGATATCTGTCTTTACTCTGCGTGTGTGTATCTGCTATAAATTGCCTATTTCAATGTAAAAAATTTTTTCAAAAGGGCTCAAAATCAGAGGGTTCTCCGTTTATAATGGCCTTTATAACCTGAAGTTACGAACTATTTGGACTTTGAATAAAAAAATTACATTTTTCTCAAAATTTATCTTGACAAAAAAGTAATAATACTTTAATTTATTATTATAAAACTATTCTATTAAGGAATAGTTACAGAGCGGAATATTTAAGGAGAGTAGTTAAGGAAAGCAATTGAGGAGACGGAGATGAAGAGAAGGAATTTATTTGTTTTTATAAGCGTGTGCGGAGTACTTGTCTTTACAATCCCATCCTGGGCTGTTGTTGTTACAATCGAGTTAGGCAGCCCTTTAGACACTAATCCAGATCCTTACATCGTTGATATTCAACAACTCGAGATTATTAATCACTCAGAAATACAGCTTCTCATCGAGAATATTGAGGACCCATTGCGCTGGAAGGATTGGGAGTTGACAGTATATGTTCCCGAGGCAAATGACCCTCTGACGCATTTGGATATTCTCGATTACAGGTGGCAGGAAACTTCGATCATAGAAATTCCCGATGTTCCTATGGAACCGGACCCTGAGGCGTTACCCATCCCAGGCTATAATGCCTATTACGCCGATACGATGGAGGCTTTATGGTACGAGTACGGCACCCAGCCCATTGGGGCAGGTTGGGGACGCGTCGATGTGGGAAATCCCGCCTGGATAAGTTTTCTCTTCTACGTTGATGTCCCCCAATCGACGCCGGTATTTATCTCAATTCATGATATCTGCATTCCTGAACCGACGACAATTGCGCTGCTCAGCCTTGGCGCATTGGCAATGCTCCGCAAAAGAAAATAATAAGGATTATTTGCTCAAAAGATTGCGAGGCCTGCTGATTTTGCAGGCCTTTATTGTTTTAAACCGAAGACTGGCTGCTTAGTATTTGCCGCCGCCTGTGTCGGCAGTTAATACAGCTATGAGTCGTCAAGCCACATATCCAGCCGCATTTGAAGGTCGTTCAGGTTAACGGTACCGTCCCCATCGAAATCCATATCGCCGCAGCCAGCAGCGTCCGTACTCATCCAGCAGGCAGCAAAGGCAGCAAATTCCCTGAATGTAAATCCTGAAAAAGGCACAGTGTACGACCAGCTGTACTCAGGCAGGTAATAACCCTGAACAGACTGGTCATTGCTGTCACGCTGCATCCAGGTAAAGGTAACATCGTGACCTGTTACGGTCCCAAGAACGTAACCGAATCGTGTCGTATGATAGATGTCGGTTAGTTCGTATCCGCTATTATCACCGGTGTAGTTGCCGTCCCAAATATGAACCGGTGCACCGGCGCTGCCGACGACTACCTCGTCAATATCGTTGTTCGGGTCACCATCATTGTCGGCTGTGGTATGATGATAAAAATGTTCATGGCCGCAAAAATAAACCCGTGAACCGGCATTCTCAAGACTATGCCAGAAGGCATCTCTCTCGGCAGGATGGTCACCAAGACTATCCCATATCATCTTAAACGTGGTAAAATGACCATAAGAAAAAACATGAGGCCGGGTATTGCTGGCCAGTTGTGTATCAATCCAGCTCTGTTCGACATAGTTCTTGGGATGGTTAACGGTCGTGCATTCATCAATAGCGAGAAAAAAAGCATTTTTGTGTGTAACTGAATAAGTCAGATTCTTTTCGCCGTCCGGGCCGTTTTGAGGCAGGCTGTAGTCCAGCCCGCCGCTGGAAGTCTCATCCTTAAATACGTTGTTCCACGCCGTTGTCGTGGCTGAATCGCCGCCATCATGATTGCCGCGCACAATATAGACGGGAATATTAGCCTCGTACACCGGCTGCACAACATCACGCCATTGAAGAAATTCCTCTTCCAGAACCTCCTGCTCCGTACCGCCGACACACAGGTCACCTGGAAATAGAAACATGTCCGGATTCGCAGCGAGAATTTCTTCTACCAGCTCGCCGAGTATCACCACATTTACCCCAAGGGTCTGCTCGTGTGACTCGCTGCGGCTGTCAGCGGTAATAATGAACGTCCACGTTTCCCACGCACCAACGGCAGGGCCAAAAAGCAGAACTATAGCCAAAATAAGCAGTCTCTGTTTAATAAACCACTCCTCGAAAAAGATTTCACCCGGGATTCCTCTGGTAAAAGCTCAAAAAAACTTCCCCTTTCAATTTTGAATATTATACCAGAAACCAGCCAAAATATCAACCGAAATTACCCCGACTCAGATTTGATATTCACGCTATCCTGTGGCGGACTCTCCCGTCGTTCTATATCGTTTTGAATTTCCATCATTTGAAAATTAGACATTGTTTAGGAT
>CAYLMG010000130.1:0-4940 GCA_964384565.1 uncultured Pirellulales bacterium | reverse complement strand
ATTTCGGCTACTTGGTTATTATTTTTTTGAGAACGTCACTAACCGACGGCGAGTTAATATTCCCTTAGCAGAGCTTTATGTGACTTGATATATAAACTATGATTATAAAACATTTTTCTTTTTTTGTCAACATATAAAGGTTGATTTTAAGGTGAAAATCGGCTATCATATTAAAATTAACTAATGAGGGAGAAAAAAAAGAAGGAACAAATAGATGAAGAACGGATACTGGCAAAAAATTTTATGGGTGGATTTAACAAATAGAACAACAAAAGTCGGGGACATAGAAGAGGATGTTCTTAAAAAAGTTATCGGAGGTGCAGGTCTCGGTGCCTGGATTCTTCAGAAAGAGCTAACAGGCAAAACCGATGCCTATGACCCGAAGAACCTTCTTATCTTCGCAACCGGGCCTTTTCAGGGGCCAGCTGTCCCCGGAGGAGCTAAATTCAGCATCATAAGCAATTCACCGGTCACGGGAACCTTTGCTGATACCGCAGGAGGAGCGGACTGGGGACCAAATTTCAAGGACTGTGGTTTCGATGCACTGGTTATCAAAGGCAAGGCTGATAAACCTGTGTATATCTATATAAATAATGACAACGTTGAAATAAAAGATGCATCAGGGATTTGGGGCAAGGACACTTACCAAACCGATGATGTAATAAAGGCCGAGCTTGGTGACAAAAAGGTTGCTATTGCGTGCATAGGCCCTGCAGGAGAACGCAAGGTCGCAATTGCCTGTGTTGCTATGGATAAACACAGCTTTGCAGGCAGAGGCGGGCTCGGTGCAGTTATGGGCGGCAAAAACTTAAAGGCTATTGTAGTTAAGGGCACAAAGAAAGTGCCGGTTGCCGACCCGCAGATATCAAAACAGCTTATCAAAGAATACCATCTCCTGATAAATAAAAACGTAAAAGAGAACGGTTTTAGAGAACACGGCACGCCGATTCTGTGCGAAACAGCAGAAGGTCTTGGCGATATGCCGATTAAGTACTGGGATGGTGACGTCTGGCCGGAAGGTGCAAAGACGCTTGGTGCGCCGCATTACACAGAGGTTCTCAATGCAAAGCCCTGGCCTTGTAGTTACTGCCCAATTGGATGTCACCGTAAAATCAAAATTACCGAACCTGCCGAGTATGCTTATGAGGGTGTTGGCCCTGAATACGAAACGCTTGGTATGATGGGAACGAGCCTTATGATTGGCGACCCAAAGGTCGTTGCGATAGCCAATGACATAGCAAACCGCCTCGGTGTGGATACCATATCACTCGGCGCTATGGTCGGCTTTGCTATGGATTGCTACGAGCAGGGCCTTATTACGAAAAAAGATACCGGCGGAATGGAGATAAGATTCGGTGATGCAGAGGTGTTTCTGAAACTATGCGAGCAGATTGGTAAAAAAGAAGGTTTCGGAGCACTTTTTGCAGAAGGCACATTAAAGGCTGCTGAAAAGATTGGGCCGAAAGCTGTCGAAAGGGTAGTCCATTGCAAAGGACTCGATTTTCCTGCTCATGATGCACGCTCTTGTATTTCGCTTGCACCATCATACGCTACGGGGACACGTGGTGCCTGTCATTTCAGAGGTCCCTGTGAAGATGTTGAGATGGGTGGATTCTTTATGCCCGAAGTCGGGGTAACCGAAGGCTGCGTTAAATTTTTCGAAAGAGAAAACCAGAGTCTTGTCGCTGCTAAATGTCAGGACCTTGGCGGCTTGGTTAATTCGCTTGTCCTTTGTATGTTTATGGTCGATGGCGGAAGCTGGTCGTTAACCGACCTGGCAAAACTATTCGATGCGATTACCGGCTGGGACTATTCCGCTAAAGATTTAATGCTTGCCGGAGAGCGTATCTTTAACCTCCAGAGACTCTTGAATATTCGTGATGGATATGATGGTAAGACAGACCAGATACCCAAAAAGATGTATAACTCTGCAAAGCAAGGCTTCCGTGCAGGAAAGGTCATACCGTTTAAGGAATTGATGGAAGATTATTACCAGCTGCGGGGCTGGGATAATAACGGCGAACCTACCAGGCAAACTTTAACACGCCTGATGTTGGCCTGATTGAAGGATTGAGCTTATGAAGGTGAACGTTAAGCTGATGTCGATTTTCGCCAAATATTCAAAAGAGGGCGATGACGGAAAAACTGAGATAAAAGATAGAGGCACAGTATTGGACATTGTCAAAGAGCTGGGCCTGCCTGAAAAACAGGTTAGATTAATCGCTGTTAACGGCAGGCAATCTGATATCAACACGGTATTATCCGAAGATGATACTGTTTTTATCTTTCCGCCTGCAGCGGGCGGAGGATGATAAATTTTTTTAATTATTCCTGAAAGGGGAAAGTGATGAATGCAAAAAGAATTTGTTGTGCCGCACTTCTTGTTTCATTATTGTTAGGCCTTTGTCTCTCACAGGCTGCGGCAGCTACCCGTGAAGACTACAGAGAAGCTGACAGACTAAGAAGGAAATTTCAAGGTCTTGTTTATAAGGGCTCTATTGACCCGAACTGGATCGAAGATGAGCCGCGATTCTGGTATAGGAACGACCTGCGGGATGATACGAAGGAGTTTATCCTGGTTGATGCCGAGCAGGCCGAAAAGCAAAAGGCCTTTGACCATTGCAGGCTGGCAAAGGTGCTATCCGAGGAAACCGGAACCGAATATACTGCAGACGAGTTACCTTTCTATTCAATTAAGTTTGTCGATGATGCAAATGCGATGGAGTTCCAGGTAGGCGATACTATCTGGCAGGTATGTTTGGACTCATACGAATTAAAGAAAATCAAAACGGGAGTACCCGAAGAAAGAAGACCCGAGCGGAGAGGAAGATGGCGGGGCCGAAGAGGGGAATTTGGAGGGCGAGGACAGCGGCCTGATCCCAATGAAGGCATTAAATCGCCTGATGAGCAATGGGAGGCTTTTGTTAAGGATTATGATTTGTATATACGCTCAACGCTAACCGAAGAAGTGTATCGGTTAACAAATGACGGCAATAAGGATTATAACTATTCACGGCGAGTTTCCTGGTCACCCGATTCGAAAAAGCTTATTACCAATATTGTCAAGCCAAAGCCCAAATGGATAGTGCATTATGTGCAATCATCCCCGCCGGACCAGGTTCAGCCGAAATACGAGGAAATGGAATACGAAAAGCCCGGCGATGCGATTACTATCAGCAAGCCCTGTCTTTTCCTCATCGACGGGAAAAAACAGATAAAAATTGATGATAAGTTTTTCCCGAATCCCTTTTACAGGACGGAAGACTGGCACTGGACGCCGGACAGTAAAAGTTTTTATTTTTATTACAATCAAAGGGGACATCAGGCGGTCAGGGTCATAAAAATCGACGCTGAAACCGGCGAAGCGACGGTCATAATTGATGAGCAGAGTGATACATTTATCGATTACGCGCACAAAAAATATCTTGAGTATCTGGACGATACGAATGAGATTATCTGGGCGTCCGAACGTGATGGCTGGAACCATTTGTACCTGTATGATATGCAGACAGGCCAGGTTAAAAACCAGATAACAAAAGGCAACTGGCTGTGGCGCAGAACTGAGAAGCTTGATGCTGAAAACCGGCAGATATCGTTCTCTGCCAGCGGTTATTATGATTGTCAGGACCCGTACTTTATGCATTATTTCAGGATAAACTTTGACGGGACGGGTCTGGTTGCATTGACAGAAGGCAATGGCACGCACTCTATCCGGTATTCTCCCGACCGCAAATTTTATGTTGATACGTATTCACGCGTTGATACGCCGCCGGTTCACGAGCTGAGAAAATCCTGTGACGGCTCGCTTATTATGGAGCTTGAGAAAGCGGATGCTAACGATTTGTTTGCAGCCGGTTTTCAGACGCCTGAGCCGTTTGTGGCGATGAGCCGTGATGACAGGTTTGAAATATGGGGTGTGATTTACCGGCCTACAAGTTTTGACCCGAATAAAAGTTATCCTGTTATAGAGGATATCTACGCCGGCCCTCAGGGTTCGTTTGTTGCTAAAAGGTGGAGCGACTTTAGCCGGCAGATGCCCCTGGCTAAGCTGGGCTTTATTATTGTACAGATTGATGGTATGGGGACAAGCAATCGATGTAGAGACTTTCATCAATTCTGCGCGAAAAATCTCGCCGATGCCGGGCTGCCGGACAGAATCAAATGGATGAAAAAGGCTGCTGAAAAATACCCGTATATGGATATCAGCAGGGTGGGCGTTTACGGCACAAGCGCAGGCGGACAAAGTGCAACAGGTGCGGTATTGTTCCATCCCGAATTCTATAAAGTTGCCGTCTCTTCCTGCGGCTGTCACGATAACCGTGTCGACAAGCTCTGGTGGAATGAGCTCTGGATGGGCTATCCGGTCGGGCCGCATTATGAAGAGCAGTCGAATGTCACTAACGCAGACAAGCTGCAGGGCAAATTGATGCTGATTGTCGGCGAGATGGATAAAAACGTCGACCCATCTTCGACTATGCAGGTTGTCAATGCCCTTATAAAGGCAAATAAGGAATTTGAGCTGATTGTTGTCCCGGGTATGGGACATTCTGCCGGCGGGCGTTTCGGCGAAAGAAAAAGACGCGATTTCTTTATTAGACACCTTTTGGGCGAAGGAACGCCGGATTGGAATATGGAGCCGGAGGAAGAAGACGAAGAAGAGGAAGATTAAAACCCTGAAGACTTTTAAGTGAGCAATGGATTGTGTTAACAGAAAAGGAAAAACAGGTTTTGCATAAGGCCTTTGAAAAGAAAAATTTAGAAATTTTATCGCTGACAGCCGCTGAAAAGATTTCGGCGGCTGTTTCTCTTTCTATAAAAAAGATTGAATTCTTTGCCCTCGATAGGGCAATTATCCCCGCTCGTTATCAGCGGAATATCGGCAGCCTTGGAATTGATGGGCAAAAGAAACTGCTCAAAAGCTCTTCTCTGGTTGTAGGCCT
>CAYLMG010000129.1:1599-4954 GCA_964384565.1 uncultured Pirellulales bacterium | reverse complement strand
TGTGCCGGTCGTTAATCTTTATAAATATGAACAGGAACGTTACGGCAATTCGGTTATAAGGTTTTTAAGTTTTAAAAATGATGAAAAGCACAAGCTCGGCGAAACGCCTATACCCGGCGGGACGCTGAAGGTTTACCGCGGTGTCGATAATGCGGGGCACTTATCATATACGGGACAATCCGCCTTTAAGTACATACCCATAGACGAGGAGGTTGAGCTGAATCTCGGGCCCGTAGAGAATGTTGTTGTCGAGCCGACACTGATGGAGTTTTCAATAGAAAACTTCAGATTCGATAGTAAAGGCAATATTGCCGGCTGGGACGAGGTGCGAACGTACAATATCGAAGTTCGCAATACGAGGGACATACCTGTTAAGGTCGAGATTAAAAGAAACTTTGCGAGCCAATACTGGGATATTTCGAAAAAAGGTGATTTTGACAGTTTCGAGAAAGAGGATCTGGATACGGTCAAGTTTACAATCGAGCTTAAGCCGGAAACAAAAAAAGAGTTCGAATATACACTCAGGACATACCACGGCATCCGGCAGGAAGAGATAAATTTATAAAGGGAGGTTAATTATGACAGGGAAAATAAAAATTTATAAAATACTTATCTATCTTTTAGCAGGTTTAATAATCTGGACGCTTTTAGCCGTCGGTGCTTTGCTGGCCATCAATGACAATCCATTTGAAAGTAGTGAACCTGTTGATGTTAACGAAGTTGTGAAAGGAAATACCGAATTTGCACTTGAGCTTTACGGAAAGCTTGCAGGGGCCCCTGGAGCGGAAGGAAAGAACTTGTTTTTCTCGCCTTACAGCATTTCAACGGCACTGGCGCTTACTTACGCCGGAGCTCGGGGCGATACCGAAAAACAAATGGCGCAAGTTTTACATTTCGAACCTGCCGGCCGGCGGATTCATCCTGCATTCGGCTTATTGGAAAAACAGTTGAATGAAAAGGGCGCCGAGGGCGTATTCGAGCTGACCGTAGCAAATGCCCTTTGGGGACAGAAAGATTATAAATTTCTGGATACTTTTATTGATTTGGTCAACACTAATTATTCTGCCGGCCTTAATGAAGTAGATTTCGCCGATACCGAAAATGCGAGGAATGTAATAAATAAATGGGTCGCGGAGAAGACACGAGAAAAAATCAAAGACCTTATCAAACCCGGTGTTCTTACCAGATTGACAAGACTCGTGCTGACCAATGCGATTTATTTCAAAGGTAAATGGCAGGTTGAGTTTGATAAAAAAGATACGAGAGATACTCCTTTTCACACTTCGGCCCGTAACACAGTAACGGTGCCAATGATGTATTTAGAGGAGAAGTTTAAATACTACAGGAATGATAGTTTGCAGATTCTCGAGCTTGGATACAAGGGTGATGATTTGAGTATGGTCGTTCTATTACCGAAAGAAGTTGAGGGAGTGAAAAAAATTGAAAAAGAACTTTCGTTTGAAAATTTGGAGAAATGGCTTGAGAAGCTTCGTGAACAGGAATTGAAAGTTTATCTGCCGAGATTTACATTTACATCGGAATTCAGTCTGGCGAATGTACTTTCTGCTATGGGAATGAAGGATGCCTTTTTTTTGCCGCCTGCTGATTTCTCAGGCATGACAGGGACTAAAGAATTATATATTTCGGCGGTAATTCACAAGGCGTTTGTTGAGGTTAACGAGGAGGGGACAGAGGCGGCCGCGGCAACTGCAGTTGTCATGATGACAACATCTATGCGAAGCCCCCTTCCAATATTCAGGGCGGACCACCCATTTATATTTATGATAAAAGATAACCAGACAGGCAGTATATTGTTTATGGGAAAGGTTGTTGACCCAAGCAAAAAGTAAAAAAGGAGAAGGCAATGAAGCAATTGGCAATATTTTTTATTGTTACGTTGAGCGTCATTACGGTTTCTGCTGATGAGCAGGTTTATCGGCTGGATAATGCTGTTGTGACGTACGAGGGTATTGAGCAGATATATGCCGAGGCAATAGGTAAAACTGCCGAGGCGGCCAGAGCAGTGGCCGTCGAGCAATTCGGATTCGATATGCCGCAGACGATAAAAGTTAATATCAATTGCAACCCAAAACAAAAAGTCAGATTATTTAACGACGGGCAGGACAGAATGTATCTTACCATTCGCAGAGAAAGCGATTTGAAAAAACCGCAGGAAAGCGGGATATTTCATATCTACGGGATTTGTCACGAGACAGGCCACCTGGCGATGTACCGTATTATCAAAGACCACAGCTGGATGAGCTCAGTCGCAGCGGAGGGCTGGGCACACTATCTCGGCTCAAGAATAGTAGATGGTGTTTATGAAAAATATAAAGGCGAGCTCTGGCCCGACAGGTATGATTACTTGGCTGACGGGACGGCGAGGCTTAATAATCAGCTTGCCGATGCGAACGCGGCAGGGATAGTCAAAGGAGCAGGATTATGGAAGGAGCTTGCCGAAATAGTGGGCGACAAAGGCATTGTGGAAGTTTTCAAGGCCTGGTCGAAAGCAGAAATCGACCCGGCAGACCCGGGGGCTGCGCTGCGAAAGGCACTATTGGAAACAAAAGAAGATGAGCGTCTGAACGCCTGGTGGAACAGTGCCGAGCCGTTGCTGGTTTTCAAGAGGCCCGAAAGTGAATTCACAGCCAAAACAGCCAAACGCAGTGAGCTGGCACAGGAGCCGATGGATTTATTTTTCGATGACGGCAGACAGACAGGTAAAAAATCAATAGCAGGCAGCGGTCACGCAGTCAAATTTAATATTCCGGGAAATGACTGGTACCTGACATCGGTACAAATTTACGGTTCCCGATATGGTTATCCCCAGCCGCCAAAAGAAGACTTTCATATATGGCTGTGCGATAAGGACTTCAAGACAATAGCAGATTTCCCTCAGCCGTATGCAAAATTCAGGAGAGAAGCGCCCCGATGGGTAAATATGGCGGTAGAACCCACTAATGTTCCATCGGAATTTATTATTTGCGTCGGATTTAATCCTACGGGGACAAAAGGCGTCTTTGTAGGCTACGATGCCGAAGGCAGCGGCAATTCATTCACGGGTTTACCCGGCGGGGAATTTAACAGCTTCAGCGAGGGTGATTGGCTAATCAGAGCCAAACTGGATCAGCTCAAAGGTGCCGATGCACTGAAATTATACAATGATATACAAAGGAACAATAACGATAATTGAAAGGAGAATAGATTATGAGATGTAAAAAGAAAATATTAACAGTGATAATGATTTGCGTGGTGCTCGGCGGCGTCGCGCAGGCGAGGATTAAGTTAGTGGCGCTTCCTGAGCGGGCGGCGACGGTGATTCGCTTAGACAACCCACAGGCAACGCTGATAGAAG